>NZ_JBEXTT010000008.1:0-307192 GCF_040614155.1 Nocardiopsis sp. NPDC006139
GCCAAGAACAACGGGACCGTCGACCTGATGGTCCGGGCGGCCACCCGCCTGGTCGGCGGCCGGGTGGTGGGCCGGCCCCTCCCGCGAGCCGGTACGGCTACCCGCCGGTGGCGCGTTCCGGCCCCGCGTCCTCCAGAGGCGCGTCCTGCCCCGACGGCGCGGGGGGCGGGGGCGGCGCGGGGGCGAACCGCCCGGTGGCGACGAGGACCGCGACGAACGCGAGCGGCACGATCCACCCGCTCCAGCCCAGGATCGTCGCCTGCGTGGTGTCGATGTGCTCTCCCGCCGCGGCGAAGAGGAGGTAGGTCCCGCCCGCGCCGTTGAAGGCCGCGTGGGCGAGGGCCGCGGGCCACACCGACCCCGACCGGAGCCGCAGCCAGCCGAAGACCGCGCCGACCACGGTGCACATGCCGGTCATCATGACCACGGCCAGCCAGCCCGGCGCGTCCGGGTAGTTGTACCCCAGGAGGATGAGCGGGGCGTGCCAGCCCCCCCCAGATCACGCCCGAGACCAGCAGGGCCGGCAGGGTGCCCAGCGGCATCAGTTTCGGGAGCAGCCACCCGCGCCACCCGAGCTCCTCGCCCAGCGCCGGGAGGAGGTTGACGAACGCCGCCATCGGGAGCGCGGCGACCTGGACGGCGACGAGCACGCCGACCGGCACCGGGATTCCGTCCGCTCCCAGGGCGCCCGCCTGCTCGTCGAGGACCTCCCGGAAGGCCGAGAAGCCCGTGAAGTCGGCCGGGTAGACCCCCAGCAGCGCGCCGACCGGGAGCGCCGCCAGGACGAGCGCGATGGGCACGAGGACCCCCGCCGCCGCGTAGCCCAGCACCCTGCGGGCCGGCCGCAGCGGCCACAGTCCCAGCGTTCGCGCCTTGTGCGGCGGCCGTTCCACGAAGAACACGACGACGAGGGCGGCGATCGCGGGGGTCCCCATCACGGCGACGGCCACAGGGGCGAACCAGGGGTCGGCGATCCCCTCGCCCAGCCAGAGCGGGAGCGCCAGGAGCCAGGCGAGCGCGAACGCGAGGCCCGTGAAGACGGCGACGGAGCGCAGGTCGCGGCGGCTCGTGCGGCGCCCGCCCGGGGGCGCGGCGGCGGTCACGGCCGCCGGCTCTCGTCGAGGATGTGCAGACCGGCGATGGTCCGGTCGTCGCGGAACGCGATCCGCGCCGTGTAGTCGCCGGCCTCCAGCGAGAGCGGCGTGTTGGTGACCGTCACGTCGGCGGCACGGGCCACCTCCGGCTCCCCGTGCCCCTCGAAGGCCCCGGACATGCCGACGATCTGCGCCCAGGCGGCGGCGAGCGCGTCCTCGGACAGGCCGTCGCGCATGGCCGGGTCGAACCGGTCGGTGATCCGCGACCACCGGCCTGCCGCGAGGTCCTCGATCACCGAGGCCGCCAGTTCGGCGGCACCGGGGAGGGGGGTGGTGTCCATGGGTTCTCCCGTTCTGGGGTCGACCGGTCTGCCGTAGCGCTGGAACGCCGCCTGCCGGCTCACGCCGAGCGCGTCGCCGATGACCTGCCACGTGACACCGCTGCGCCGCGCCTGCTGCACGACGGCGCGCACGACCCCGTCGGCGTCCGCCTGCATGCGCAGGGCGAGTGCGATCGAGCCGGCCCAGTCCTCGTCCGCGGTCCGGAAACGCGAGGCGAGGAACTCCTCCGTGTGCGTTTTCAGCGACCGCAGCGCATTCGTCAAATCTTCTTGCACTTGTAAAGCATAGGTTTACAAGCGGGCCGAGTGCAAGCAGGGGCCGGGGCCCCCGGGCCCCGGCCCCGGAAGCCCCGGGCGGCGCTCAGTCCATGAGGCGGTCGAACATCCCGCGCACGTCCGCCGCGGAGTAGTCCGAGTCGTACTCCCCGGGCACGATGTCGAGGAAGTAGGACTCGTACTCCAGCTCCTCGGGGCAGGGGTCGCCGATCTCCTCGGTGTACTCCTCCACCAGCTCGCCGCTGTGCAGCTCGTAGGCCTGGAGGGTGAACGCGCTGGCGTAGAAGTCCACGTCCGTCGACCCCGAGAACGGGAGCAGCAGCTGGTCCTCACCCGGCTCGTAGGCGCACGTCCGCTGGAAGGAGCCCCGTTCGGGGCCCTGCACGCAGACCACCAGGACCGTCTCCTCGACGGTGTCGGCCCGCCAGGAGTCCGGGAAGCCGTACTCCTCGGGGTCCAGCCCCGACACGCGCATCGCGTGCGGGCCCTCCCCCTCGTAGGCGGGCGCGGCCGGGAACGCGGCCGGGTGCGCGCAGTACTCCTCGGTCGCGATCAGGCTCTCGGCCGAGCGCGCCGCCAGGGGGTGCTCGGGATGGGCCGCCAGGAACTCCTGGTGGGCCCCCGCCCCCTCCTCGGGCCGGACCGAGGCCAGGGCCTCCGCGCAGTCGAACATCCGGACCGGCGCCTGTTCGGCCTGGGGTTCCATCACACGGGCCAGCGCGGGGTCCTCCCAGTCCTGGGCGAGCAGCCAGCCGTCGATCTCCCGGGCCCGGCACGGGGCCATGCCGTCGAGGGAGGACAGGAACGACTCCGCGACGGCGCCCACCCGCCCGCTCTGGCCGGGGGCGTCCTCCAGGGTCCGCGCCAGCTGCGTGAAGGCGTCCTCCACGGCGGCCACCGCGGGGCCGTGGCCGCCCAGCGCCTCGCCGGCGGCCTCCTGCTCCCGGGCCCGCGCCACGACCGTGTCGAGCAGGAGTTCGGCGCGTTCGGGGCCGGCACCGTCCCAGAGCGCGCCCGGTTCGGCCAGGTACCGCTCCAGCTTCTCGGCCGCGGCCGCCGGGTCGGGGTCGGACAGGGCGGCGGTGAGCAGCTCACAGGCCTGGCGCTGTTGGACGCCGCGGTCGGCGGCCGGGCCGTGGGCGATCCCGTGCGCCGGGAGGAGCCAGCGCAGGGAGGCCAGGGCGCGGTCGCAGTCGCCCGCGGTGTGCGCGGCCTCGGCGTCCCGGGTGATCGCCCAGGCGTCCAGCCGCAGCCACGCGAGGGCGACCAGGAGCACGCAGGCGCCCGTGAGCACCCGGGTGCGCCACCGCGGCGGGGCCGCCCCGCCCGGGACCGGGGTCCCGCCGGGGCGCCGGGTGAGCCACCAGGCGTGCACGACCGCGCCCGCCCACACCAGCCCCAGGAGCACTCTCCAGGCCGTGAAGTGCGGGAACAGGGCGATGAGCGCGACCAGGGCGAGCGCCGCGCCCGCGGCGGCCAGGGCCCAGTGAGGGCGGCGCACCAGCAGGTAGCCCAGCCCGAGCAGGGTGGCGTTGCCCAGGACGGCCGAGAACGCGTCGGGGCCCCCGGGCGGTTCCGGGCCTTCTGCGGGTCCGGCCTCGGGGCGGGCTCCGGGATCGGCGGGGGGCTCGGGGGAGGGGAGGGGGTGTTCGGGTTCGGTCATGGAGGGCTCCGGCCGTGACGAGGGGGTGACCGTGTGTTCTCCACCCAATCAGACCGGGGGCCGCCCCGGGAGCCCCCGCCGGTCCGCACCGGCGGGGGCCTTGTTCGTCCGCCGTCTCAGACCCGGCACAGGACGGTGCCGCGGGGGATGACGAAGACCGCGTCGGGGTCCCGGCTCCAGGCCGCCCACCCCGCCGAGATGCGTTCCAGGTCGGCGGGGGAGGCCAGCCCCTCGGCGACCGCCTGCCGGGCCAGGTCCGACTCCAGGATGCGGCGCGACCACATGCCGCCCCACCAGGAGCGCCGTTCGGGGGAGGAGTGGTCCCACACCTCGGCGGCGTAGGTGACGTCCTCGAACCCGGCGGCGCGGGCCCAGGAGAGCAGGCGCCGCCCCGCGTCGGGCTCCCCGCCGTTGGCGCGGGCCGCGCGCTGGTACAGGTCCATCCACTCGTCCAGCTCCGGCGGCCGCGGGTACCAGTACATCCCCGAGTAGTCGCTGTCGCAGGCCGCCACCACCCCGCCAGGCGCGGTCACCCGGCGCATCTCGGACAGGGCCCGCACCGGGTCGGCCACGTGCTGGAGCACCTGGTGGGCGTGCACCACGTCGAACGAGGCGTCGGGCAGGTCCAGGTCGTGGACGTCGCCGACCCGGAAGTCGATGTTCCCGGCGCCCTCCTTCTCCGCCGTGGCGCGGGCCAGCCCCACCGCCTCGGCGGAGGAGTCCACGGCCACCACCCTGCCCGGCGCGACGCGCGCGGCCAGGTCGACGGTGATGGTGCCCGGACCGCACCCGATGTCCAGCAGGGAGCGCCCCGGGGTCATCTCGGCGAGCGCGTACCCGGCCGAGTTGGCGGCGTTGCGCCAGCGGTAGGAGTCGGTGACCGAGGGGTGCTGGCCGTGGGTGTAGCGCGTCATCGTCGCCCTTTCCGTCGGGGGACCGCCGTGTTCGCGGTACCCCGACCCTACACCCGCCGTCTCTAAAGATGAGATCTCAATATCAGAATGTGAGACATCAATTCTGTGCGACCCGGTCCACCAGGTCCAACAGGGCCGCGGTCCCCGCCGCGTCCCCCAGGATCACCAGCCGCAGGCTGCGCGCGCCCGGGTCGTGCACCGCCTGGACGTGCACCGGCGGGCGCCCCTGCCCGGGGGTGGCGGCCGCCGCCGTGAGCAGCGTCGTCACCCGGTCGGCCCGGTCCCGGTCCACCCCCTCCAGGCGCACCACCGCCGACACCTCCGCCGACGCCGGCCCCTGCGGCTCCGGCGCCTCCACCGGGCCCCCGCCGAACGCCTCCAGGTCCTCGCGGCGGATCCGGTACTGCTTGCCGATGCGCGTCGCCGCCAGCCTCCCGTCGCGGATGTAGCCGCGCACGGTCTTCACGTGCAGCCCCAACAGCTCCGCCACCTGGTCCACCGAGTAGTACCGCTGCTCCACGAAACGCCCCTCCACTTCCGGATATCCCCTGATCCTAGGTCTCCACGGGGGAGGATGAGGAAGCTTGGAGGACTGCGGAGAACGCCGGAGAAAACCGTCCGGACCGCGATGAGTTCCGGCCCCGCGCCGGGTCGGTACCTGTGACGGAGCAGCACGCACCGAAGGGACACCACCATGACCGAGCTCGAGATCACCCCGTGCCTGTGGTTCGACGGCCGGGCCGAGGAGGCCGCGGAATTCTACGTCGGCGTGTTCGACGACGCCCGCATCCTCAAGGTCGTCCACAACGGCCCCGGCATGCCCGGCCCCCAGGGGTCGGTCCTGACCGTCGACTTCGAGATCCAGGGCCAGCGGATCACCGCCCTCAACGGCGGCCCGGAGTTCACCTTCAGCGAGGCGTTCTCCCTCCAGGTGCCGTGCGCCGACCAGGCCGAGTCCGACCGCTACTGGTACGCCCTCCTGGAGGGCGGCGGCCAGGAGAGCCAGTGCGGGTGGCTCAAGGACCGCTTCGGGTTCTCCTGGCAGGTGTTCCCCCGCGAGCTGGACGACCTGGTCACCGACCCCGACCCGGGCCGGGCCGAGCGGGCCGTCAAGGCCATGCTCGCGATGCAGCGCATCGACATCGAGGAGGTGCGCCGCGCCGCCGACGCCGCCTGACCGGCCCCGGCGGCCCGGGGGCAGGCCCCGCGGCCGCGGGCCGTCGCGGGCGGCGCCGGGCGGGCCGCAGCGCGGCGAAGGCGTGGAAGAGCACCGTGCGGCCGGGGCGGGCCCCGGCCGCACGGGCCCGCCTCACACCCGCACGAGCGTCAGGTACGCCATCCCCATCACCTCGCGCCAGCCGTCGACGCGGGCCACCCGGTGCCGGTCGGACAGGGCGCGGACCTCCTCGGCGTCGGGGGAGCCGGGGTTCTCCACCAGCCACTCCTCCCACGCCTTGGCGTGCCGGTTCTCGAAGTCGTCCCACTCCTCCAGGGACGCCTGCGACAGCGCCCACAGCCGGAACCCGTAGGACAGCGCCATGTCCACCAGCCCGCGCATCGTCCGGTACTGCTCGCGCGGGGTGTCGTACATGGCCGCCAGCTCGGCGTCGGTGGGCTCGCGCACCCAGAAGCACTCGCCGAACAGCAGCCGCCCGCCCGGCCGCAGCAGCCCCGACAGCGCCTCCAAGGCGTTGGCGGTGTGGGTCACCGGCTCGCCGCCCCAGGCGTGGGTGGCCCCGATGTTGAACACGACGTCGGCCCCGCCGCCCGACCACTTCCCGGCGTCGCCCACCACCAGCTCCACCCGGTCGGCCAGCCCGCGCGCGGCGGCGTTGGCGCGGCCGTGGGCGATGGCCCCCTCGCCGATGTCGATGCCGAACCCGGTCGCGGTCGGCGCGCCCTCCAGCGTGCGCAGCAGCAGCTCGGCCCACCCGCAGCCCACGTCCACGACGTGTCGGCCGTCGAGCGGCCCCAGGGTGTCGATGAGCCGGGCGGCGTGGGCGTCCGACAGCGGCCCGTTGAAGTCGCAGTCCCGGTACAGGGGAGGAATCTCAGGAGTGGTCATCCGGGCAGCGTGGCACGCTCCCCGCCCGGTGTCACCCCGATTTCCCCGGCGCGGCGAGCGCGCAGTCGCCGCAGTACCCCGCCCCGGGCACCCGGTAGTACAGGCAGCAGGTGGTGCGCCGGAACACCGCGGCCCCGCCGGCGTCGCGCCCGGTGTAGGAGCCGGTCCCGGCCAGCGCCGGGGACGCCGCCAGCAGCCGCACCACCTCCTCGGCCGCCTCCCGCACCGCGGGCCGGGCCAGGCCCAGCGAACGCGCCGCCCCCGCCAGGGCCGAGGCGGTGTTGCCGCGCAGCAGCCCCGGCGCCACCCGGCCCGTGCCGCGGGGCACCGCGTCCAGGGCGGCCGCCACCGGCTCCAGCACCCCGGCCAGGACGGTCGCGGCGATGTGGCCGGCCACCGCCGCGGGGTCCTCGCGCGCGATCGGCTCCGCCCACCGCTGGGAGGTGCGCAGCACCATGGGCCCCTTCGCCCCCGGGTCCCGGTGGAAGGCCTCAGCCCGCAGCGCCGCACCGTGGCACAGCGCCGCGGCCAGCACCGGCGACAGCGTCCGGGTGGCCAGCCCCTGCTGGAACAGCGAGGCGCCCACCCGCCACTCCACCTCCCGCGCCGGGACCCCGGCGAATCCCGCCAAGCTCCCGCGCACCCGCTCCACCTCCGCCGCCACCGCCCCCGGGCCGGGGGCGCCCAGCGCCCGCCAGCGGGGCCCGGGAGGCGCCGCGTCCAGGGCGAACAGCATGTTGATCCGGCCGACACCGGCCAGGACCGGCCCCACCTCGACCCGCCCGTCGCCCACCCTCGCCCCTCTCCCGCGGACCCCGCACGCCCCGGGTAGTGCCACCACCACCCCGTGTCCACGTGCTGATGACATCGTGTCCCGGCCGCCCCGAACCTAGATTGGGACACGTGACCGGTCACAGTCCATCCATCGCACGCCCCGGCGGCCCGCCCCGGGCCCCCGCCGGGTCCGCGGGCACCTCCGCAGCGGCCCGCGGTGCCCCCTGGCGCACGCGCGCGATCGAGACGGCCCACCTGATGACCTCGCTCGCGCTGTCGCTGTTCTACCTGGTGCCCGCGACCCTGATGGTCGTCTCCGCCTCCTGGGTGGGGTTCGTCATCGCCCCGGGCACGAACGGCCCCCTCCAAGGGGGGCCGCTGAACATCCTCACCGAGGCCCTGGTCATGGTGGTCCTGCTGCCCGCCGCCGCGACCCTGCTCTCCCGGCTGGCCTGCCGGGTGCAGCGGCACCGGCTGGGCACGGTCTTCGGGATCGTGGAGACCGCTCCGCCCGACCCGCTGGCCCCCGACGGCCGCTGGTCGCGGCTGTGGCGGTTCGTGTTCGGGCGCGAGGCCTGGTCCATGGTCGTGTACACCACCGCCGCCGGCCTGCACGGGCTGCTGTTCGGCGGGATCGTGGTGGCCCTGGTGGTGTGCGGACTGGCCGTCGCCGTCGGCGCCCTGGTCGGCATCGTGTTCATCCTCGTCCAGGGCCAGCCCTCCGACCTGGCCGGCCCGCTGGTCCAGGTGGTCCTGGCCCCGCTGTCCGTGCTCGTGGGGGTGCGCCTGGCCCCGTACGCGGTGTCCACCGAGGTGGCGCTGCACCGGGCCCTGCTGTTCGACGCCCCCGAGGTGCGCATGCGCCGCCGCCTGTCCCACGTCCAGGACAGCCGCCTGCGCATGGTCGACGCCGCCGAGGCCGAACGGCGCCGCATCGAACGCGACCTGCACGACGGCGCCCAGCAGCGCCTGCTCGCCCTGACCCTGACCCTCACCCGGGCCCGCGCCCGCGTGGGCACCGACCCCGGCGCCGCCCTGGAGCTGATCACCGAGGCCCAGCGCGAGTCCCGCGAGGTCATGGAGGACCTGCGCGAGGTCGCCCGCGGCCTGCACCCCCGCGTGCTCACCGACCGCGGCCTGCCCGCCGCCCTGCCCGTGGCCGCCGGACGCTCGCCCGTCCCGGCCAAGGTCGAGGTGGACCTGCCCGAACGCCCCTCCGCGCGCGCCGAGGGCGTCGCCTACTACGTGGTGTGCGAGGCGCTCACCAATGTCGCCAAACACTCCGGCGCCTCCCGCGTCACCGTGTCCGCCCACCGCGTGGAGCGGCCCGCCCGCCAGGGCGGGGACCTGCTGCGGGTCGCCGTCACCGACGACGGCGCCGGCGGCGCCGAACCCGACTCCGGCAGCGGCCTGTACGGCCTGTGGGACCGGGTGGACGCCGTCGACGGCGTCCTGACCGTGCACAGCCCGGCCGGTGAGGGCACCGTCCTGACCGCCGACATCCCTTGGGAGGCATGAGAACCGTGTTCCACGGCCACGACGCGCGAACGGTCCCCTACGGGGCCGCGCAGGACACCGGGGCCCCGGACAGGGGGCCGCGGGTCATCATCGCGGAGGACTCGGTGCTGCTGCGCAGCGGCATGGTCCGGCTCCTGGAGGACGCCGGGGTGGAGGTGCTGGCCCAGGTCGGCGACGCCGACACGCTGATGGCCGCCATCGCCGAGCACCCGGACGTGGACCTGTGCCTGGTGGACATCCGCATGCCGCCCACCTTCTCCGAGGAGGGCATCAAGGCGGGCATCCGCATCCGCGAGGAGCACCCCGACGTGGCGGTGCTGCTGCTGTCCCAGCACGTGGTGAGCCGCTACGCCGCCGAACTGTTCGGCGGACGCGACATGTCCAGGGTCGGCTACCTGCTCAAGGACCGGGTCGCCGACATCGACGAGTTCCTGACCGTGCTGCGCCGTGTGGCCGGCGGCGGCGCGGCGATCGACCCCGAGGTGGTGTCGCAACTGCTCAGCGGACACCGGGGCAGCGCCCTGGACCGGCTCACGCCCAGGGAGACCGAGGTGCTGGAGGTGATGGCGCAGGGCCTCAACAACGCGGGCATCGCGGCCCGGCTGACCGTCACCGAGCGCGCGGTGGAGAAGCACATCCGGTCGATCTTCACCAAGCTCGACCTGGGCCAGGACGACCACGACCACCGCAGGGTGCAGGCGGTCCTGCACTACCTGCGCGACCACGACCGGAACTGACCGGCACCGGGACACAAGGGGGCGAGAGCCCGAACGGAGAGGAAGACAGTGAGTTTCAAGGCACGGGGCCTGTACGCCTCGTCGAGCAAGGAACCCGGCACGGGGTTCCGCATCGGACCGTGGCTGGTGCTGGGCGGCGTCCTGGTGGTGGCCCTCATCGCGGTCACCGCGGTCTCGGTCCTGGGCAACGTGGGCGTGGACCGGGGGGACCGGCGGGACTCCTTCGCCGCCCCCGAGCGCGTGGTCGTCGAGAACGGCACCGGGGGCCGGGTGGCCTTCTCCGCCGCCGGGAACGACGAGGTCCAGGTGGACCGGGAGCTGCGCGGCACCCCCCTCACCGAGCCCGACGAGGACATCGAGGCCGAGGGCGGGGACCTGCGCATCGAGGCCGAGTGCTCGGGCGTGTGGTTCCTGGGCGGCTGCTCGATCGACTACGACATCGCGGTGCCCGCCGGGGTGGCCGTGCTGGTGGAGACCATCGGCGGCGAGGTCACCGCCACCGGCATCGAGGGCGGGGTGGAGGTGTCCACCGTCAGCGGGGCCGTGGAGCTCGCCGACATCACCGGCGACGTGGAGGTCGAGACCACCAGCGGCCGGATCGAGGCCGAGGGGGTCACCGGGTCCGCGGAGCTGGAGTCCACCAGCGGGGCCGTCAGCGCCTCCGGCGAGGGCGAGCGGCTGCGCGCCGTCAGCACCTCGGGCGACGTGGACGTGACCGGGTTCGCCGCGCAGTCGGTGGAGGCCGAGTCCACCAGCGGCGGGGTGGCCGTGGGCGGCGGGTTCGACACCGCCGAGATCTCCTCGGTCTCCGGGAGGGTGGAGGTCGCCACCGACGCCCCGTTCCGGACCCTGGTGGTGGAGACGACCAGCGGCTCCATCGACGTCCGGGTCCCCTCCGGCGACTACGACGTGACCGGCGAGTCCGTCTCGGGCGGGCGCGACATCGAGGTGGGCACCTCCTCCGACGGCCCGCGCGTCCAGGTGGACACCGTCAGCGGCGGCGTCCGGGTCCACGGGGGCTGACGCTCAGCCGCGGGTGAAGCGCAGCGCCGCCCAGTCCGAGTCGATCGGCACCTGGGCGGCGGGGCGCCACCCGTCGTCGACCAGGACGTCCCAGCCCCGGTCCGAGCGCAGGTCGGTGATGATGGTGCCGCCGGGCTGGGGGTAGCACACCCACACCGCCGCGGCCGGGGACAGGGTCTTCAGGATCGGGTGGACCTCGCGGTCCACCGTCGCGCGGTCCAGCGCGAACAGGTGCACGGAGTCGTACTCGGCCCCCTCGATGGGGCCCAGGTCGATGTGGGTGTCGGGCGGCGGCTCCAGCAGCCGCAGGTACCGCTCGGGGGCGTTGAGGACGAGCAGCCGGTCCCCGGCGCGGACCCCGAGCCTGTGGGCGAGCGTCTCCGACATGTCCCCCTCCGATTCCTGCGGACGGACCCCTTCGCGTCCTAGGGGACACGGTAAGGGCCCGGCGGCCGGAAACCGAGGACCTGCCCCCCGTCGACCCGGAGATGACCGGGTTTTTAGGATGCCCCCGGCCGGGGCCCCGGACCGGGGCCGTGGGGCGCGAATCCGCCGGGAGAAGGGCGATCCCGCCCCCCGGGGACGGCCGGGGGCGTATCCGCCCCGGCTCCCGCCGCCCGGTCCGGGGCGTATCCGCCCCTCTCCGACCCGCGTTTCCCGCGGGGCCCCGGCGTGCGATGTGTAGCCGGAGGGCGGCACGGGTAGGCGCGGCCCCAACCGAGGAGACGACCGGCTTCGAGGAGGCTTGGTGATGCACTCGAACGAGGGAGCGGGCGGGGCCGGAAAGGTCGAAGAGCTGGCCGGGACCGCCCGGGAGGCGGCCGGGGAGGTCGCGTCGACAGCGGGAGAGCAGGCTCGCTCCTTGACCGCGGAGGCCCGTTCGGAGGCCGTGCACGTCGCGGAGGACGTCCGGTCGCGGCTGCGCGAGGAGGCCCGGGAGCAGACCCGGCGGGCCTCGCAGAACCTGCGCCAGTGGTCCGACGAGCTGTCGTCCATGGCCGACCAGGGGGTCCCCGGGTCCCCGGTGCGCGACGTCGTGCGCCAGGTGGCGCAGGGCGGGCAGGGCGCCGCGGACTTCCTGGAGCGGCGGGGGATCGACGGCCTGATCGAGGAGACCAAGGACTTCGCCCGCCGCAGGCCGGTGGCCTTCCTGGCCGGTGCGGCACTGGCCGGGTTCGTGGCCGGGCGCGTCCTCAAGGCGTCGTCCGACTTCACGGACCAGGGCGGGGACGAGCGGCCCGAGGCGGCCGGCTCCGGTGAGCGGACGCCGAGGCCGCGCCAAGGGGACACCGGGCCCGACACCCCGGCCGAGTGGCTCCACCGCCACGAGGAGGGGCATCCCGGGGCGTCCGGCCACGAGCCGCCCGGATACGGCGCCCCGGAGCCGGACGAGGTCGCTCCGCCGCCCGCCGCCCCCGGTACGCCGGGGCGGCCCTACTGAGGGAGGCCGACATGGCGACAGTTCCGCAGCCACCGCCGCGCGATGAGGACGACGGGCGCGACCCCACCTTCTCCGAACTGCTCGGCAAGGTGACGGGCGACCTGCAGACCCTGTTCCGGCAGGAGGTCGCCCTGGCCAAGGCCGAGGTCCGCGAGGAGGCGGTCAAGGCCGGCAAGGCCGCGGGCCTGCTCAGCGGCGCCGGGTTCTCCGCCTACATGGCGCTGCTGCTGCTCAGCCTCGCCGCGGTGTTCGGGCTGGCGGTGTTGATCGGATCGGGCTGGGCCGCGCTGGCCGTGGCCCTGGTGTGGGCGATCGTCGCCCTGATCCTGTTCGTCACGGGCCGCAAGCGCATGCGCGAGGTCTCGCCCAAGCCCGAACGGACCATCGAGACCCTGAAGGAGGATGTCCAATGGGCGAAACACCCGACGAGATAAGGCAGGACATCGACCGGACCCGCACCGAACTGGTCCACGACTCCGACCGGCTCGTGGACCGGGCCCGGCCCGGCAGCATCGCCGACCGCGGCACCCGGCGGATCCGGGACAGGGGCCGCAGGCTCAAGGAGCGGGTCATGGGCGCCGCCCCCTCCCGCGACGAGGTGACCGGGCGGGTCCGGCACACCGCCGACCAGGCAGCCGACCTGGCCAGGTCGGTGCCCGAACAGGCCGTGCGTCGGACCCAGGGCAGCCCCGTCGCCGCCGGGCTGATCGCCTTCGGCGCCGGCTTGCTGGCCGCCTCGGTCCTCTCCGAGAGCCGTGCCGAGCAGCGGGCCGCCCAGCGCCTGGGCGAGCACGCCGGCGAGGCGGTCGAACCGGTCCGCCGGGCGGTGGCCGAGTCCGCCGAACACGTGAAGGAGCAGGCCGTGGAGTCCGCGCGGACCGCGGGCGAGCACGTCAGGGACAGCGCCGCCGAGGCCGCGCGCACCACCGGTGAGCACGCCCGGCACGAGGCCGGGGCTGCCGCCGAGGAGATGCGCGGTTCCTGACCCGGCCGCCCGCGCACGTTCCGTCGTGCCCCGGGCACCGGGGCGACACGACGGGGCCGGACGGGACGGCGGCGGCCGGACGTCCGCCCGGCCGCCGCCTCTCCCGGCCGGTGTGCGAGGACCCGGCGGCCGGGGACGAACGAGGAAGGAGCGGAAGATGGCGGGACACGATCCCGAAAAAGCGCGTGCGCGGGACTCCGCCCGGCAGGAGGCCGACGCGCCGACCCACATGCCCGCCTCCTCGTGGTGGGCCTCCCTGCGCCGGACCGTGACCGAGTTCCGCGCCGACTCCCTGACCGACCTCGCCGCCGGTCTCACCTACTACGCGATCCTGGCCCTCTTCCCGGCGCTGTTCGTGCTGGTGTCCCTGGTGGGCCTGGCCGGACCCGAGGCCACGCGGACCCTGACCGAGAACATCGCGGGGACCGTGCCGGCCGACGTCGGCCGACTCCTGACCACGGCGATCGAGAACCTGCAGGCCAACCGGGCGGCGGCCGGGATCTTCGGTCTGGTCAGCCTGGCCGTGGCCCTGTGGTCGGCCTCCGGCTACATCGCGGCCTTCATGCGCGCGTCCAACGTCGTCTACGACGTCCCCGAGGGACGGCCGATCTGGAAGACGCTGCCGATCCGTGTCGGCGTCACCCTGCTGATGGTCGTGCTGCTGACCCTGACCGTGGTCGGCGTCACCCTCACGGGGGGCGTGGCGGAGCGGCTCGGGAACCTGCTGGGGCTCGGGCCGACCGCGGTGACGGTCTGGAACATCGCCAAGTGGCCCGTGCTGCTGTTCATGGTGGTGTTCATGATCGCGCTCCTGTACTGGGCCTCGCCCAACGCCAGGCGCGGGTTCCGGTGGGTCAGCCCCGGGAGCGTGCTGGCGATCGTGCTGTGGATCCTGGCCTCGGCGGCCTTCGCCTTCTACGTGGCCAACTTCGCCTCCTACGGCAGGACCTACGGCAGCCTGGCGACGGTGGTGATCTTCCTGGTGTGGCTGTGGATCAGCAACATCGCGATCCTGCTCGGCGAGGAGTTCAACGCCGAGATCGAGCGCGGACGGGCCGTCTCCGGGGGACTCCCCGAGGGCGTGGAGCCCTACGTCGAGATGCGCGACGATCCCAAGGACGGGCGCGGGCGCCGTCCGCGGGACCAGGGGCACGAGGGGGGTGTCCCGCGCCAGGGGATGTCCCGGGAGGACCGCCACCGGGAGCAGCACCGCTCCTGAGGTTCCCCGGCCCCGGCGCGCGAGGCGGCCCGCGCGCCGGGGCCCCTCCGTGTCCGGGCCCGCGGCGGCGGCCGGGGCGGGCCCGGGGACCCGCCCCCCGTCGACCCGGAGACGACCGGGTTTTTAGGATGCCCCCATGACAGATGAGAACGGCGTACTGCGCTGGGGCGTGCTCGGCACGGGCGGGATCGCCCATTCCTTCATGGAAGGCCTGCGGGCCACCCCCACGGCGCGGGTCACCGCGGTCGGCTCGCGCACATGGGAGCGCGCCCAGGAGTTCGCCGCCGCCTGGGACGTGCCCCGCGCCCACGGCTCCTACGCGGAGCTGGCCGCCGACCCCGACGTGGACGTGGTCTACGTGGCCACCCCCCACCCCTGGCACCACCCGCACACCCTGCTGTGCCTGAACGCGGGCAAGCACGTGCTGGTGGAGAAGCCGATGGCGATGAACGCCCTCCAGGCCGCCGAGATGACCGGGGCCGCCCGCGACAACGGCGTGTTCCTCATGGAGGCGATGTGGACGCGCTTCCTGCCCGCCCACCGCCTGGCCCGCGAGCTGGTCGCCGACGGGGCGATCGGCGAACTGCGGCAGATCTCCGCCGAGTTCGGCGTCAACGCCCCCTACGACCCCGACCACCGGCTGTTCAACGCCGACCTGGGCGGCGGCGCCCTGCTCGACCTGGGCGTGTACCCCCTGATGCTGGCGTCGTGGTACCTGGGGGAGCTCACCGTGGTGGGGGCCACCCGCCGGCTGTCGCCGGACCACATGGTGGACACCCACACCACGGTGCTGGTGCGCGGGGAGCAGGGGGCGACCGCCACCCTGTCGTGCGCCTCGCTCACCACCCTGCCGGACCGGGCCGTGCTGGCCGGGACACAGGGCAGGGTGGAGCTCCCGCTGTTCTGGGCGGCGACCGAGGTGGTCCTGCACCGCGAGGGCCGCGAGCCGGAGACCTTCGAGCGCCCCTTCCGGGCCAACGGCTACGAGTACGAGGCCGAGGAGGTCGCCCGGTGCGTCGCCGCCGGGCTGTCCCAGAGCCCGGACATGCCCTGGGAGGAGAGCCTGCGCCTGGCCGCGCTCACCGACAAGGTGCGCGACATGGGCGGGCTGGTGTACAGCGCGCCCACCGTCAAGGCCGTGCCGCTGTGAGCAGGTCCGCGGTGTCGGGGTGGACCGGCGCGGCCCCGCCGCGCCGGGGCCGCCCGCCCAGGGCCGGCATGCGCCGCACCCGGGAGCGGGCGGCGCGGGCCAGGGCGCAGCGCGCCAGTGCCGCCGCGTCCAGGTGCGCCACCACCATGAGGGCGTCCTTGGGGCCGACGGTGCGGGCGAAGAGGTCGTCGATGTCGCTGTGCCCGCTGCGCGGCCGCACCCCGTAGACGTCGCCCTCGAACACCCGGTAGGCGTCGCGCACCACCAGGGTGTCGGGATCCAGGCCGGGGCCGTCGCCGAGCCAGTCCGCGGCCTCGGCCGCCACGCGCCGGACCCGTGCGGGGAGGGCCCGGCGCGTGTTGGGGAAGACCCGGTGCGGGCCCAGGCCGTGCAGCCACCCGGCGTAGACGGCGGGGTGGCGGGTGCGCATGACCACGTCCATGCCGCGCAGCGGCCGGGTGCGGATCTCCCGGGTGAGGAAGTGGGTCATCAGCGCCGAGGTGAGCCCGGTGCGGCGGTGGGCGGGCACCACGCCGGTGGCGTCCAGGTACAGGGCGGGTCGCCCGCCCAGCCGCAGCCGGTGGTAGCCGCCCCAGCCCACGGGGACCCCGCCGTGGTCCAGGATCAGGGCCAGGGAGGTGACGCGGTCGAAGAACCCGCCCTCGACGCGGGCGTGCCAGTAGGCGGAGTGGTCGGCGCCGAAGGCGCGGGCGGCCAGGCCGCGCAGGATCATGTGGAGGCGTTCCCGCCGGTCCGCCGACAGGGAGGCGGGGGAGTCCCAGCGGGCGATCCGGTAGCCGGGGCACAGGTCGCGGACGGTCGGCGGGGGGTCGAGGGCGGGCGTCGGTCGGAGGGCACGGTCCCGGGTGAGCACGCGGATCCCACTTTCATCACTCTAGGAAGTCATGTAACTGCCCACAGTAGTTGTTCTGGGATGTGCCCGCTCGGACTTCCCGCAGGAGGCCCCCGCGGGATCAGTCGGCGGCCCGGCGCAGGCGGGCGGCCAGGGCGGCCATCTCGGTGCGCAGCTCCTCCGGTTCCTCCACCCGCATCTCCACGTCGAGCATGGCCAGGTAGCAGGCCATGGTTTGGAGCGAGTCCCCCGCGACCTCCAGGACGCAGGAGGTGTCGTCGACCGGCTCCAGGCGGCCGTACTCGCCGATGCCGCGCCCGGCGGCCTCCTCGGCGCCGATGAGCAGCCGCACCCGGGCCCGGTGCGGCCACATGTGGAAGTTCATCCGCTCGGCCAGGTAGGCGGCCACCCCCTGCTCGGGCGGGTCGCGCGGGGGCACCCGCGGCCCGGTCGGGGTGAGCGGGCGCATCCGGTCCACCCGGAAGGTGCGCCAGTCCTCGCGCTCGTTGTCCCAGGCCACCAGGTACCACAGCCGCCCCCGGGAGACCAGGCGGTGCGGCTCGGTGACGCGGCGCGAGACGGTGCCGTCGTGGCGTTCGTAGTCGAAGCGCAGCCGCTCCCCGTCGCGGCACACGCCCGCCACCAGGGCCAGCACGTCGGCGTCCACGCTGGGGCCCCGGCCCGGCATGGGGACGGTGAAGGTGCCCAGGGCGTCCACCCGGCGGCGCAGCCGCGAGGGCAGCACCATGAGCAGCTTGGCCAGGGCGCGCACCGAGGTCTCCTCGATACCGCTCACCCCGCCCTGGGCGGCGGTGCGCAGGCCCACCGCGACGGCGACGGCCTCGTCGTCGTCCAGCAGCAGCGGCGGCAGGGCGGCGCCCGCGCCCAGCTGGTAGCCGCCGCCGGTGCCCATGGTGGCCTGGATCGGGTAGCCCAGCTCCCGCAGCCGGTCCACGTCGCGGCGCACGGTGCGGGCGCTCACCTCCAGGCGGTCGGCGAGCTCGCTGCCGGGCCAGTCCTTGCGGGTCTGGAGCAGGGACAGCAGTCGCAGCAGGCGTGAGGACGTGGTGGTCGACATACCCGCAGTCTGCCAGGAGTGCAGGACAGGATGTGTCCGCTACCGGTGGGGGATCAGGGCGGCGGCCAGGTGCAGCGCCGCCGCCGCGCCCAGGCACGCCGGGAGCGAGACCTGGGCCAGCGGCCCGGCCAGGGCGGCGCCGGCGGCGAACGCCGAGATCTTCAGGCTCGCCCCGGTGGTGAACACCCGCGCCCGCAGGCGGTCGGGCGCCTCCCGGTGGCGGATCGCGAACAGGGCGGTCAGCTGCGGCCCCTCGGCGGCGCCCACCAGGGCCAGGCACACCAGCAGCGCCGGCGGCGAGGACGCGAGCGCGGCGCCCGCCGTGCCGAGCCCCTGGACGCAGACGCACACCCGCAGCAGCGCGTCGGGGGAGAGCGCACCGGGGCGGCGGGCGAGCAGGAGGTTGGCGGCCAGCGAGCACACCGCCATCCCCGACAGCAGCAGCGCCCCCTGCTCGGCCCCGCCCAGCAGGCGCGACCCCAGCAGCGGAGCGCACACCACGAGCATCCCGGTCCCGGCGATGGACAGCGAACTGGAGGCGGTGGCCCGGCGCAGCGCCCCCGGGGCGAACACCGCGCGCACCCCCTCCCACAGCCCGGGCAGGACCGGGCCGGCGGCGTGCGCCGCCGGGGCGCCGGGCAGCGCGAGCGCGGCCGGGACCGCCAGGGCGATGAGCACCGCCGCGGCGACCACAGCGGCGCCGGCACCGGCCCCCGCGGCCACCACCCCCGCCAGCGCCGGACCCAGCAGGGAGGCGGCGCCGAAGGTCATCGCGTCCCAGGCGTCCGCCCGGGCGCGCCACCGGGCCGGCGCCACCCGGGGCAGCTGCGCCGTCCACCCTCCCGAGAGCACCGGGCCGAGCAGCCCCACCGCCACCGCCGCGCCGACCGCCCACGGCAGCGGGACCCGGCCCAGCGCCAGGGCGATGAGCGCGAACCCGGCCGCGTACCCGCCCAGCGCCCACGCCAACACGCGCCCCGGCCGCCGCGAGCGGTCCAGCAGCGCGCCCACCAGCGGCCCGCCCACCGCGGCCGCCCCGGTCAGCCCGGCGAGCAGCGCCGAGCCGGCCACGGCCTCACCGGTCAGCGCCACCCCCAGCAGGAGCAGCGCGGGCCCCGACATCTCGTCGCCCGTCCGGGCGGCCGTCGCCCCGCCCAGGTACCTCATCACGTCGCGCACGGACCGGACGCTACGGAGTAACGCCTCAAAACAGAAGAGGCGTTACAGTGGCCGCATGCCGACCTCCACCGCCCTGACCGGCCGCTCGGTGCGGGCCGTCGCCGCCCGCACCGCCGACCTCGTCAACGCCCTGGCCGCAGCGGACACGGACCCGGCCCGCGTGGAGGAGGTGCTGCGCGCCCACGGCGAGGACGACCCCGTCACCGGCCGCGACCTCGCCGCGCTGCGGGAGGCCGCCGCGCGGATCCGCGGCGTCCTGGAGGCGGGCACCACCGCGGCGGCCGCCGCCAAGGTCAACGCCCTGCTGGCCGCCGCGCACCCGCCCCGGCTCACCGACCACGGCGGCGCCTCCCACTGGCACGTCCACACCGACTCCCGCGACGACGCGCCCCTGGCGGAGTGGTTCGCCGCCTCGGCCGGCCTGATGCTGGCGCTGCTGCTCACCGACCGCCAGCGCCCGCCGGGCGGGGTGTGCGGGGCCGAGGGCTGCGGCCGGGTGTTCATCGACACCGGCAGCGGCAGCGCGCGCCGGTTCTGCTCCAAGCGCTGCGCCACCCGCTCCCGGGTGCGCGCCCACCGCGCCCGCGCCTGACCGGGAACCCGGGTGCGGCACTCCCAGGAGCGCCGCGGCCTTCCCCCGGCCGTCCGCGGCCGCGAGGGTGAACCCCATGAGCACACACGCAACGACCACCGAAGACACCGACGGCACCCCGGGCGCGCACGGCACGCACAAGGTCGTCCTGGTGACGGGCGCGGGCAGCGGGATCGGCGAAGCCGTGGCCCGGCGGCTCGCCGGCCAGGGGCACACCGTCGTCCTCACCGGGCGCCGCGCGGACCGCCTGCGCGCCGTCGCCGACGAGCTCACCGGCGCCGGGCACACCGCCCTGGCCCGCACCCTGGACGTGACCGACCGGGCCGCCTTCGCCGACCTGGTCGCGGACGTGATCGCCGAACACGGGCGCCTGGACGTCCTGGTCGCCAACGCCGGGGTGATGCTGCTCTCCCGCCTGGAATCGCTGCTCGTCGACGAGTGGGACCGCATGTTCGACGTCAACGTCAAGGGCCTCTACAACGGGATCGCCGCGGTGCTGCCTCGCTTTCGCGACCTGGGCTCGGGGCACGTCGTCACCATCGCCTCGATCGGCGCACGCGAGGTCGTGCCCACCTCGGCGGTCTACTCCGCCACCAAGTTCGCCGCCCGGGCCCTGACCGAGGGGCTGCGCCTGGAGTCCGACCCCTCGATCCGGGTGACCACCGTCTCCCCGGGGGTCGTGGAGTCCGAGCTCGCGGACCACATCACGGACCCGCACGCGGCCGGACTCATGGTCGGGTACCGGGCGGCGAGCATCCCGGCCGACGCCATCGCCCGCGCCGTGGCCTACGCCGTGGACCAGCCCGCCGACGTGGACGTCAACGAGATCGTCGTGCGCCCGGCCGCCCAGCGCTGAGCCCTCACCGGGCCCAGCGGTCGATCCAGTCGGCGACGCGCTCCATGAGCAGCTCCCCGGCGGCCTCGCCCTCTGTCAGCGCGAGCAGCGAGAACGCGTGCGGCAGCCCCTCCAGGACGTCCACCCGCACCCGGGTGCCCGCCGCGTGCGCGGCCTCGGCGTAGCGCAGGGTGTCGTCCAGCAGGGCCTCGGCCCCGCCGACCACCATCAGCAGCGGGGGCAGGCCCGCCAGGTCGCCGTGCAGAGGCGACTGCGGAGCCCGGTCGCGGGCGGCCCCGCCCAGGTAGCGGCCGGTGAGGTCGGCGATGAGGGCGCGGTCCACCCCCGGGTCGCCCGGGGTGTCGGCGGACAGCGAGGGGCTGCCCAGGGTCATGTCGGTGACGGCGGACTGGGTCACCACGGTCCCGGGCGGCGGGTCCCCCGCCGCCTTGAGCACGAGCAGCGCGGACAGGGCCAGCGCCGCGCCGGAGGACTCGGCGACCACCGCCACGCGCCCGGGCGCGAACCCCTCGGCGAGCAGGTAGCGGTAGGCGGCGACCACGTCGTCCAGGGGGGCGGGGAAGGGGTGGTCGGGCGCCAGCCGGTAGTGCACGGCCAGGGCGGGGCGGCCGGTGGCCGCCGACAGCCGCCGGGCGGCCGCCGTGATCAGCCCCGGGTCGCGGTGGACGAACCCGCCGCCGTACACGTACAGCAGCACGCCGCGTTCACGGGAGGCGCCCGGGGCGTTCGCCCACACGCCTCCGGGCGCGGGCTCGCCCCCGTTGTCGCGCAGGGGGGCCGGGTCGGTCAGGGCCGCCGACACCCGGGCCGCGGCCTCGGGGTCGGTGGGAAGGCGGTGGACGTCCATGGGGGACAGGTCTACCGCCTCCCCCTTCGTCCTGTCATCGGATTATCGGCTCAATCGGCCACCACGGCCACGGCCTCCACCTCCACGAGCTGGTCGTCGTAGCCCAGGGCGGCCACGCCGAGCAGGGTGGAGGGGGCGTCGTGGTCGCCCATGTGGGCGCGCACCACGTCCCAGGCGGCCACCAGGTCCTCCTGGCGGGGGGAGGCGACGTAGACGGTGGTCTTGACGATGTCGGCGAGCGAGGCCCCGGCGTCGGCCAGGGCGGTGCGCAGGTTGCGCATGACCTGCTCGGCCTGGCCCGCGACGTCGCCGACGGCGACGGTGGCCCCCTTCTCGTCCAGGGGGCAGGCCCCGGCGGTCCACACCGCGCGCAGGGGGCCGTTGACGGTGGCGGCGTAGGCGTAGTCGACGTCGGGGGTGAGGGTGGCGCTGCGGACGAGGCGGACGGCGGACATGGGTCTCCCGGGGTCGGTGGTGTTCTCACCCGTCTCCAACGCGGAAGGGGCGGCGGCGGTTCTGGTTTCTGCCGACGGCAGATGCGTCAAGATTCCTTGACAGGAAAAGCGTGTCAAAATATCTTGACACCATGGAAGAGGGAACGCCGCTCGACCCGGCCACCGGCCTGACCGCCGTCGCCGCACTGCGCAAACTCGCCGACCACCTGGAGTCCCTGCACGTGCGCGCCGCCCGCGAGCAGGGCCTGTCCTGGCAGGAGATCGCCGACCGACTGGGCGTCACCCGCCAGGCCGTCCACCAGAAACACGCCCACCGGGAGTGACACCGTGTTCGAACGCTTCAGCCGCACCGCCCGCGCCATCGTCTCCGACGCCGTCGCCACCGCCGCCGAGCAGGGCGACGCCAAGGTCGGACCCGCCCACCTGCTCCTCACCCTGGCCCGCGCCGGCGGCACCGGCGCCCGCATCCTCGCCGATGCCGGGATCACCCCCGCGATGCTCGCCGACCCGCCGACCGGCCCCGCCGGCCTCAACGACCGGGAACTGCACGCCCTGCGCGCCGTGGGCATCGACACCGACGCCCTGTTCCGCCGCCTGGAGGAGGCCTTCGGCCCCCAGGCCCTGACACCGCCCGCCGAACCCGCCCCGCCCAAACGGCGCGGCCGCCTGGGCGGCCCCTTCGACGCCAGGGCCAAGAAGGTCCTGGAGCTGTCCCTGCGCGAGACCATCGCCGCGGGCCACACGTCCATCGACTCCGCCCACATCCTGCTGGCCCTGCTCCGCCAGGGCCTGCCCGAACCCGCGGCCTCGGTCCTGGCCGAACACGGCCTCACCTACGACCACGCCCGCGACCGCACCCGCGAACTCCTCGACGAGGCCGCCTGAGACCCCCGCCCGAAGCCGACCGGGTGACCCGTGCCCCCGCCCGGCGCGGGGACCGTGACGCCGTGTCACTGGTGGGGGCGGCCCGGCCCCCGCCAGACTGGGAGCGCGCCGCGCCGGGTCCGCGGGCCGGCGCGCCGACGGCCGCGGACACGGGGGGACGCGCATGGGGCCGGAGCAGACCGAGGAGACCCAGGGGCGCCTGCGCAGGCTCAACATGGACATCGTGTCCGGGGCGATCGCCGCCGTCGGCGCCCTGCTGATCGCGACCGACGCCGGGACCTGGCAGGAAGCGGTCATGATGGGCGCGGCCCTGGCCGTGACCATGCTCATCGTCAACCGGTGGGCCGCCGGCCGCGAGCCCCGCGCCGCGGTCCTCCTCCCCGGCCTGGCCTTCGTCGCGGCCGTGTGGGTCTTCGGGGTCCTGACCGCCGACTCCGCCACGGCCGTCTACAGCGTCGCGGCCGTGGCCACCATCACCGTCTCCGAACTGTCGCGCCGCCCCAGGGCGGCCACCGCGGCGCTCGTCGCCGCCGGCGCGGCCCTGGTCGCGGTCAAGGCGGCGCTGGCGCCCGAGGGCCCCGTGGAGGCCGCGCTCCGGTACGGGGTGGCCACCGCGGCCGTCGCCGCGACCGGGTTCGTCCTCGTCTCCCTGGTCTTCGCGGTCCGCGACATCCTCACCGAGCTGGAGCGGGCCCGCGAGCGCGAGGCGGAGGTGGCCGTCATGCGCGAGCGCGTGCGCTTCGCCGGCGACCTGCACGACATCCAGGGCCACACCCTGCACGTGGTCAAGCTTAAGGCGGCCCTGGCCCGCAGGCTCCTGCGCACCGACACCGACCGGGCCGAACGGGAACTGGGCGAGGTCCACGACCTGGTCGGGGACACCATCGCCCGGACCCGGGAGCTCGCCTACGCCCAGCGCAGGCTCAACCTGTCCGCGGAGCTGGAGAACGCCAAGAACCTGTTCGAGGCCGCGGGCATCCGGGTGGAGGTGGAACGCGAGGGAGAGGTGGACGAGCGCTCCGCGGAACTGGTCGGCCAGGTGCTGCGGGAGACCACCACCAACATCCTGCGCCACGCCCAGGCCGGCCGGGTGGGGATCACCCTGGTCGAGACGGGCATCATCATCACCAACGACGGCGCGGGCCGGGGCCCCACCCCCGCCCTGCGCGGGCTGGCCGCCCTGGCGGAACGGGTCGCCGGGGCCGGGGGCACCCTGACCGCGCGGCGCGAGGACGGCCGCTTCCTGACGGCCGTGTCCTTCCCCGCCGCGGACACCGGCCGCTGACCACGACCCCGAGAGGACGCCCATGACCACCACCGTGGTGCTCGCCGACGACGAGGCCCTGCTGCGGTCGGCACTGGCGGCGCTGCTGCCCCTGGAGGGGGACATCTCCGTGCTCGCCGAGGCCGCCGAGGGGGCCCAGGCCGTGGAGGCGGTACTGCGGCACCGGCCCGACGTGCTCGTCATCGACCTGGAGATGCCCGGCACCGACGGCCTGGAGGCCGTCGCCAGGCTGCGGCGGGAGCACCCCGGACAGGTGGTCCTCATGCTGACCCGGCACGCCCGCCCCGGGGTGCTGCGCCGGGCGCTCAAACTGGGGGTCCGGGGCTTCGTCAGCAAGGCGGCCGATCCCGCGCACATCGCCGAGGTCATCGCGGCCCTGCACGCCGGCAGGAGGTGGATCGACCCGGACGTGTCGGCGCTGGCCGTCATCGACGACTCCCCGCTCACCGACCGGGAGGTCGACGTGCTGCGCGAGACCCGGGAGGGGTACTCGGTCGCCGAGATCGCCGCGCGCCTGCACCTGGCCGAGGGCACCGTGCGCAACTACCTGTCCAACGCGATGCACAAGACCCAGACCCGGACCCGGCACGAGGCCGCCCGCTACGCCCGCGAACACGACTGGCTCTGACCGGGGCGGGCACCGCCCGCCCCGGTCCCGGCCTCAGGCGCGGCGGCGGGCCCGCAGCACCGAGTCGTGCAGGACGGCCCGGTGCCCGCCCCGGTCGACCTCGCGGCTGCGGGACTCGCTCACCAGCACCTCCCACTCCCTCCCGTCGAGGCCTTCGGCGATCTCGGCGGCACCCACCCGCGAGTGCTCCAGCGACCCGCCGTGCCCGTGGCCGTGGTCGTCGGCGTGGTCGTGGCCGACGATGAACAGCGTGCCGCCCGGGGCCACCGCCGCCGCCAGCCGGTCGAAGAACGCCCGGTACCCGCCGGTGGGGTGCGCGTAGTGGCTGCACACCAGGTCGAACCCGGACCCGGGGATCTCCTCGGTCAGGTCCGTGCGCACCCAGGTAATGCGCCCGGCCACAGCCGTGTCCAGCGCGGCCGCGCGCTCGCGGGCGGCGTCCAGGGCCGCCTGGGAGATGTCCACGGCCGTCACCTCCCACCCCTGCCCGGCCAGCCACCGGGCCTCGGCCCCGGTGCCCGCCCCGGCGTCCAGCGCCCGCCCCGGGGCCAGCCCGGTCACCTCGGCCACCAGCTGCGGGTTGGGCGGCGCGCCATACCCGTGGCCGTGCTCCCGGTAGCGGTCCTCCCAGTAGGCCCGGTCGAACTCCTGCCCCATACGTCCCCCTCGTTCCATTCCTGCGTCACAGTCCGTGGCGGCTCTCGCCCGCCACCGCCTCGTGCACCCGCGCCTCGGCCCCGGCCGAGAACGGCCGCCGCGCGCGCATCCGCTCGACCGCGCGGTCGGTCTCCTCCATGACCAGGTCGCCGTTGATCTGCGCGCCCGCCATGGTGCCCGCCGCGGCGGCCGCGCCGACCTGGGCCGTCAGGTCGGTGACGTTGCCCGCCGCCCACACACCCGGCACCCCGGTGCGGCCGCCGGCCTCCACCGGCACGTGCTCGCCCACCCCCATCGGGTGCTCCCGCACCTCCAGTCCCAGGGCGGCCAGGAAGCCGGCGCGCGCCACCATGCGGGTGGCCACCGCCACGGCGTCGCGCTCCACCACCCGGCCGTCGGCCAGGCGCACCCCGCTCAGGCGGTCGCCGTCGGTCTCCACCGCGACGACCTCGCCCTCGACCACCTCCACGCCGCGCGCCTCCAGCCGCTCGCGGTCCTCGGCGCCGATGGGCGCCGCGGTGTGGGCGAAGAACACCACGTCGTCGCTCAGCTGCCGCATCAGCAGGACCTGGTGCACCGACATCGGGCCCACGGACAGCACACCGATGCGCTGCCCGCGCACCTCCCAGCCGTGGCAGTAGGGGCAGTGGATCACATCGCGCCCCCACCGCTCCCGCAGACCCGCCACGCCGGGCAGCTCGTCGACCAGGCCGGTGGTCACCAGCAGGCGGCGCGAGCGCAGGGTGCGCCCGTCGCCCAGCGCCACCGCGAACAGGCCGTCGTCGCCGCGGGAGGCCCCCACGACCTCGCCCTCGACCACCACACCGCCGTAGGAGCGCAGCTCCTCGCGGCCCCGGGCCACCAGCTCGCGGGGGGAGACCCCCTCCCGGCCCAGCAGCACGTGCACACCCTCGGCGGGGGAGTTGCGGGGCTCGCCCGCGTCCACCACCACCACCGAGCGGCGCGACCGGGCCAGGGCGACCGCCCCGCTCAGCCCGGCCGCACCGCCGCCGATCACCACCACGTCGTAGTCGTAGGCGCCGTTCTCCGTCACCTCGATCACCTCCACGGCCAGGATGCGGCCCGGCCCGCAAAAAACACAAAAATCTTTGCCGCAATGGCAAACGGCCTGGAGGTGAGGCCGGTCACAGGTCGGGGACCAGCACGCTCAGGCAGGTCACGCACGCCTCCAGCTTCTCGAACTCGGAGATGTCCACCGGCAGCACCCGCCACCCCTGCCCGGCCAGCTCGTGGACGGTGCCGTGCGCCGCCGCGCTGATCAGCACGTCCCGGCCGCCCAACGGCAGCACGTGCGCCCCGGGCTCCTCCGCCGGACGGCGCACCGGCGGCAGCGCCGAGGCGTCCACCAGCTCCTCCAGCCCGATGAGGGTCCCGTCGCCCAGCGCCGTCACCGCCGACTTCAGGTGCAGGACCGCGCCCAGCGGCACCCGCCGCACCTCCCGGCCCAGCGGCTTGAGCAGCCGCTCCAGCTGCGCCGCGCCCGCCTCGTCGGTGCGCCCGCCCAGGCCCACGTACACCGTGGCGCCCACCTGGAGCACGTCGCCGCCGTCCATCACCCCCGGCGCCTCGATCCGCGCCACCCGCAGCCCCAGCCGCCGCACCGCGGCCTCCACCCCGTCGACCTCCCCGCGCCGCTCCGGCGCACCCGACCGGGTCAGCACCGCCAGGTCCCCGCACACCACCACCGAGTCCTCCACGAACACCGAGTCGGGGTGCTCGGGCGCCGGGTCCACCTCGAACACCCGCCACCCCGCCGAGGACAGCACCTCCTGGTAGATGGTGTACTGGCGGGCGGCCAGCACCGGATCGACCTCCACCCGCTCGATATGGGTGACGATGCCCTGCGCCAGGCCCGGCCCGGGCCGGCGCATCAGGGCGACCCCGGGAGAGTGCGTGTTCACGTGTTCTACCTCCGGAAACGGGTGTGCTCCTCGCTGGAGCGCACAACCTATCGCCGCTGCCTACCCCGCCCCCGGATACGGCACGCGGGTCTTTCGGCTCGTTCGCGCCGCACCGCGCCCGGCGGGGCCTCCCCGCCCACCGCGCGGACCGGGCCCGGGCCCCGACACGTGCCCGAACGCTTGGAGGGCACCGCACCGGCGGCATAGTGTGGTCGACCGCCCCGGAGGACCCCTGGAGGATGCGATGGACGTGATCGTGGTCGGCGGCGGCATCGTCGGCGCCAGCGCGGCGTTCCACCTGGCCGGCAAGGGCGTGTCCACCGCGCTGGTGGACTCCGCCCACACCGGGCAGGCCACCGCCGCCGGGCAGGGCGTCGTCTTCCCCTGGCCCTTCCCCTGGGAGGACCCCGGGATGCAGGCCTTCAAACGGGGCGCCGCCGCCCACCTGCCCGCGCTCATCGCCGAACTCGCCGACGACGGCCAGGCCACCGGGTACGAGCGCGTCGGCGGCATGTCCGTGGACCTGGAGGGCGACGACGCCGGGTACGACCTGGTCTCCACCCTGGCAGCCATGCCCGGGTACGAGGGCATGGGCCGGGTCGAGCGCCTGGCCCCGGGCGAGCCCCGCGAACGCTTCCCCCTGCTGGACGCCGCCTACCGCGGCGTGTACGTCGAGGGCATGGCCCGCGTCCACGGCAGGGTGCTGCGCGACGCCCTGTTCAACGCCGCCGAGGAGCGCGGCCTGCACTACCGCAAGGGCGACGCCCACCTGCTGTGGAACGGCCGCAGGGTCACCGGGGTGCGGGTGGGCGGCGAGGACCTGGAGGCGCCGGCGGTGATCGTGGCGGCCGGGGCCTGGTCCGGGCGCCTGCTGTCGGTGGCCGGGGTGGAGCTGCCGGTGTTCCCGGTGCGCGGCCAGATGACCCACTTCGCGCTGCCCGGGACCGACACCCGCCCCTGGCCGGTGGTGCGCTTCGGCGAACATCAGAGCCACACCGTCGCGTTCGGCCCCGACCGCGTCGTCACCGGGGGCACCCGCGAGCCCGAGGCCGGGTTCGACCGCCGCGTCACCGCCAAGGGGCTGGCCGAGAACCTCACCTCGGCCCTGGAGCTGATGCCCGGCCTGGCCGACGCCACCGTGGTGGAGACCCGGGTGGGCTTTCGCCCCGGCACCCACGACGGGCTCCCGCTGCTGGGCCCCCTGGAGCGGCTGCCCGGGGTGATCGTGGCCACCGGCCTGGGCGGGGAGGGCCTGTCCCTGGGCGCCTACCAGGGCGCGGTCGCCGCCCGCCTGGCGATGGGCCGCGAACCGGGACAGGACCTGGCGGCCCTGCGCCCGGACCGGCCGACCGCCCCGGCCTGACCGCGCGGACCGCCGCCCGGGCGGTGCCGGGCCGGTACTGAGTAGGCGTACTCAGGCGCGCCGCCCGCGCCCCGGAGACCATGGGCCCATGAACCCGTTCGCCCCCACCCCCCGGTCCACCCCCCAGTTCTACCTCCAGTCCGTGGTCTCCTTCGCCGCCGCCTCCGTCGGCCTGGGCGCCGGAGTGGTCCTCCTGCCCGTCGACCTGTGGATGCGCGCCTTCCTCGGCATGGGCCTGCTCTACGTCATCACCGCGACCTTCACCCTGGCCAAGTGCGTGCGCGACCGCCAGGACGACCAGGCCGCCGCCGCTGCCGCCCGCCAGTACCAGGAGTGGAACGGCACCGAGCAGGTCCCCCAGCCGCGCTGAGCCGCCGGTTCCGGGCGGGGACGGCGCCCGGAACCGGTGTCAGGCGTTGGGCGGAAGAGCGGTCCCGGCGCCCCGGCGGCGCGGCCGCAGCAGGTCGTGGCGCTCGGCGGGCAGGGTCGGCTCTCCCGCCCCCTGCACCTCGAACCCGGCGTCGGCGATCATCTCCAGGTCCGCCCTGCCCGCCTGCCCCTCGCTGGTGAGGTAGTCGCCCAGGAACAGCGAGTTGACGATGTGCAGCGCCAGCGGCTGCAGGGTGCGCAGGTGGATCTCCCGCCCGCCCGCCAGGCGCACCTCCACGTCCGGGAACACGAACCGGGCCGCGGCCAGGATGCGCAGGCACCGCTGCGGGGTCAGCTCCCAGGTGCCCTCCAGCGGGGTCCCCTCGAACGGCATGAGGAAGTTGACCGGCACCGAGTCCGGGCCCAGCTCCCGCAGCGCGTACAGGGCGTCCACCAGGTCGTCGTCGCCCTCGCGCATCCCCGCGATCAGCCCCGAGCACGGCGAGAGCCCCGCGTGCGCCGCCCGCTCCACCGTCTCGACCCGGTCGGCGAACCCGTGGGTGGTGCAGATGTCGGCGTACCGCTCCTCGGAGGTGTTGAGGTTGTGGTTGTAGGCGTCCACACCCGCCTCCCGCAGCCGCTCGGCCTGCCCCTGCGACAGCAGCCCCAGGCAGGCGCACACCTCCACCCCCGGGTGCTCCCTCTTGATGTCCTCGACGGTGGGGGCCAGCCGTTCCACGTCCCGGTCGGTGGGCCCGCGGCCGGACGCCACCAGGCACACCCGGGTGGCCCCGCCCCGCACCCCCTGCGCGACCGCCTCACGGGTCTGTTCGGGCTTGAGCCAGGTGTACTTGACGATCTCGGCCCGCGAGCCGAGCCGCTGGGAGCAGTAGGAGCAGTCCTCCGGGCACAGGCCGCTCTTCATGTTGACGAGGTAGTTCAGCTTGACCCGGCGGCCGAAGTAGCGCAGCCGCACCCGGAAGGCGGCGGCGACCACGTCCATCAGGTCGTCGTCGGAGGAGCCCAGGACGGCGCGCAGTTCGTCGCGGGAGGGGGGTTCTCGGCGCAGCGCCTTGTCGGCGAGGTTCTGGTAGGTCGTCACAGCACACGATCCTGAGGGCGCGGCCCCGGTCCGCGCACCCCCCGGACGCGCCAAAAACACCGGTCGACTTCTTGTAAGGGCGCACCCGTTTCCGCCCCGGCCCCGGGTGGCCGTTCGGGACCGCCCCGCCGCGCACAGGCCACGCCCCGCCCCCGAACGGGCCAAGCGTCGGCCATCGTTGCCCCGCCACCGGTAGCGCATCCGTGACGCATCGTGGGTAGGAGGACCACCCTGGAGAGAACGCCCACCGGAAGGAGCGAACGTGAGCACCGTCAACGGGGGAGCGGGGGCGGACGTCAACATCGTCCACGTGACCATGATCGCCGCCGCGGCGGCCATGGGCGGATTCCTGTTCGGCTACGACAGCGCCGTCATCAACGGCGCCGTCGACGCCATCCAGGCCAGGTTCGAGGTCGACTCGGCGACCCTGGGATTCACCATCGCGTCGGCGCTGCTGGGCTGCGTGCTGGGCGCCGCCACCGCGGGGTCGCTGGCCGACCGGTTCGGACGCATCCGGGTCATGCAGGTCGCCGGCGTGCTCTTTGCGGCCAGCGCCATCGGGTCGGCCCTGCCCTTCGGCGTGTGGGACCTGACCGCCTGGCGCGTCCTGGGCGGCGTCGCCATCGGCATGGCCTCGGTCATCGCCCCCACCTACATCGCCGAGGTCTCGCCGGCCGCCTACCGCGGCCGCCTGGGCTCCCTGCAACAGCTCGCCATCGTGCTGGGCATCGCCTGCTCGCAGCTGGTCAACTACGGCATCGCCCAGATCGCCGACGGCAGCTCCCACAACACGATCGGCCCCCTCCAGGCCTGGCAGTGGATGCTGGGCGTGGAGGTCCTGCCCGCCCTGCTCTACCTGCTGCTGAGCCTGCTCATCCCCGAATCCCCCCGCTACCTGGTCCGGGTGGGCCGGCTCGACAAGGCCCGCACCATCCTCGCCGAGGTGGAGGGCGGCGGCTCCGAACGGGTCGAGCGCCGCATCGCCGAGATCCGCCGGGCGCTGGGCTCGGAGGTGCGCCCCAGGCTGAGCGACCTGCGCGGCCCCTACCTGCTGCTGCCCGTGGTGTGGATCGGCATGGCCCTGTCGGCGTTCCAGCAGCTGGTCGGCATCAACGTCATCTTCTACTACTCCTCCTCGCTGTGGCAGTCGGTGGGCGTCGCCGAGTCCGACTCGCTGCTGCTGAGCCTGTTCACCTCCATCGTCAACATCGTCGGCACCGTCATCGCCATCTCGCTGGTGGACCGGATCGGCCGCAAACCCCTGCTGCTGGTGGGCTCGGCCGGCATGACCCTCGCCCTGGCCACCGCCTCCTACGCGTTCGGGCACGCGGTCGTGGAGGGGGACGCGGTGAGCCTGCCGTTCGCGTGGGCGGCCGTGGCGCTGGTGGCGGCCAGCGCGTTCGTCCTGTTCTTCGCCCTGTCCTGGGGTGTGGTCGTGTGGGTGCTGCTGGGCGAGATGTTCCCCCTGCGCATCCGCGCCGCGGCCATGGGCGTGGCCACCGCCACCCAGTGGCTCGCCAACTGGCTCATCACCGTCACCTTCCCCAGCATGCGCGACTGGACCCTGAGCGGCTCCTACCTCATCTACGCGGGGTTCGCCCTGCTCTCCCTGCTGTTCGTGTGGAGGTTCGTCAAGGAGACCAAGGGCAAGACCCTGGAGGAGATGACCGGCTGACACCCGGGGCCGCCCACCCCGCACGCCCGGGCCCGGACCAAGGCCCGGGCATGATCGCCCCCGGGTTCGCCCCGCCCCGGGGTGTCGCGCCCGCCGGCCCCGCACCCGCCCCGCCACCCTGACCGGGACCGGCGGCGCGCGCCGCCGCGGAAGGGAGCGGGTGTGACCGGGAAAGGCAGCGCGGGGGCGACCGAGGGCCTCGCGGAGGGCGGAGGCGACCTCGCCAAGGTGACCATGATCGCCGCCGCGGCGGCCATGGGCGGATTCCTGTTCGGCTACGACAGCGCCGTCATCAACGGCGCCGTCGACGCCATCCAGGCCAGATTCGGCGTCGACTCGGCGACCCTGGGGTTCACGGTCGCCTCGGCCCTGCTCGGCTCGGCGGTGGGCGCGGCCGTCACCGGCTCGCTCGCCGACCGGTACGGGCGCATCCGCACCATGCGCATCGCCGGCGTGCTCTTCGCCGTCAGCGCCGTGGGCATGGCGCTGCCGTTCGCGATCTGGGACCTCATCCTGTGGCGGGTGCTCAGCGGCATCGCCATCGGCATGGCCTCCGTCATCGCCCCCACCTACATCGCCGAGATCGCCCCCGCCGCCCACCGCGGCCGCCTGGGCTCCCTGCAACAGCTCGCCATCGTGCTGGGCATCGCCGTCTCCCAGCTCGCCGACTACCTCATCGCCCTGGCCGCCGGCGGCAGCGCCTCGAACATGCTCGGCCCCCTCCAGGCCTGGCAGTGGATGCTGGGCGCCGAACTGGTGCCCGCCGCCGTCTACCTGCTGCTCACCCTGGTCATCCCCGAATCGCCCCGCCACCTGGTGCGGGTCGGACTCGTGGACCAGGCCAAGGAGATCCTGGCCAAGGTCGAGGGCGGCGGCCCCGCCCGGCTGGACCGGCGCATCACCGAGATCAGGTCGGCCCTGGGCTCGGAGACGCGCCCCAGGCTGAGCGACCTGCGCGGCCGGCTCGGACTGCTGCCCATCGTCTGGATCGGCATGGCCCTGTCGGCGTTCCAGCAGCTCGTGGGCATCAACGTCATCTTCTACTACTCCTCCTCCCTGTGGCAGTCGGTGGGCGTGCCCGAGGGGGACTCGCTGCTGCTGAGCCTGTTCACCTCGATCATCAACATCGTCGGCACCGTCGTGGCCATCACCCTGGTCGACCGGGTGGGCCGCCGCCCCCTGCTCCTGGTGGGCTCGGCCGGCATGGCACTGGCCCTGGCGGTGGCCGCCTACGCGTTCGGGCACGCCACCGCCGTCGGCGAGGAGGTGACCCTGAGCTTCGGCTGGGGCGTGGTGGCCCTGACCGCCGCCAGCGCGTTCGTGCTGTTCTTCGCCCTGTCCTGGGGCGCCGTGGTGTGGGTGCTGCTGGGCGAGATGTTCCCGCTGCGCATCCGCGCCGCCGCGATGGGCGTGGCCACCGCCACCCAGTGGATCGCCAACTGGGCCGTCACCGTCACCTTCCCCAGCATGCGCGACTGGAGCCTGAGCGGCTCCTACCTCGTCTACACCGGCTTCGCGGTGCTGTCGCTGCTGTTCGTGTGGAGGTTCGTCAAGGAGACCAAGGGCAAGACCCTGGAGGAGATGACCGGCTGACCCGCCGGACCGCCGACCCGCGCGGGCCCGCTCTGTTAGCGTCGAAGGCATGGACGAGCCGGAGCGGGCCTGGGAGTTCGCCACCGCCCCCGCCGGAACCGCCCCCGGGGTCGTGTCGATGGTCGGCTACCGGGCCCTGGCGGTCCCCGAGGCGGTCCACCTGGGCCTGCCCTCGGCGACCGTCACCTTCATCGTCTGCCTCGACGAGGGCGTGCGCGCCGCACCCGACGCCCGCTCCCTGGCCACGGCCCGACCCGCCCCCGTCCTCCTGGGCGGACTCCACCTGAGCGCCTCCCACGTGCGCCAGCAGCCCGGCCAGGCCGGGGTGCAGCTGGCCCTGCACCCCCTGGCCGTGCGCTCCCTGTTCGGGGTCCCCTGTGCCGAACTGGGCGTGGAGGACTACGACGGGCTCGCCCTGACCGGCCCGCGCGGCCGGGAACTGCACGAGCGCCTCACCGCCACCTCCACCTGGCAGGACGGGTTCGCGCTCATCGCGGACCACCTGCGCGACCGCTACCGCGACCGGCGCCCCCGCCCCGAACTCGTCCGCGCCTGGCGGCTGCTGGAGGAATCCGGCGGCCGGGCCCGCGTGGAGGACATCGCCCGGCAGGTGGGCCTGACCCCCCGCCACCTGGGCACCCTGTTCCACCGCGAGGTCGGCCGCCCGCCCAAGACCGTGGCCCGCCTCATGCGCTTCGACCACGCCCGCTGCCGCATCGCCGCGGGGATCCGCCGCAACGGGCACGCCGACCTGGCCGGCGCCGCCGCCGCGGCCGGGTACACCGACCAGGCCCACCTGAGCCGGGAGTTCGGCCGCTTCGCCGGGCTGCCCCCGGCCGCCTGGGCCGCCCGGGAGTTCCGGAACGTACAAGACACCGCGCCCGGCCCCGGGGGAGCCTGGGACCATGAGCACACACGACACCACCACCCCGGCCACCGCGGCCCTGCGGCCGCGCGTATGGGCGACCCTGCAGGCGCGTGACGCCGCGGCGCTCATCGACTTCTACACCGGGGCCTTCGGATTCACCGCCACCGCCCGCCACGACGACGCCGACGGGCGGGTGGCCCACGCCGAACTCCTGTGGCCCGAGGGGGCCGGCGGGATCATGCTCGGCGACCACACCCCGGGCCGGGCGTGGTCGCGCGAGCCCGGCACCGCGGGCACCTACGTCGTCACCGCCGACCCCGACGCCCTGTACCGGCGGGCCGCCGGCCACGGCGCCGACATCGTCCGGCCCCTGGAGACCACCGACTACGGGGCCCGCGAGTTCACCGTCCGCGACCCCGAGGGCAACCTGTGGTCCTTCGGCGACTACCCCGGCGCATGACCGGGCGCGCCCCGCCGCGGGTGCGGCGGGGCGCGCGGCGTCACTCCGCGGGCTCGCCCGCCAGCAGGGCGCGCACCCCCTCGGCGGTGGTCTCCACCAGCTCCTCGCCCACGAACAGCCACCGGGTGATCCCGATCGACTCCAGGAACGGCAGGTCGTGGCTGGCCACGACCAGCGCGCCCTCGTAGGCCTCCAGGGCCCCCGTCAGCTGCCGGACGCTGGACACGTCCAGGTTGTTGGTGGGCTCGTCCAGCATCAGCAGCTGCGGAGCCGGCGAGGCCAGCAGCAGGGCCGCCAGCGCCGCCCGGAACCGCTCACCGCCCGACAGGGTCCCCGCCACCTGCGCCGAGCGCGCCCCCCGGAACAGGAACCGGGCCAGCTGGGCGCGGATGCGCTGGTCCTCCACCCCCGGCGCCAGCCGCTCGACGTTCTCGGCCACCGTCAGGGCGTCGTCCAGCACGTCCAGCCGCTGGGGCAGGAACCGGGCCGGGACGAACACCCGCGCCGACCCCTCCCTCGGCTCCAGCTCCCCGAGCAGGGTGCGCAGCAGGGTGGTCTTGCCCGCCCCGTTGCGGCCCACCAGGGCGATCCGCTCGGGGCCGCGCACCCACAGGTCCGCGTTCGCCAGCGCCCCGTGCACCGGGGTCAGCCCCTCGGCCTTGAGCACCTCGCGCCCCGAGGGCACCGCCGTCTCGGGCAGCTCCACCTTGATCTCGGCGTCGCTGCGCACGGCCTCGGCGGCCTCCTCGCGGCGCTCGCGGGCCTCCTGCATCCGGTCCTCGTGCACGCCCTTGAGCTTGGCCGAGGACTCCTGGGACCAGCGCTTGAGGTTGCCGGCGGCGATCTTGGGGATGCCGCCCTGGGCCTGCACCCTGCGGTTCTGCTTCTGGCGGCGGGCCAGTTTGACCTGTGTCTCCTCCAGTTCCCTCTTCTGGCGCTTCATGTCGGCGTCGGCGGCCCGCAGGGCGCGCTCGGCCGCCTCCTGCTGCACCGCCAGCGCCTCCTGGTAGTCCGACCAGCCGCCCCCGTACCAGGTGACCGACCCCGAGCGCAGCTCGGCGATGCGGTCCACGCGCTCCAGCAGGTCGACGTCGTGGCTGACCACGATCAGCGTGCCGGTGCGCCAGGAGTCCACGGCGTCGTAGAGCCGCTTGCGGGCGAACAGGTCCAGGTTGTTGGTGGGCTCGTCCAGCAGCAGGACGTCGGGCCGCTCCAGCAGCAGGGCGGCCAGGCGCAGCAGGGTGGCCTCGCCGCCGGAGATCTCCCCGACGGTGCGGTCCAGGTCGATGCCGTCCAGACCGAGCCCGCCCAGGGTGGCCAGGGCGCGCTCCTCGACGTCCCAGTCGTCGCCGACCGCCTCGAAGTGCTCCTCGGACACGTCGCCGGACTCGATGGCGGCCAGCGCCGCCCGGGTGTCGGCGATGCCCAGGGCCTGGTCGACGCGCAGGCCGGTGTCCAGGGTGATGTTCTGCGGCAGGTAGGCCAGGCGGCCGCTGACGGTGACCGACCCCGAGGCCGGCCGCAGCCTCCGGGCCAGCAGCCGCAGCAGGGTGGACTTGCCCGAGCCGTTGGTGCCGACCAGACCGGTGCGGCCGCGGCCCACGGTCAGGGACAGGTCCTCGAAAACGGACGTGCCGTCGGCCCAGGCGAAACCCAGGGCGGAAACGGCCACGGAGGCACCGGCGACAGTGGGTTGGGACATGGTTCTCTCGCAATACGGAAGCGAAGTGACAGGGGCTTCGTATGCGAGCACCACGCGGCCGGGGCCGACAGGAGGGGTGAGAGGGTCCCGTTGGGGGACGGCTCGTGCACCGAGGTTCCATCCACGCGGATCCGCCGACGGCCCGGGGCCGTGGCGAACGGCCGGTCGGGGCCGTGCCGCGTGATGATCGCGAACCTCAGATGCGCAACGTCCACCTCATTCGTAGACAACAGGACGGGGCACACCGTACACGACCCCTCCGCGTTTGTCACCCCCCATCCGCCACCGGATCCGGCGCCCACCCCGGCCCGGGCGGGGGCCGGGGGAGCGGACCGCACTCTCCGGCGTACCGGGACCGACCCGAGCCCGCGGTGCGCCGCCCGCCGCCGGCACCGCCCCCGCGACCCCGGAGGCGGCGGGCATCCGCGCACCCGCACGCGAAGGCGCCGTGCGGGTGCGCGTCAAGGGGGGTTCAGCGACGAGGACCGCGCCGTCCCGCCGCACACCGGGGCCGGCCCCCTCGGCATCCCCCCGCCGTACCCCGGCCGCCCCTGGAGGGCACGCGGGTCCGGGAGCGCTCTCAGCTCGCCGTGCGGGACCCGCCGCAGAAGACCTCCGCGACGAGCCGCCGCTTCGCCTTCTCGAACGCCTGCGCCACGGCGGCGAAGTCGAGCTCGCCGTCCCCGACGGTCAGTGAGGCGGTGAGGGTCGTGCCCCCGTCGGGCGTGCTGTACATCAGCGCCGCCCAGCCGGCGAAGCCGCCGTTGTGGTGGAAGACCGTGCCTCCGCAGTCGGTGTCCTCCACGAACAGCCCCAGGCCGTAGCGGAAGTCGCCGCTCTCAGGGTGGGGCGTGCACATCTCGGCCAGCAGCGGGGCCGGCAGGAGCCTGCCGCCCATGAGCGCGGAGATGAACGTGTGGAGGTCCTCGGTGGTCGAGATCATGTCACCGGCGCTGGACGCCCAGGAGGGGTTCATGCGGGTGACGTCGGCCAGCTTCGACCGGCCCTCGTCCTCGTACCGGTAGTAGCCGTGGGCGTGCGGCTCGGGGATCTCCGGCGAGCCCTCCGGAGACACGGTGTTCGACATCCCCAGCGGTTCCAGGATCAGCCGCCGCATCTCGGAGGCGAGCGTGCGGCCGGTGACCTCCTCGACCAGCAGCCCGGCCAGCACGTAGTTGGTGTTGGAGTAGCTCCAGCCCGTTCCCGGCTCGAACCGGGCCGGCTCGGACAACGCCAGCAGGACCAGCTCCTGCGGCCGGTAGGTGCGGGACAGGCCGTCCACGTACTCCCGGCCCTGCGCCGGGATCCCCGGCAGGAGGGTCCCGTCGGGTTCGAACTCGCCGGTGAAGTTGAACACCCCGCTGGTGTGCTGCAGCAGCATCCGCACCGTGATCCTCCCGTCCAGCCCGAACCCGGGCAGGGAGTCGGCCACCGGGTCGTCCAGCCCGATCACGCCCTCGGCCACCAGCCGCAGCACCACGGTCGCGACCAGGGTCTTGGTCACGCTGCCGATCCGGAAGTGCCCGTCGGTCGGCGGCTCACCGCTCTCGCCCAGCTTGCGCACCCCGGCGCTGCCGACCCACTCCCGGCCCCGGTCGTTCACCCGCAGCTGCACCCCCCGCGAACCCGGAGTCGACGATCTCCTGGAGGGCCGCCCGCAGTTCCGGGCGGTCCTGCCCGCCGGTGGTCTCGTTGTTCCGGTCGGTCTTGTTCGTTTCGCTCATGCCCCGAGCGTCGACCTTGACCTCGGGGCAAGGTCAAGCCCCGATTTCCCGCGCCATTCCGACGACCCGTGGCCGAGGGGCGGCGCGTCGGGGCGCGGGACCGTGCGCGCCCCCTCGGTCCACGGCCGCGCGGGTTGACCCCGCCCCAGGGGCAGGGTGCACACTCACCATGTGACCACAGCGAACCCGCCCCGTTCGGGGAGATCTCCGGATCCGACCCCGGGCACGACGCCCTGCGAGCACACCCCGGCCGAGGCCGTGGGCACGACGCCCTGCCGCGACCGCACACCCGGGCCGAACCGATGACGGGGGACCGGGCCGAGGGCGTCACGATCGGGCAGGCGGCGGCGTTCGCGGGGGTCACGGTCAAGACCGTGCGGCACTACCACCGGCTCGGCCTCCTCGCCGAACCGCGGCGTGACGGCTCCGGCTACCGCAGGTACGGCTCGGACGACCTGCTGCGGCTGGTCCAGGCCCGGACACTGGCCACCGCAGGCGTACCGCTGTCGGAGATCGCGTCCCTGCTCGACGCCGACCCGGAGCGGTTCGCCGACGCCCTCACCGACGTCGAGCGGCGTCTGACCGACCGGATCACGGACCTGATCGCCCGACGGGACGCGCTGTACCGGCTCGCCGACGACCGTGCCCTGCTGTCCGACCGCGCCCTCGCGGTCCTGGACCGGATGGCCGGACTCGGCTTCGGTCCCGACTACGTGGCCGGCCAACGCGAGGCCCTGGTGCTGTTCCGGGCGCTGGCACCGGAGGGCCTGGACCACTTCCTGACCAACCTCGAACACCGGCTGGACGACCCCGGGTACGTCGACCTGATCAAGCGCAGTGTGGAGGCGGAGTCCTGGGAACCCGAGGACCCACGGATCGAGGAGCTCGCCACGGCCATCGCCGCCAACCTGCTGACCGACCGCGAACTGCTGGCGGTGCCGGCGGACTTCAGGATCGGACCCGACACCGCCACCCGGTACGGGATGATCGACCACCACCGCGAGGACCGGTCGCCGGCCTGGGCCCGGCTCAACGCACTGGTCGAGGCCGAGCTCCGCTCCGCGGGCGTTCCCATCCCGCACCACTGAGACCCGGCCCACGGCCGGGCCGCACCGCCGCCCCGGAACGGGGCGGGGCTCACTCCAGGTCGATCTTGCGCTGCAGGTACTCCTCCCGGCCGATCTCCCCGCGCGCGTACCTCAGCCGCAGCTCCTCCTGGGCCCGGTCCACCGGTGGGCGCCGCGGCCCCGGGTCGGCCCTGCCCGCGCCCACCGAGGCCGAGACGGTGACCGCGAGATAGACGCCCAGCGCCACCAGCACCAGGACCGCGACCGCGACGAACAGACCGGTCACCGCGTACTCCCTTCAACGAGGGGAAGTCCCCACTTCCTGTGTACCCGGGCCGCCCCGCCCGCACCAGGGGGCACCGCGCCCCTGTGGACGACCGGACCCCGGCGGGCTCCCCGTATCCTGGAATGTCGCCATCCACAGGAGAAGGGGCGGGATGCGCGTTCTGCTCGTGGACAACCACGACTCCTACACCTATAACCTGTTCCAGCTGATCGCCGAGGTCGCCGGGGCCGAGCCCGCCGTGCTCACCAACGACGACCCCGCCTGGGACGGGTTCGACTTCGCGGACCTGGACGCCGTCGTCGTCTCGCCCGGCCCGGGCCGCCCCCAGCACCCCCGCGACCTGGGCCGCGTCCCCGAACTGCTGGCCGCCACACCCCTGCCGGTGCTGGGCGTGTGCCTGGGCCACCAGGCCATCGCCCACCTGGCCGGAGCCGACGTCCAGTCCGCTCCCCAGCCCCGGCACGGCCACCTCACCCGCGTCCGCCACACCGGCACCGGCCTGTTCGCGGGGATCCCCCAGGACTTCACCGCCGTGCGCTACCACTCGCTGGCCGTCCCCGAACCCCTGCCCGCCCCCGTGGCGGCCACCGCCTGGGCCGAGGACGGCGTGGTCATGGCCCTGGAGCACCGCGACCTGCCCCGCTGGGGGGTGCAGTTCCACCCCGAGTCGATCGCGGGGGAGCACGGCGCCGCCCTCATCGGCAACTTCCTGGACCTGGCCCGCCCCCACCGCCCCGCCCCGGCGCCGCCCGCGCGCCCCGCACCTCCCGCCGCCCTCCCCGGGGCCGCCCCCGCACCGCGTACCCGCACCCTGGAGGGCGCGGTGGACACCGAGGCCGCCTTCGCCCGCCTGTACGGCGACGCCGGGTACGCGTTCTGGCTGGACAGCTCCCGCCCCCAGGGCCCGGCCCGCTTCTCCTTCCTGGGCGCGGCCACCGGCGAGGTCCTCACCTACCGGGTCGGTGGCCCCGTCCATGTCCGGCGCCCCGACGGCACCGCCGCCACCGAGCCCGGCACCGTGTTCGACGCCCTGGAACGCCGGCAGCGGCCGCGCACCCCCGCTCCGCTGCCCTTCGAGTTCACCGGCGGGTACGTGGGCTACTTCGGCTACGAGCTCAAGGCCGACTGCGGCGCCCCCGCCGCCCACACCCCGCCCACCCCCGACGCGGTGTGGCTGCGCTGCGACCGGTTCGTCGCCGTGGACCACCACACCGGCCGCACCCACCTGGTCTGCGCCGACGACGGACCCGACGGCGACGCCTGGCTGGCGGCCACCGCCGCCGCCCTGGCCGACCTCCCCCCGCTGGGCGCCCCGCCCCCGGCCGCCGCCCCCGAAGACCCCGCCGGCCTGCTGGAACGCCCCCGCGAGGGCTACCTCAACGACATCAAGGAGTGCCTGGCCCAGCTGGCGGCGGGGGAGAGCTACGAGATCTGCCTGACCAACCGCCTGCACACCCGCTACACCGGCACCGACCTGGACTTCTACCGCCGCCTGCGGGCCGCCTCCCCGGCGCCCTACGCCGCCCTGCTGCGCCTGGGCCCCACCAGCGTGCTCAGCGCCTCACCCGAGCGCTTCCTGCGGGTGACGGGCGAGGGCGAGGCCGAGAGCCGCCCCATCAAGGGCACCGCCCCCCGCCACCCCGACCCGGCCACCGACGCCCGCCTGGCCCGGGAGCTGCGCACCGGCGCCAAGACCCGCGCCGAGAACCTCATGATCGTCGACCTGCTCCGCAACGACCTGGGCCGGGTGTGCGAGGTCGGCACCGTCGGCGTGCCCGCGTTCATGTACACCGAGTCCTACGCCACCGTCCACCAGCTGGTGTCCACCGTCCGCGGGCGGCTGCGCGCCGACGTGTCGGCGGTGGGCGCCGTCCGCGCCTGCTTCCCCGGCGGGTCCATGACCGGCGCCCCCAAGCTGCGCACCATGGAGATCATCGACGCCCTGGAGGGGTCGGCGCGCGGCGTCTACTCCGGCGCCCTGGGCTACCTGTCGGACTCCGGCGCCGCGGACCTGAGCATCGCCATCCGCACCGCCGTCCGCCGGGGCGAGGAGCTGACCGTCGGCGCGGGCGGCGCCATCGTCCTGGACTCCGACCCCGAGGACGAGTACGCGGAGATGCTCCTCAAGGCCGCCGTCCCCCTGCACGGCCGCTGACCGCCGCGAAATCGGCTTGCGGGGGCGGGGCGGGTGCGGCCAGGGTGAACACCGTGAACACCGAGGTCCCGCTCCACCAGATCCGCGCCCGGTACACCGACACCACGGTGACCGTCTACCAGGCCTACTCCCCGCGCCTGGGGCTGCCCGCCGCCCGCGACGGCCGCTTCCCCGCCGACTGGAAGCGCGGCCGCATGACCTGGATCAAGCCCTCGTACCTGTGGATGATGTACCGGTGCGGATGGGCCCGCAAGGAGGGCCAGGAGACGGTGCTGGCGGTGGAGATCACCCGCGAGGGCTTCGAGTGGGCGCTGCGCCGCGCCTGCCTGTCCCACTACAGGCCCGGGGTGCACGCCGACCGCGACGCCTGGCGGCGGGAGCTGGCCGCCGCCCCCGCCCGGGTGCAGTGGGATCCCGAACGCGACCTGCGCCTGCGCCCCCTGGAGCACCGCTCCCTCCAGCTGGGGCTGGCGGGCGAGGCCTCCACCCGCTACGCCGACGAGTGGATCGTCTCCATCACCGACGCCACCCCCGCCGTCCACCGCGTCCACGACCTGGTCCGGCGGGGAGAGACGGAGGCGGCCGCCGCCCTGCTGCCCGCCGAGCGCCCCTACCCCGAGACCCCCGGCCTGCTGGACCGCCTGCGCCCCGGAGCCGCGGCATGACCATGACGGTGACCGTGCTGGGCACGGCCTCACCCGCCCCGCTGCCCGGCCGGCCCTGCTCGGGGTACCTGCTGCGGGCGGGGGAGCGGTCGGTGTGGGTGGACGCCGGGTTCGGGACCCTGGCGGCCCTGCGCGCCCACGCCGACCCCGCCGCCCTGGACGCGGTGTGGATCTCCCACCTGCACGCCGACCACTGCGCCGACCTGGCCGCGGCGTTCTACGCGCTGCGCTACGGCGGCCTCGCCGCCGCGGGGCCGATCCCGGTCTACGCCCCCGCCGGGCTGGCGCGGCGGCTGGCGGGGTTCTTCGGCCGACCCGACACCGCGTTCCTGGAGAACACGTTCTCCTTCCATGACCTGCACGACGGCCACCGGGTGCGCCTGGGCGACCTGGAACTGACCTCGCACGCGGTGGTGCACGACGTGCCGGCCTACGCGCTGCGCGCCCGCCACGACGGGCGCACCCTGGCCTACAGCGGCGACAGCGCCCCCTGCCCGCAGCTGGCGGCCGCCGCCCGCGGCGCCGACCTGTTCCTGTGCGAGGCCGACCACGACGCCCCGCCGCCGGGGGAGGAGCGGGCGCATCTGACCCCGGAGGAGGCCGCCGCCGCGGCCGCCGAGGCCGGGGCGGCCCGCCTGGTCCTGACCCACACCGGCCCCTCCCTGACCCCCGAGCGGGCCGCGGCCCGCGCCGGCGCCGCCCTGGGGCGCCCGGTCGCCCACGCCCGCGAGGGCGAGACCCTGCGAGTGTGAGCCGCACAGAACTAGAACACGTTTCATAACGGTGTTAGGTTCCGTGCATGCGAGTCGACGAATACCTGCAACACGATGCCGTGGGCCTGGCCGACCTCATCGCCACGGGCCGGGTGAGCGCCCCCGAGGTGCTGGAGGCCGCGATCCACCGCGCCGAACAGGTCGAACCCCGCCTCAACGCCCTCGTCCTGAAGATGTACGACGAGGCCCGCCGCCGGGCCGCCCGCCCCCCGGCAGGCCCCCTGTCCGGAGTGCCCTTCCTGCTCAAGGACCTCTTCCAGGACTACGCCGGATTCCCCACCTCCGCCGGCAACCGCGCCCTGCGCCACGTGCCCGCCACCGGCCACGCCGAGATCGTCCGCCGCTGGCTCGACGCCGGCCTGGTCCCCTTCGCCAAGACCAACGTGCCCGAATTCGGAGCCAAGGGCATCACCGAACCCCGCGAGTTCGGCCCCGCCCGCAACCCCTGGAACACCGCCCACACCCCCGGCGGATCCTCCGGAGGCTCGGCCGCCGCCGTCGCCGCCGGCGTCGTACCCGCCGCGGGCGGCAACGACGGCGGCGGCTCCATCCGCATCCCCGCCGCCTGCTGCGGCCTGTTCGGCCTCAAACCCGGCCGGGGCCGGGTCCCCTTCGGCCCCGCCTGGGGCGAACCCATGCACGGCGCCTCCGTCAACGGCGTCCTGACCCGCACCGTCCGCGACAGCGCCCTGCTCCTGGACGTCATGGCCGGCCCCGAACCCACCTCGCCCTACCCCATCGCCCCGCCCGAACGCCCCTACACCGCCGAGACCGACCGCGAACCGGGAAGGCTGCGCATCGGCTTCACCGACCGATCGCCCCTGGGCACCCGAGTCCACCACGAGGCCGTGCGCGCCGTACGCGACGCCGCCGCCCTGCTGGAGGACCTGGGCCACGACGTGTCCGAGGCCGAACCCGCCATCGACGGCCGCGCCCTGACCGAGGACTTCCTCACCCTCTGGTACGGGTCCATGGCCGCCCTGGTCGACGGCGTCAAGGCCGACACCGGCTGCACCGACGACGACTTCGAACCCGACACCCTCATCCTGGCCGCCATGGGCCGGGCCCGCACCGCGGGCGACTACGTGCGCGGCCACGACCGCTGGAACGCCCACATCCTGGCGCTGGCCGACTTCCACTCCCGCTACGACCTGCTGCTGACGCCCACCATCGCCGGCCCGCCGGTGACGATCGGACGCCTGGACCCGCCCGCCTGGCTGCGCGGCGCCGAACGCCTCCTGGTGCGCACCCGCACCGAATGGCTGGTGACCCGCACCGACCTGGTCACCACCGAGGTCATGAACAACCTGACCGCGACCCCGTTCACCCTCCTGGCCAACCTCACCGGCACCCCCGCCATGTCCGTGCCCCTTCACTGGACCGACACCGGACTGCCGCTGGGCGTGCAGTTCATCGCCCCGGCGGCGGGGGAGGGGCTCCTGCTGCGCCTGGCCGCCCAGCTGGAACGGGCCCGCCCCTGGGCGCACCGCCGCCCCGCCGGCGTCCCCTTCCCCGAACCCGCCACCGCCTGACCGGTACACCCGGCCGGCACACGGGAGAAGACGACCGGGGGAGGACCGGTCCGGCGACCCCGCCGGGAAAGGCGCAACGACCGCGGCCACCGCCGTACCGGCCGGAACCCCGCCGACCGACGACGAGACCGCCGGGCGACCCCCCGGGCCCGGCCCGCACACGGGCGACGCGCGCTCTGGCATCGGGACGCTCTGACGTGTTCTCTGGAATCGGGGACCCGCCCCGGTCCCGGGTGTTCACCCGTGGCCCGGGCCCGGACCGGCGGGTTCCCCGGAACACCGACCGACGACAGGAAGGCCGGCGGAATGGCACAGCCCCTTGAGCGGATCCAGGACGCCTTGATCAACCGGCAGAGCCCCGCGGAGAGGGACAAGATCATGCGACGCCTGCCGCCCGACAGCGGCCTGGACGCGATCGGTGTGCGGATGCGGGAGGTGTTCGACACCGCCGAGGAGTGGGAGGACATCGACCTCTCCCACGTCCCCGGCCTGTTGGCCGGCCCGTGGTACGAGATGCGCATGGTCGGCGTCTCGATCCTCGACTTCAAGGCGCGGCACCGCAGCCTGGACGACGACGGGCGGCGTCGGCTCTACGAGACCTACATGAACCACCACGAATTCATCAACATCTGGGACCTCGTCGACCGCTCGGCCCCGCGTGTCGTCGGCTGGTACCTGCTCGACAAGTCGCGTCGACCGCTGTTCGATCTGGCGAGGTCCGAGGCGGCGATCGAGCGGAGGACCGCGATCACCGCCTCCTTCTGGCTCATCAGGCAAGGGGACCTCGACGACCCGCTCGCCCTGGCCGATCTCCTACTCGACGACCCCAGTGAACTCGTCACCAAACCGGTCGGCACCGCTCTGCGCGAGGCCGGCAAGATCGATCGACGACGCCTGCTCGACTTCCTCGCCGAGCACCGGCACCGGATGAGCCGCCCGACCCTGCGCCTGGCGACGCACCTGCTTCCGGCCGACAACGAGTGACCTCTTCGAGAGCAGGCGCGGTCCCGGCCCCCGCCGCGAAAGAGGCCGAAAGCCGGGGCCGCCCCGGACAGGGACGGCCCCGCGGTCAGACCTCCAGCACCAGCTTGCCGGTCACGTGCCCGGTATCGCCCAGCGCGTGCGCCCGGGCCGCCTCCGCGAGCGGGAACACCTCCTGCACGTGCGCCCGCAGCAGACCGCGCTCCACCAGATCGGCGATCGCCGCCATCCCCGCGTGGTCGGCCTCCACCAGCAGGCCCGCCACCCGCACCCCCAGCTCCCGCGCCCGGGCCCGCTGCCCGGCGGTCACCGCCAGGATCGACACCGCGATCCCGCCCGGCCGCAGCACCCCCAGCGACCGGTCCAGCACCTCACCGGCGAACGGGTCCAGCACCACGTCCACATCGCGCACCACCTCGGCGAAGTCCACCTCCCGGTAGTCCACCGCCTCGTCGGCGCCCCACTCCTTGAGCAGCCCGTGCTTGGCCGCACTGGCGGTACCGATCACGTACGCCCCGCGGGCCTTGGCGATCTGCACCGCCACATGCCCCACCCCGCCCGCGGCGGCGTGCACCAGCACCCGCTGCCCGGGCCGCACGTCGGCGGTGTCCACCAGGGCCTGCCAGGCGGTCAGCGCCACCAGCGGCAGCGCCCCGGCCTGGACGTGGTCGATCCCGGCCGGCTTGCGCGCGAACGCCCGGGCCGGCCCCACCGCGTACTCGGCGTGCGAGCCGACCCCGTACGGGTACGGCAGCATCCCGAACACCTCGTCGCCCGGCTCGAACAGGGTGACCCCGTACCCGACCGCCTCCACCACACCGGCCACGTCCCAGCCCAGCACCAGCGGGAGCCGGTCCAGGAACCCGGCGTTCGCCCGGTGCTTCCAGTCGGTGGGGTTGACCCCGGCGGCGCGCACCCGCACCAGGATCCGGCTCGGCCCGGGCACCGGCCGGGGCAGGCGCACCTCCCGCAGCACCTCGGGGCCGCCGTAGGCGTCCTGGGAGACCGCCCGCATCATCGCGTCATCGCTCGTGTGACTCATGGGAACCAGCCTGCTCCGCGGCCGACCGACGGACAATGGCATGATCGCCATCTTTCGATACGATCATGCCATGAGCGCCGAACCCCGCCCGCACCTCGTCGCCGTCCTGGCCCTGGACGGCGTCTACCCCTTCGAACTGGGCATCCCCGCCCGGGTGTTCGGCTCCGCCGACGGGCGCTACCTGGTGCGCACCTGCGCCCTGGAAGGCCCCACCGTCCCCACCAACGCCGACTTCTCCATCACCGTCGACCACGGCCCCGAACTCCTGGCCCGGGCCGACACCGTCGTCATCCCCCCGTTCGACACCGGGCGCATCACCCGCGAACCCCCGCCCGCACTGCTGGCCGCCCTGGCCGGACTGCGCCCGGGCACCCGCCTGGTGTCCATCTGCACCGCCGCGTTCGCCCTGGCCGCCGCCGGCCTGCTGGACGGGCGCCCGGCCACCACCCACTGGGCGCTCACCGACGTCTTCCGCGCCTGGTACCCCCACGTGGACCTGGACCCGGACGTGCTGTTCGTCGACGACGGCGACCTGCTCACCTCCGCCGGCGCCGCCTCCGGAGTGGACATCTGCCTGCACCTGGTCCGCCGCGACCACGGCAGCGAGGTCGCCAACCACGTCGCCCGCATGTGCGTCGTCCCGCCCTGGCGCGACGGCGGCCAGGCCCAGTACATCGAGCACCCGGTGCCCGACCCCGACCGCACCGGCACCGCCGCCACCCGCCAGTGGGCCCTGGAACACCTGGACGAACCCCTCTCCCTCGCCGACCTGGCCGCCCACGCCCGAATGAGCCTGCGCACCTTCGTACGCCGCTTCACCGACGAGGTCGGCACCAGCCCGGGCCGCTGGCTCACCGCCCAGCGCGTGGAACGCGCCCGCCACCTGCTGGAGACCACCGACCTGGCCGTGGAGGAGGTCGCCTCCCGGGTCGGGTTCGCCACCGGCGCCTCCCTGCGCCAGCACCTGCGCGCCGCCCTGGGCGTCTCCCCGGCGGCCTACCGGCGCACCTTCCGCCGCGCCGTACCCGCCGGCTGAGTCACCCGGCCCGGGACAGCGCCAGCCCGACCGCCGCGGTGGTGCGCTCCACGTCCCCCGTCGCCAACAGGTCCAGCAGCGCACCGCGCAGCACCGCCAACACCAGGGTGCGCCGCGCCACCCCCTCGGGGGACCCCCGCTCCCCGACGTCCTGCGCCCCGGCCAGCAGCTCCAGCCAGTCCCGCACCGTGGCCTCGGCGAACCCCGCCCACGGCCCCTGCGGCTCGGTCAGCGAACGCACGTAACTCTCCGCCCACAGGGTCAACAGCGCCCGGTGGGCGTCGTCGGCCAGCCACCGCCACAGCTCCAGCGCCGTCGAGGCCAGGTCGCCGCCCCGCCCGCGGGCCCGCCGCCCGACCCGGTCCACCAGGTCCAGCTCGTCCCGCCGCGCCCGCGCCAACAGGGCGCGGATCAGCCCCTCCTTGCTCCCGAAGAGGTAGAGCAGCACCCGCGGACTGGACCCGATCGCCGCCGCCAGGGGACGCAGGGACAGCTCGGCCAGACCATGGCCGAGCGCATAGGTGTAGGCCGCCTCCAGCAGCTCGCTCTCGCGCGCCGAAGGGGCGTTTGTTCCCGCCGCCGTCACGGGGCTATCATCGCACTGAAACGAGTGTTTCAGTGACGGAGGTGCGGCCATGGGAGAACCGAAGGCCGAGATCAGGCCCCTGGACCGCCCCGGAGACCTGGGATGGACCATCCAGGCCCACGGCGAGATCTACGCCCGCGAATACGGCTGGAACACCGACTTCGAAGCACTGGTCGCCCGCATCGTCGCCGACTACACCGACCAGGACGGCCCCCGCGGCGCCTGGATCGCCGAAGTCGACGGCACCCGCGCCGGCTGCGTCTTCTGCGTCCCCGACCCGGACGCCCCCGACACCGCCCGCCTGCGCCTGCTCCTGGTCGACCCCGCCGCCCGCGGCCTGGGCCTGGGCACCCTCCTGGTCCGCCAGTGCCTGGACTTCGCCCGCCAGGCCGGATTCACCCGGATGACCCTGTGGACCAACAGCGTCCTGGCCGCCGCCCGCCGCATCTACCAGGCCCACGGATTCACCCTCACCGCCGAGAACCGCCACCACTCCTTCGGCACCGACCTCACCGGCCAAACCTGGTCCCGCCCCCTCTGACCCCCGCCTAGAACGCGTCCCACGCAACCTGCACCCGCTCGTACACCGCGCGCACCACCGGCTCCCTCACCCGCGGGAGCCGGGCCAGCACATCCAGGAACACCCCCCGGTCCGGCCGGAACCGCCGATGGGGCAGCACCCCCACCGACACCTCATCGAGCAGGGCCGGCTCCGGCGCCCGCCCCCACGCCAGGGCCGACGCCGCCCCGCCCGGCAGCGCCAGGTGCGCCCAGGCGCCCGCGGCGAGCGGCACCACAGGCGCACCCCCACCGGGCCGCCACACCTCGCCCGTCTGCGGATGCACCGGCACCACCAGCACATCCGCGTCCGGCACACCGAGCCCCGGACCCGCCAGCGCCGTCCGCAACCCCCGGTCCCCGGCCGGGAGAAGCGCCTCGCACGCGGCCGAGAACAGCACCGCCGCCGCCCCCTCGCACACCACGCCCACCCCCGCCCCCGCCACCACAAGATGCGCCAGCGCCGCCCCCGCGGCGGCCTCCCACACACCCTCCAGGGCCGAGGCCCTCGGCCACGCCCCCGCCCCGGGCCCCGGCGCCGCCCCGCCCGGAGGCTCCTCCCACCGGGCATCCGCCAGCGCCCGCGCCCACCCCGAAGGCACGGACCCGGAACCCACCGCCCGCACCGCGTCCGCCTCCAGGCGCACCGACTGCCACAGCGAACAGTCGTCGATCCGGGCGCCCACCGCCCGCCCGCACCCGGCGCACGCCAGGTTCGGCCCCGCGGACCCGTCCAAGCCGCAGCAGTAACCGGCACACCACTCCGTCACCAGCACCGTTCCGCGGACGTCACCCGGGGCCAGCACCACCGCCCCCGCCGCCCCCAGGGGCACCGAGTGCACCGGGGCGAGAACACCGTGGGCCGCCGCCTCCGCCTCGTCCACCGCCTCCCACGGCAGCCACGGCGGACCCGACCGCCGGGGGTCCACCGCATACGTCCCCGAACGCATCAACACCGGCATCAGCACACCGTTGCCCCACTTCTGGTGCGCGTGGTCGGGCAGCACCACCCGCTCCACCGGCGCGCTCAGCACCGCCCCGCACCCCGCGCACACGAATTCCACCACCGGCGACCTCCACCCGAGCGGGCCCGGCAGGGGAGGGGCCGCACCCCGGGCACCGGACCGACACGGCCGATCCTGTCAGTACCGGGCACCCACCAATGGGGGAGGGCCGGCCCCGGACGGCGGGGCCGGCCGAACGGAACGCACCCGCCCTACGACGCGACACCCCGCACCGACGCGGGGGAGCGGCCCCCGGCGGTCTCGGAGCGGTGGGAGTGGCCCACCTCGGCACCGAGCCCGAAGTAGTGCCGGAAGCTGTACACCAGCGGCCGCCAGCGCTCCGGATCGACATGGTCGGTCCCGGGCACCACCACATCCTCCCGGGCATGCACCCGCACCACCTCGGCCTCCACCACCACATGGGCACCGGAACCGTCCGGCCGCACCTCGCGCACCACGGCCTCCAACTGCAACGGGCACTCCACCACACGCGGGGGACCGACCAGCTCCGACGCCTGGGCCGTCAGGCCCGCCGCACCGAACTTGTCCGCCTCGAACCGGCAGCCCGGCGGCTTCCCCTCGGGAACCGGGTACCGCCCCGTCAGCGGCGCCAACCGCTCCACCCGCTCCCACAGGTCGGCAGAGGGCAGGTTCACCACCAGCCCGGCACCTTCCCCCAGGTTGCGCGCCGTCTGCCCGGTGGCCCCCAGCCCCAGCACCACCGTCATCCCCAACGCCCAGACCGACGAGACGGGCGCCAGGTTGGGCGTCCCGTCACCGTTGATCGTCGAAAGCAGGGCCACAGGGGTCCCGAAGTAGAGGATGCGGGGTTCGATACGCAGATGTCCGTCGGAAGTCATGGTCGAAAACCTAGGCACGACTCGTTTCGCCGGCCGACGAAGTGTCCCCGCTCCCGGAGGCCCCCGCGCGACGCGGCGCCGCGCAGGGGCCCTCTCGGAGCGCCGTCACCCGGTTCCCCCCGGACCGGGGCTACGGCGCGGCCACGCACGTCACCCCCCGATCGGCGCGCGGCCGGCACTCGCGCTCGACACGCCCCGGGACTGCGGAACCCGTACGGGACGGAGCTGCGAGTGCACCAGCCCACTACCCGAACACCCAACCGCAAACGCCATCCCAGAGTGACGCACATCACCGAACACCCGTCCGATGCCTACGGCGCCCGCACACACGACGGGCCCGCGACCCCCGCCGCGCGACCGCTCTGTAGGGTGGCCCTGAAATTCCACGCAAAGGGTTCGCGGCGGCGCGACCGGACGGAGACGTCCGGGCGGCGGACACACCACAGAAGGAGTCCCCGTGCCGACCGGCTTCGTCCCCGACACAGACCTGTACCCCTTCCAGTCGCGCTGGTTCGACTCCTCCGCCGGCAGGGTCCACTACATCGACGAGGGGACCGGGCCGACCATCCTGTTCTGCCACGGCGCCCCGGCCTGGAGCTTCCTCTACCGCCACCTCGTGAAGGACCTGCGCGACCGCTACCGCTGCATCGCCGTGGACCACCTGGGCTTCGGGCCGTCCGAACGCCCCGCCGCCTTCGGCTACACCGTCGCCGAACACACCACCGTCCTCGGCGAACTCATCGACCACCTCGAACTCGACGGGTTCGTCCTGATGGGACACGACTGGGGCGGCCCCATCGGTCTGGGAGCGGCCACCCGCCGAGCGGACCGCCTGCGGGGGACCGTCCTGGGCAACACCGTGTTCTGGCCGGTCGACGCCCTGGCGAACCGGGCCTTCAGCGTCATCATGAGCAGCCCTCCCATGCAGCGGCGGATCCTCGAACAGAACTTCCTCATCGAACGGGTCATGCTCTCGGAACTGAGGCGCACGCTCACCGCGAACGAGGCCGACCACTACCGCGCGGTACAGCCCACCCCACAGGCCCGCCGCGGCCTCGCCGCCATGCCCGGGCAGATCCGCGCCGCCCGCCCGCTGCTGGACCGGCTCTCCCGGGACGTGCCCGCCCTGCTCGGCGACAAGCCCGCCCTGGTGGTGTGGGGAATGAAGGACATGGTGTTCCGCCCGAGGACCTCGCTCCCGCGGATACGCGCCGCCTTCACCGACCTGGAGGTGGTCGAACTGCCGAACGCACGGCACTTCATCCAGGAGCACGCGCCGGAAGCGATCACGGCGGCGATCCGCAAGCGATTCCCCTGACCACGACAGGCGGAGGACGCCCCAGGAGGCCGCGCGCATGCGGCGCCGGGCACCGGGGGAGGGGCACCACCCCTCAGGCGTGCGGACCCACCGACACGGTGCCGAACGTCAACCGCGGCACCGCCTCCAGAATCTCGCCGATCCGCTCCACCCGCTCCGCGACGGCCTCGCGCCGGGCCGCCGAGAGCGGCACCAGCGCCTCCACCGTCACGTCCAGCCGACGCCCCGAACGCCGCTGGTGCCACACGCCCGCGGCCACCCCGTCCAGGTACAGCACCGGAAAGTTGCCCGCCTGGCCCGCCGCCAGCGCACGCCGCCCGACCGCACCGGGAAAGACCACGTCACGGGGGTGCGACCCCACCGTGTAGGCGTCGAAATAGGGGAGGAGCAGCACCTCCGGCACCGACCCCGGAGCCTCCCCGACGTCCCCCGCCACCCGGTAGGCGACCGTCCCCTCCACCTCCACGGGCTCGATCCGCCCCTCCAGCGACGCGAACAGCGCGCTCGCCCACCGCCGGGGAGCCGCCATCCACTGCGCGAAGTGCTGCGGCGTCGCCGGACCGTACGCCCGCAGATAGGACAGCACCACGTGCTCCAGCGCCGCCCCGGCCTCCGCGGGCGCGAAGTCCGGCAGCCAACGGCGCGGACTCGTGTAGGTCACCCTGCGCCCGCGCATCGGGCCGAAGCACAGCGCACCCCGGTTGGCCAGGGTCTGCGTGGCCGCCCGCCAGCGCGGCCACCTGTCCTGGAAGGCCTCCATGACCCGGTCCGCCGCCCAGGGGCCCGCGTGCTCGGCCAGCGCGTCGGTGAGCTCGTCTACGGTCAGCTCCCGGTCCGCGAGGACCTCGGTGACGGCGAGCTCCAGCTCCCGGACCTGCTCCGGCGTGAGCAGGCCGTTGTGGGCGCCCTTGCCTCCCCGGGCGTTTTCGGCGGACTCCAGCGCCGCGGACCACAGGGGGAGTTCCCGGGCGGGCAGCAGGTGCACGGTCCCGCGCGGCCCGAAGGTCTTGACGAGTTCGTGGGTGTCCCACAGCGCGGACCGCACGCGGGTGCGGTCCGCGCCCTTGAGACGCAGTCCCACGGACAGCTCGGCCGCCGACATCACCTGGGCGTGGGCGCCGCACATCGCCGAGACGACGTCGGCGGCGCTGTCGCCGGGGGCGGCGAGCCCGTGCCGCCACAGGCGTCGCGCGGTCATGTCCTGCCAAGTGGTGGGGGTGCCCATCGTGCTCCTCGGGGGTGGCTCCGTGTCCGTGGATCCACCCTAGGAAGAGTGGAGGTCAGGTTCTGTCCTCGAGATGAGAGCCGGGAAACCCTGTGGGGAGGGCGCTCCAACGTTTTACTTGACATAATGTGCATTATCGGCGGCGTGCACGAGAAGGCCGAGAGGGGCTGGAACGCCCGCACCGCAGGCGTTCCGGTGTTCCGGCCGCCGTTCGGGGCCTCGAGCGCCATCCCGCCGCGCGGCACACGGACGCCCGGGGCTCGACGAACGCCCGCGCGCACGAGCGCCGACGGAATCCGGGGCGAGCCGACAGGCGGCGCGCCCAGGCGGCACGTCGGCCACAGGATCGATGACCGCGGAAGGTGATCTGCGAATCCGGAGAGTCATGTCCTGCGGTCCGGGCGCCCGCCCGCGACATCGGCCCGCCGGCCATCGCCCGCGGCGTCTTCGACCGCCCGCGCACACTCGTCACCTGGGCTCCCGCGCCACCGGTGGGATCACTCCCGGGCGGCACCGCCCGCTGCGTTCCGCCGGCATTGACCCATGCCCCCCAGGGCCACCTCCGTCGGCCCCCGGAGATCCCGGCCCCCGACTCCCCGCACCCCACCGCCGTCGGTCCCCGGCGCCCTCTCCGGCTCCGACCACCGGCAACAGCCGGAAGCAGCCGGGTGCCGAACGGCGGGCGTCCCCCGCTCCACCCCCACCCCCATCCACCGAGTTTTGATGCATAACATGCTTTATGCATCATTTGCGTGTCCTTGTGAAGTTCATGCCCATGGCACCCTCCATCCCATCGAATGACCGTTTCGGGGCGCCCGAACCCCGCATCCCCCCGAAGGTCACCGGACCGGCTCGGCGTCTGGAGTTCGGCGATCCCCCGCGGTTACCGTGGCCCTGATCGACGAGCCCCTCCCCCTCACCCGGGAGCCCGCCGATCCCCGCACTCCCCCGACCACACCATCCAGGGAGAAGAGCATGGGACTCGGCCAGGACGAACTCCAACGCATCGACGCCTACTGGCGCGCAGCCAACTACCTCTCCGTCGGCCAGATCTACCTGCTCGACAACCCCCTCCTGCGGGAGGAACTGCGCCCCGAGCACATCAAGCCCCGCCTCCTGGGCCACTGGGGCACCACCCCGGGGCTCAACTTCTGCTACGCCCACCTGAACCGGGTCATCAAGGCCCGCGACCTCGACATGATGTACATCATGGGCCCCGGCCACGGCGGCCCGGCCGCCGTGGCCAACGCCTGGCTGGAGGGCACCTACAGCGAGGTCTACCGGGACGTCAGCCGCGACGGGCCCGGCATGAAGCGCCTGTTCCGCCAGTTCTCCTTCCCCGGCGGCATCCCCAGCCACGTCGCCCCGGAGACCCCGGGCTCCATCCACGAGGGCGGCGAACTGGGCTACGCGCTCGCCCACGCCTTCGGGGCCGTGTTCGACAACCCGGACCTGGTGGTCGCCTGCATCGTCGGCGACGGCGAGGCCGAGACCGGGCCGCTGGCGGGCAGCTGGGACTCCAACAAGTTCCTGGACCCGGTGCAGGACGGCGCCGTCCTGCCGATCCTGCACCTGAACGGCTACAAGATCGCCAACCCGACGGTGTCGGCGCGCATCCCCGAGGACGAGCTGCTGCAGCGGTTCCGGGGCCACGGCTACCACCCGATCATGGTCAGCGGCGACGACCCGGTGTACATGCACGGGCGGATGGCCGAGGCCCTGGACGAGGCGATGGACCGGATCGCCGACATCCAGCGGGTGGCGCGGACCTCGGGGCTGGAGCGGCGGGCGACGTGGCCGGTGATCGTCCTTCGCTCCCCCAAGGGGTGGACGGGCCCGCGGGAGGTGGACGGGGCCCCGGTGGAGAACACCTGGCGGTCGCACCAGGTGCCGCTGGCGCAGGTGCGCTCCAACGAGGAGCACCGGCGGATGCTCCGGGAGTGGATGCTGTCATACCGGCCGGAGGAGCTGTTCGACGAGGCGGGCGCCCCGGTGGAGGAGCTGCGCGGGCTGCCGCCGCAGGGCGGGCGGCGGATGAGCGCCAACCCGCACGCCAACGGGGGCCTGCTGCTGAAGGACCTGCGGCTGCCGGACTTCCGGCGCTACGGGTCGGTGTTCGAGGGGCACGGCACCCACACCAGTGAGGCGACGCGGGTGCTGGGGCACTTCCTGCGCGACGTCATCCGCGACAACCCGGACAACTTCCGTCTGGTGGGGCCGGACGAGACGGCGTCGAACCGGCTGTCGGCGGTGTACGAGGCGACGGACAAGGTGTGGGGGGCGCAGATCCTCCCGGTGGACGAGCACCTGGCCCGGCGGGGCCGGGTGATGGAGGTGCTGAGCGAGCACCTGTGCCAGGGGTGGCTGGAGGGCTACCTGCTGACGGGGCGGCACGGGCTGTTCAGCTGCTACGAGGCGTTCGTGCACATCGTGGACGCGATGTTCAACCAGCACGCGAAGTGGTTGAAGGTGACGCAGGGGCTGGCGTGGCGGCGGCCGATCGCGTCGTTGAACTACCTGCTGACCTCGCACGTGTGGCGGCAGGACCACAACGGGTTCACGCACCAGGACCCGGGGTTCCTGGACGTGGTGCTGAACAAGCCGTCGTCGGTGGTGCGGGTGTACCTGCCGCCGGACGCGAACACGCTGCTGTCGGTGGCGGACCACTGCCTGCGGTCCAGGGACTACATCAACGTGGTGGTGGCGGGCAAGCAGCCCGCGCTGGACTACCTGTCGGTGGAGGAGGCGGTGCTGCACTGCACGCGCGGGATCGGGATCTGGGAGTGGGCGAGCACGGACGGGGGCGGGGACCCGGACGTGGTGCTGGCGTGCGCGGGTGATGTGCCGACGCTGGAGACGCTGGCGGCGGCGGACCTGCTGCGGAGGCTGTTCCCGGAGCTGCGGGTGCGGGTGGTGAACGTGGTGGACCTGATGCGGTTGCAGCCGGCGAGCGAGCACCCGCACGGGATGCCGGACGCGGAGTACGAGGCGCTGTTCACGTCGGACCGGCCGGTGATCTTCGCGTTCCACGGGTATCCGTGGCTGGTGCACCGGTTGGCGTACCGGCGCCGGAACCACCGGCACCTGCACGTGCGGGGCTACAAGGAGGAGGGGACGACCACGACGCCGTTCGACATGGTGATGCTCAACGACCTGGACCGGTTCCACCTGGTGATCGATGTGATCGACCGGGTGCCGGGGCTGGGCGAGCGGGCGGCGCACATCCGGCAGCGGATGGTGGACGAGCGGTTGCGGCACCGGCTCTACACGCGGGAGCACGGTGAGGACCCGGCGGATATCAGGGATTGGGTGTGGCCGTACTGATGCGGGTGCTGGTGGTGAACGCGGGGTCCTCGACGCTGAAGTTGAGCCTGCTGGACTCCGACGACGCGGTGCTGGGGTCGCGGACGGTCGAGCTGGTGGACGGCGGGTGGGATCCGTCGGCGGTGCGGGATTTCCTGGAGGGGCTGCCCTCCCCCGAGGCGGTGGGGCACCGGGTGGTGCACGGGGGTCGGGAGTTCACGGAGCCGGTGCGGTTGGACGCGGGGGTGGTGGAGCGGTTGGCGGCGCTGACGCCGTTGGCGCCGCTGCACCAGCCCAAGGCGCTGGCGGGGGTGGAGGCGATCACGGAGGCGGTGCCGGGGGTGCCGCAGGTGGCGTGTTTCGATACGGCGTTCCACGCGTCGTTGGGGCCGGAGGCGTTCACGTACGCGGTGCCGTCGGAGTGGCGGGAGCGGTTCGGGGTGCGCAGGTACGGGTTCCACGGGTTGTCGCACGCGTACGTGTCGGGGGTGGCGGCGCGGCGGACGGGCGGGCGCCGGATCGTGACGGCGCACCTGGGTGCGGGTGCGTCGTTGGCGGCGGTGGCGGAGGGGCGGTGTGTGGACACGACGATGGGGTTCACGCCGCTGGAGGGGCTGGTGATGGCGACGCGTTCGGGGGACGTGGACCCGGGGATGGTGCTGTGGTTGCAGCGTGAGGGCGGGTTGGGCGCGGACGAGGTGGCGGAGGGGCTGGAGCGGGGCGGGGGTCTGGTGGGGTTGGCGGGGACGGCGGACATGCGGGAGGTGCTGGCGGGGGTCGGCCGGGGCGAGGAGCGGTCGGTGCTGGCGTTCGGGGTGTACGTGCACCGGTTGCGGGCGTCGGTGGCGGCGATGGCGGCGTCGTTGGGCGGTCTGGACGTGCTGGTGTTCACGGCGGGTGTGGGCGAGCGGTCGGCGCCGGTGCGGTGGGCGGTGGCGCAGGGGCTGGGTTTTCTGGGGGTGGTGGTGGACCGGGCGGCGAACGAGGGGGTGTCCGGGGAGGCGGACATCTCGGGTGCGGGGGCGTCGGTGCGGACGCTGGTGGTCCCCACGCGTGAGGACGTGCAGATCGCGCGGGGGGCGCGGGAGGTGGCGGGGGTGTGAGCCCCCTCCCCCGGTGGGACGGGCGCGGGCCGCGGGGTCCGCGCCCGTCGTGGTGTGCGGGGTCTGCTCCCCCGTGGTTCTCCCTTGCCGGTGGCGGGGGTGGGGGGTATCGTCCGGGGTCCATGCGTGTACGGCGGGAGGTGATGGGCGTGAGGTTCAGGACCTGGCCGCCCGTCCGGAGGGTCCGGGGTGCGGGCGGCGGGTTCCGGAAGGAACGAGATGTCCCGTACGGACGCCACCAAGCCCCTGTGGGTGCGCCATGCCGAGCATGGTCCCGGGGCGGTGCACGATCACCGCTTCGGCCCGTGTGATCTGCCCGAGCGTCCCGGTCCCCGGGACGAGGGGACGCGGTGCCGGTGGGAGGACCCCGGTGTGCTGCTGTGGGGTCGCACCTGCTGTTCGGGGTGCAACGACCGGGCGTGCAGGGCGGAGTGGCAGGCGATGGTGAGGGCGGCCAACCGCAGGGAGCGTTATGCGGGCCGGCGTCTGGTGCGCCGTTACCTGGCCGGTCTGGAGACGGAGTGAGGGTCCGCCCGTAGGGGCGGGTCCGGTGGGGGCTTTCGCGGCGGGTGCTGCGGGGGCCCCTTCGTCGTGTGCGGGGAAGGGGTGTTCCGGTCGGCGGGTCCGTGCCGTGTGGGCGGTGGGGGCCGGGATCGGGAATGCTGTGGGCATGAGCGAGCGTCTGGTGGATGCGGTGGAGGAGTATCTGGTGGCGCGTCGGGCGGCCAAGCCGTCGGAGCACACGGTGGCGGCCTACCGGCGGGACCTGCTGGGGGTGCTGGGGTGCGCGGCCGGGATCCGGGGGGCGCGGCCGGAGGAGCTGCGGTGGGCGGACCTGGACGTGGCGACGCTGCGGGGGGCCTTCGCGGAGTTCGCGGCGTCCAGGGCGGCGTCGAGCGTGCTGCGGGCGTGGTCGACGTGGAACGGGTTCTTCGGGTTCTGGGTGTCGGAGCGGGTGCTGTCGGGCAACCCGATGCCGGCGGTGCCGCGGCCGCGGGTGCGGCCCTCGGGCCCCAAGCCGCTGCGGGGCGAGGACACGCCGGAGCGGCTGCTGGAGGCGCTGGCGCGGGGGGCGCGCAAGGCGCGCGACCCGTGGCCGGAGCGGGACCTGGCGGTGCTGGCGCTGGCGCTGCTGACGGGGATGCGGTCGGCGGAGATGCTGGCGTTGCGGGTGGACTCGGTGTCGGGGCGGTCGGGCGAGATGCGGGTGCGCGTGGTCGGCAAGGGGGGCGGCGAGCGGGTGCTGCCGATCGAGCGGCCGCTGGAGGTGCTGCTGGAGGCGTACCTGGCGTCGCGGCGGGAGCGGTTCGGGGCGGTGGCGGGGGCGGACCCGCTGCTGGTGGACAACCGGGGCGAGGGGCTGCGGCGGGGCGGGCTGCAGTACCTGGTGCGGCAGTGCTACCGGCACGCGGGGGTGAACGACCGGGTGGCGCGGGGGACGCTGGTGCACGCGCTGCGGCACACGTTCGCCACGCGGCTGGCGGAGGACGGGGCGTCGGTCACCGAGATCATGCACCTGCTGGGGCACGCCTCGGTGGCGTCCTCGCAGGCGTACATCGAGGTGACGGCGCGGGCGACGCGGGACGCGGCGTCGTCGAACCGGACGTACGGGGTGGTGCGGCGGTTGGCGGGGGGCGATCGCGGCGAGGTCGTGGGCGGCGCTGGTTAGGCTGTGTGCGTGCAGCAGACGATGGTGATCTCGACGGTGAACGTGAACGGGCTGCGGGCCGCGGCGAAGAAGTCGCCGGGGTTCGTGGACTGGTTGTCGGCCTCGACGGCCGATGTGGTGTGCCTGCAGGAGGTGCGCGCGGAGGCGGCCCAGCTGCCTCCGGAGGTGGCCTCTCCCCCGGGGTGGCACGTGGCGTTGGCCCCGGCCGAGGCCAAGGGGCGCGCCGGCGTCGCGGTGTACTCGCGGGTGGAGCCCGACGCGGTGCGGGTGGGGTTCGGCGAGGCCGAGTTCGAGGCGTCGGGCCGGTACCTGGAGGCGGACTTCGGCCGGGTGTCGGTGGCGAGCCTGTACCTGCCGTCGGGCGAGGTGGGGACCGAGCGCCAGGACGAGAAGGAGCGCTTCATGAAGGCGTTCCTGCCCTACCTGGTCAGGCGGCGCGAGGAGCTCCGGAAGCAGGGCCGGGACCTGGTGGTGTGCGGGGACTGGAACATCGCGCACCGGGAGGCCGACCTGAAGAACTGGCGCGCGAACACGAAGAACTCGGGGTTCCTGCCCGAGGAGCGGGCGTGGATGGACCGGGTGTTCGGTGAGGCCGGGTACGTGGACGTGGTGCGGGCGCTGTTCCCGGACCAGGAGGGCCCGTACTCGTGGTGGTCGTATCGTGGGCGTGCCTTCGACAACGACACGGGATGGCGCATCGACCTGGTATGTGCAACACCGGGTATCGCGAACCGCGCGGTCAAAGCGTATGTCGAACGCGCGGCGTCGCACGCGGAGCGGTGGTCCGATCACGCGCCCGTAACGGTCGTTTTCGGCGTGTAGAGCGCCCTGGCTCGATCCCTTGTGCACCGGTGCCCCCGCGTCCGTACAGGGCGTGGGGGCGTTTGCGCAGGGGCGGTGGGCCCGGTTTGTCGATGTCCGGGGCGAGCCATGTGTTCACAGCTCGTCCGGGCCGGTCCCCTTCGGCTCCGTCGCCTCCGGGACGGTGCACGCACCCACGGTGAACGTCAACCGTTTCTCGTCCGGGCCTTTGAGCCGCTCTGCCCCTCCGCCGGGGCGCCCCTTGGTCACGACCACTTGCGCCCCGGCGTCACGGAGCAACTGACGGCGATCGGTCACGTCGTGGCGCTCCCAGAACATCGCGTGCGTCTCGCCGGTTCCCATGACCTCGGTGCGGGTTTCGGTGCGGGGCGTTGCTTCGAGGGTTTCGGCACGGCGTTCCAGCGCGTGGATCTCCTCCTGCCAGATCTTTCGGCCGGTGTGCGAGCGGCGGGCGTCCTTGTCGACGTACAGCGCGCGCAGTTCGTTCTCGATCTCGCGGAGTTCGGGTGTCGGGTCGTAGCCCTTGTGCGTGACGATCTTGGTCATCGGTACGTGGCCGAGGGCCTTCAAGAACCTGTCCGTGGTGTACGTATCCAGCCAGTCACCTCGGATACCCGCGGGGGCCGGGCATTTCTCGCCGCGTGCGGTCGCCCGGCAGACGTAGTCCTGACCGCCGACGCGCTTCACCAGGTACATGTTGCCGCCGCATCCGGCGCACTTGGCGACACCGAGGAGTAAGGCCTTCGTGGCCTTGCGGGTGCGGTTCTTCTGTGGTGTGAGCGTCGCCAGGTGGGCTTGCAGGGTGGCGAACTCGTCGTGGGTCAACACCGGCTGGCCGATCAGCACCGGTTCGCCGTCGCGGTCGCGGACGGGCTTTCCCCGGTGGACGCGGTAGCCCATGAGCGCCGGGGAGCGGAGCACCTTGGACAGTGTCCCGGCAGTCCACTTGAAGCGTTCATGCCGACGTCCGCCGCGCATTCCGCCCGGCTCGCGCCCTGCCTTGATCGCTTGGTAGTCGCGCGGGACCGGCGTGCCGGCATTGTTCAGTGCCATCGCCACGGCGGTCAGTGATTGTCCGTCGAGAACGTCGCGGATGATCTGGGCGAGCACCTTGACCGCTTCAGGGTCCGGAGCGAGCTTCCACCCGTGGCCATCCGGGTTCGGGACTTTTCCGTAGCCGTAGGGGACCAGTCCGCCGGCGTACCGTCCCTGCGCACGCAGTGCGGCCTGTGCGCTGGTGACCCGCTCTTGGATGGCCAACGCTTCCATCTGTGCGGAGAAGGCCAGCATCATCATGATCAGCTCGGACACCGGCGACACGGTCCGCATGTCGAGTTCCAGTGGTGCGCCACCCGGTCCTTCTGCGAACACGAGCAGCTTGCCGTGCTGCTTCGCCCATCGGCCGAGTTCGGCCATGTCCGACATCGACCGTACGGCGCGGTCCATACGCCACCAGATGATCATGTCGAACGTGTCAGGACGTTCGAGCCAAGCGCCGAGTTCGGGGCGGTTGAAGGGATTCGTCTTGGTCGCGGAGACGTCGAGGTCTTCGGCTTCACCGATGATGAAAGCGCCTCGGCGGGCGGCCTCCTTACCGTTCGCGGCACGTTGACGGCTGGGCGATGTGGTCTCGTCGGTCGATACGGACAGGCGGATGGCGCTCAGGGCGCGAAGTTGTCGGTTCACTCGGGCAGCGTACAGTCGTCTGATTTGATTGGCAGGCGAATCGATTATCAGATAGACGCATCGGAGTTGGGCTCGTCGCACGAAGCGGGTATCCCGGTATCGTGCGGGGCGTTGGTCCGATCATGCGCCGGTGACGGTGCGCTGCCAGGTGTGAGGGGTGGGGTGCGTGGGCGTTCCGGTGGGTGTGCCGATCGTGCTGGTGCACGGTCTGCGGGTGTCGGGGAGCATGTGGCGGCCGCAGGTGGACCTGTTGACGGAGCAGGGCCGGCGGGTGGTCGCGCCCGACCTGCCCGGCCACGGGTCGCGGCGGGGTGAGGACTTCTCGCTGGGCCGTGCGGTGGACGCGGTGGTGGAGGCGATCGACGGCGTGGGCGGCCGGGCCCTGGTGGTGGGGCTGAGCCTGGGCGGGTTCGTGTCGATCGCGACGGCCGCGGCGGCGCCGGGGAAGGTGGCGGGGCTGGTGGCGGCCAGTTGCACGGCCAAGCCCGCGCAGGCGCTGGCGCAGGTGTACCGGATCCCGGCGGTGCTGATGGACCGGCTGCCGGACAAGGGGGCGACGCTGAACGAGCGCTTCCACCGGTTGACGTTGCGCGACACGGCGGCCGAGGCGGTGCTGGACGGCGGTCTGGCGGTGGAGGCGGCCACGGCGGTGATCGACGCGGTGGCGGAGATGGACGCGCTGGCGGCGCTGGAGCGGTACCCGGGGCCGGTGTGGCTGGTGAACGGGGCCCGGGACCACTTCCGGATCCACGAGCGGCAGTTCTTCGAGGCGTGCGCGGAGGGGCGTCTGCTGAACGTGCCGCGGGCCGGGCACATGGTGAGCCTGGACCAGCCGGTGGACTTCACGCGGATCGTGTCGGACGCGGCCGATGTGGTGTGGGTGCGTGAGAGCGCGGCCGCGCGTGAGGGGCGTTCGCTGGAGTCCGACGGCGTGTGAGCGCGTGCGGTGGGGGGTGGCCTGGGGCCGCCCCCCTTTTTTCGTGCGCCGGGTCAGTGGGTGGCGTGGGCGCGGGGCCGGGTGGTGGCCGGTGAGGCGGGGTGGGGGCGGGTGGGCAGGTGGAAGAAGATCGCGGGGTCGGTGCGGGTCGGGTGCAGGGGGGCGTCCAGGCCGAGGGCGGCCTTGAGGTCGGTGAGGGCGCGGTGGGCGTGGGGCGCGCGGGCGGCGGAGGCGGTGAAGTAGCCGGTGGTGTTGTTGGCGAGCCAGGACAGGACGAGGGCGCCTTCGGTGAAGGGCGGGGTGTGGGGGTGCTGGAAGACGCCGTGGACGGCGATGGGGGTGTGGGGGTCCAGGGTGGGCAGGAGGTGGTGGAGGTACCAGCGGGCGAACCAGCCGCCGTGGGTGCTGTCGAGGGCGAGCAGTCCGGTGTGTTCGGGCAGGTGGGTGAGTTTGGCGCGGACGTCGCCCTTGGTGTGGGTCCAGCGGTCGGGGTCCATGCCGGGCGGGAGGTGGTGGGGGTGGGGGTCGTGGGTGTCGAAGGTGTGGAGGCGGCCGGTGCCGTTGTGGTGCAGGGCGGCGAGGGTCCAGGCGGTGGCGGTGCTGTGGGCGGTGCCGATGCGGACGACGTGGTCGGGGGCGTGGTGGCGGACGAGGAGGTAGGTGATCTCGGCTTCGATGTCGTGGGGTGCGGGGGCGGGTGCGGGGGTGGCGGGCAGGGCGCGGATGTGGTCGCGGGCGTGGGCGAGGCCGTCGCGGTGGGTGCGGTAGAGGGTGCTGATGTGGTCCAGGTCGATGGTCGGCACGGTGCTGCTCCCGGTGGTGCGACGGAGTGTGATTGCCGAACGTAGCAGTCCGGTGACCGGGTGCCGGGGTTGTGGTGGGCGTGTCGTCGCCGCGGGCCCGGGGCGGGGCGGGTTCGTCGGGGTTCGCCCCTTCTCCCCCGCCGTGGCCCGGTCCTCCCCTCCCCCGTCGCGGCGCGGTCGCGGTCAGCGGCGGGCCTGGACGAGGCCGGAGTCGTAGGCGGCGATGACGGCCTGGGTGCGGTCGCGGGCGCCGAGCTTGGTGAGGATGTTGGAGACGTGGGTCTTGACCGTCTCGGTGCCCAGGTGCAGGCGGTGGGCGATCTCGGTGTTGGTGAGCCCCTGGGCGATGAGGGTGAGAGTCTGCGATTCGCGGGGGGTGAGGGTGGCCACGGCGCGGGCGGCGGGGGTCGGCCGGGAGGGGCTGGTGGCGGCCAGGTCGCGCAGGGCCGTGGGGAAGAGCAGGTTCTCGCCGCGGTGGGTGATGCGGATGGCGGCCAGGATGTCCTCGGGCGGGGTGCGTTTGAGGAGGAACCCGGTGGCGCCGGCGCGCAGGGCGTCCCAGACGTAGGCGTCGTTGTCGAAGGTGGTCAGGACCAGGACGCGGGGGGCGTCGGGGCGGGCGGTGAGGGTGCGGGTGGCCTGGATGCCGTCCAGGCGGGGCATGCGCACGTCCATGAGGACCAGGTCGGGGCGGGTGCGGGCGACCAGGTCGGGGACGCCGGCGCCGTCGTCGGTCTGGCCGACGGCCTCCATGTCGGGTTCGGCGTTGATGAGGGCGGCGAGCCCGGCGCGGATGAGGGCTTCGTCGTCGACCAGGGCGATCCGGATCATGGGGTGTCGGTGTCTTTCCAGTTCAGGGTGAGGTCGAGGGTCCAGTGGGTGGGGTCGGCGGCGGGGTGGGGGCCCGCGGTGAGGGTGCCGCCGAGCAGGTGGGCGCGTTCCTGCATGCCGGTGATGCCGCGGCCGCCGGTGCGGCGCCGTCCCAGGGGGCGGCGGGGCGGGAGGGGGTTGGTGGCGGTGAGGTGCAGGTGTCGGGGGGCGATGTCCAGGGTGAGGTCGAGGGGGCGGCCGGGTGCGTGGGTGAGGGCGTTGGTGAGGGCCTGTTGGGCGATGCGGTAGGTCTCGCGGGAGAGCAGGGCGGGGACGGTGCGGGGGTCGCCGTTCAGGGCCAGGTGCAGGGGTGTGCCGGTGTGGGAGGCGGTCTCGGCCAGGTGGGTGAGGTGGGTGAGGTCGGGGGGCGGCGCGGTGGGGGCGGTGGTGTCCTCGCGCAGGATGCCCAGGGCGTGGTCGAGGTCGGCGGTGGCGGTGCGGGCCTGGTCGGCGATGTGGGTGAGGGCCTGGCGGGCGAAGTCGGGGTCGGTGTCGATGAGGCGGGCGGCGGTGGCGGACTGGAGGGTGATGACGGACAGGGCGTGGCCCAGGGAGTCGTGGAGTTCGCGGGCCAGGCGGTTGCGTTCGGCCAGGGTGCGGGCGCGGGCCTGGGCGTCGGCGAGCAGGCGGGCGGGCGAGGGGCCCAGCAGGCGCGGGGCGAGCCGGGCCATGAGGTGGCCGGTCAGGGCGACGGCGGAGATGACGGCCAGGAGCAGGGTCAGGCCCGCGAGGGGGCCCAGCGGGCTGGGGACCGGGTCCGGGGAGGGGCCCAGGACGGTGAGGGGCCCTGCGGGGGCGAGGGGGTCGCCGGTCAGGGGTGCGACGGCGAGCAGGGCGGACTCGGTGAGGCCGACCATGGTGGCCAGGCAGACCGCCATGCCGGTGAAGGTGAACAGGCACAGCCACACGAAGGTGCGCACACCGGGTGCGGGGGGCGTGTCGGGCAGCAGGTTCAGGGGGCCGCGCAGCAGGGCGCGGGCGAGCTGGTGCTGTGCGCCGGCGACGGCGGGGACGCGGGCGGTGGCGGCCAGCGCGGCCAGGGTGATGAGCAGGCCCAGGGCCCAGCCGGCGGGGCCGGGGCTCTCCTGGGCGGTGCCGCCCTGGGTGATGAGGGTGGCCAGGACGAGGCCGGCCATGGCGTAGGGGGTCAGGAGCGCGCCGCCGATGATGAGGTAGGCCCAGCGGCGGTAGGTGTGGGCGCTGGTGAAGGGTCGGGCGGCCGTGGTGAGCGGTCGGTGGAGGTGGCGCACAGGGTGATCGTCGCACGCCGGGGCGGTGGTGCGCCTCCCCCGTGGTGGGGAGGGTCCGGACCGGTACGGACCGGTGGCGTGGCGGCGCTCACACCGCGTGGTGGCGGTCGCCACTGTGGGTGTCCCCGGTCATGTGCGTGCCGGTTGACCGGATTTCACTGTGATTTGCCCCATATTGGTGGGTTGATGGGGTGTTTTCTGTGGGGTCGGTGCTCACCGGGGTGACGGTGTGCTCCTAGTGTTGGGGATGTGACGAGCAGTACAACGCCGCCCAACCCCGCGGCGAACACCCCAGATCAGTCCACCACCACCGGGCTGGCCCACACCCTGCGGCGCCGCCACATGGCGCTCATCGCCATCGGCGGTTCGGTCGGGGCGGGCCTGTTCATCGGCTCCGGCGCGGTCATCCAGGCGGCCGGCCCCGCGTCCGTGGTCTCCTACCTCATCGCCGGCGCCCTGGTCTTCCTGACCCTGCGCGCCCTGGGCGAGATGGTCGTGTCGGTCCCGGCCGCAGGCTCCTTCTCCGACTACGCGCGCCTGGCCTTCGGCCCCCGCGCGGGCTTCACCATCGGCTGGGTCTACTGGTGGATGTACGCGGTCCTGGTGGCCGCCGAGTCCGTCGCCGGCGCCACCATCCTGGCCGGGTGGATCCCCGGCGTCCCGGCCTGGATCCTGGCCCTGGCGGTCCTGCTGTCGATGACGGCCGCCAACCTCATCTCCGTGCGCGTCTTCGCCGAGACCGAGTCGTTCTTCTCCCTGGTCAAGGTCGCCACCATCGTGGCGTTCCTGTTCATCGGCGGCGCCTGGGCACTGGGCCTGTGGCAGGGCGCCGACGGCTCCTCGGTCGCCAACCTGTGGGAGCACGGCGGGTTCGCGCCCCAGGGGTGGACGGCCGTGCTGGCCGCGACCGTGGTGGTGCTGTTCGCCTTCGGCGGCGTGGAGATCATCACCGTCGCCGCCGGGGAGAGCGCCGAGCCCGAGCGCGGGGTGGCCACGGCGGTCACCAACGTGCTGTGGCGCATCGGCCTGTTCTACGTGGCCTCGATCCTGGTCATCGTGGCGGTGCTGCCGTGGGGCACGGTGGATCCGGGGGCCAGCCCCTTCGTGGCGGTCATGGAGCACGTCGGGATCCCCGGCGCGGCCCTGATCATGGAGATCGTGGTGTTCATCGCCGTGCTGAGCGTGCTCAACGCCGCGATGTACACCTCCTCGCGGATGCTGTTCACCCTCACCCGCCAGGGGGACGCCCCGCGCGTGCTGCGCGGGACCAGCCGGCGCGGCGTGCCGGTGCGGGCGATCCTGCTGGGCACGGTGGTCGGGTACGTGGCCGCGGTGGCCGAGTACCTGTTCCCCGGGCACGTGTTCCCGTTCCTGGTGGCCTCCATCGGCGCGATCCTGCTGGTGCTGTTCCTGACGATCTGCGCCTCCCAGCTGGTGGTGGGGCGCCGGGTCCGCGAGCGCGAGCCGGAGCGGCTGGGGTTCGCCATCTGGGCGTTCCCGTACCTGACCTGGGCCACGCTCGTCGGCCTGGTCGTGATCGGGGTGGCGATGCTGGTCATCCCGGACCAGCGCCCGGCGCTGCTGGCGTCCCTGGGCGCGGTCGCGGTGGCCCTGGCCGCCTTCGAGGTGCGGCGGCGCTTCGGCAGCCCGCCCTCGGACCGCGTCCTGCCCATGGACGGGCGGGCCGGAGCGGACGGGCTGCGCCGGGACCCCGGGGCCCCCTGACCCGTCGGACGTCCGGACGCGGGCGCCGCTCCCCCACCGGGGTGCGGCGCCCGCCGCGCGTCCGGGGCACGGTCGGCGGGCCGGGGGCCGGGTGGTCCCGTTCGGTGGGGGTTCGGGTGCTGGTCACCTGTTTTGTCGCTAAGGTGTCGCGCAACCCCTGAGAGGAGCACCCCCGTGCGACATATCGTCGGCTTCCTGTCCGGTCTCATCCTCGCCCCCGTCCTGCTGCTGGCCTGCGGTTGGGCCTTCTCCCACCTGCGCTCCCTGCACGCCGCCGAGCGCGGTGTCCTGGAGGGCAGCGGCCCCCTGGTCCTGGCGGGCCTGGTGGGCGTGGGGGTCATCGTGGCGCTGCTGGCCGTCCCCCCGCGGCTGACCCCGATGCTGCCGCTGTCGGTGGCGCTGGTGCTGGGCTCCGCGACGGGTGTGGCGCTGGTGCGCGGCCACCTGCTGGAGCGCCTGCCCCCGGTGCCCGGCCTGGAGGGCGCGCTGGACCTGCTGCCGCTGGGCGTGTTCGTGCCGGTGGCGCTGGTGCTGGCGGCCACGGTGTTCGTCGGCGGGCGCTGGCGGCGCACCGAGGAGCACGAGGTCACCGAGGAGGAGTACTTCGAGGGCCTGTACGAGGAGGGCGAGGAGCGGCCCGCGGACAAGCGCGCAGAGCCCGAGGCCCAGCACGTGCCCCGGCACCGGGCCTGAGCGCCCCCACCCCCGCACGGCCGCGGGCCCGCATCCCCGGGAAGAGGGGGTGCGGGCCCGCGGCCGTGTCACGGGCGGGGTCAGCGCCAGGTGGGGCCCCAGGCGGAGCTGTTGGAGACCCCGGGCGGCAGCGGCGGCAGGCCGGTGCCGCCGCCCGTGCGGGGCGGCGCGGGCGGCTCGGCGGCGGGCGCGGCCGGGCGCGCGGGTTCGGGTCGGGCCGCGGGTGCCGGGGGCACCGGGGGTTCTGCGGGCGCCGCGGGCGCCGGCTCGGGCGCGGGGGCGGCCTCGGGCCGCCGGGGAAGCGGCTCGGGCTCGGGGGGCAGGAAGCCGCGGACGCGCTCGGCGCCGGCGGCCTCCTCGGCCAGGACCGGCTCGGGGATGGGGGTGGAGTCGTCGGTGGGGTCGGGGATGGCCGGTTCGGCCGGGGCGACCCGCTTCCACCACAGGGCGGCCTCCTCGGCCGGGAGCTCGCCCTCCACCTCCAGCCAGCCGGTGACCAGGGGGTGGCGGCGGTGGGCGCTCCAGGAGCGCGGGTAGGGCTGCTCGTCCAGGACCAGGACGTGCTCGCCGTCCAGGGTGGGGATCTCGGCGGGGACGCCCTCGTTCCACACCCAGGTGCCGTCGTGGGCGACCAGGTTCCACCAGCCGCGCACGGTGCGGGCGGCCGGGTCGGGGTCGCCGTCGCGGAAGGCGCGCACCCAGCGCGGGTCCGGCGGGTCCCCGGCCAGGCCCATGCCCTGGGGGCCGACCAGGGCGTCGGCGAGCAGGGTGTGGAGCTGGAAGTTGTCGCCGATGCCGTCGAACAGGACGCGGAAGGCGCGGCCGGACTCCCGGTCCAGGACCAGGGCCGATCCCGCCTCGGCCATGCGCAGCAGGGCGCGGACCTCCTGCAGGTCGGGCAGGTGGTCGCCGAGCTGGTTGGCGACGGCGACGAGTTCGGCGTGCAGGGTGGGGTCGCGGCGTACGTGGGAGCGCACGGTGGAGCGGGCGAGCATGGTCTTGGCGGCCAGGGCGTGGCGGGCGACGGTCCACCAGCACATGGTGGCGCCGGGGGCGTCGGCGCCCAGGTCGGTGGCGACGCGGTTCTCGTCGGCGGCGGTGACCGAGTCGGGGTCGGGCGGCTCGCCGCCGCCGGTGCGCTGCCAGGCGCGGGCGAAGACGATGGCGCCGCGGCCGATGGCGCGCAGGCGGCGCAGGACCTCGGGGCCGGCGGGGCCGGGGTCGGTGCCCGTCTCGACGAGCGCCCCGGCGACGACGCACAGGTCGGCGGTGATGCCGGGGGCGGCGTGGTCGCCGGTGAGGAGGGGGGCCAGGGCCTCCAGGGCGAGTTCGCGCTCGGAGACGGGGATCCGGGAGGCCAGGACGAGGACGCGGTGGACCGCGGCGGGGAACTGGCCGGGGTCGGCGGTCACCGAGGCGTCGATCAGTTGTTGGAATGCGGCGCGGAATTCGTCGACCATGGGCCCGTCCCCTTTCTCACGCAACCAACCTAATGTGTCGTGAGTGAAGGATCGCACGATAAGTGCGGTTTTCCGTCCTCACAGGCGGGTTCGTTGACGATTCGAGACGAGGCCCCGCCCGGCCCCGTCACAGTCCCAGGCGGGTCACCGCGTTGTCGTCCAACGGGTCCGCGCTGCGGATGTAGTCGTGCACCGTGCGCGGGTTGGTCCAGCGCCCCTGACGCATGATCTCACGGTCGGCGGCGCCTCCCAGCGCGGCCTGGGTGGCGAATCCGGCGCGCAGGGAGTGCCCGCCGAACGCGTCGGGGTCCAGCCCCGCGCGGGCCGCGTACTTCTTGACCGTGTCCCCCACCGACTGGCCGGTCATGGCCCGGGCGCCCAGGGCGCCGTGGCGCGAGACCGACACCAGCAGCGGGCGCTGCGAGCCGTCGGCCAGCGGCGCCAGCGCGGCGGCGTCCAGGCGGGCGCACCGGTGCGCGGCGGCGGGCGGTTCGGCCGCGGCCCGGGCCAGCAGGGCGCGCACCGCGTCGGTGCCGCCCTCCAGGTGGGCGGTGCGCAGCTCCGCCCAGTCGGCCAGCGCGCACACCGGGCAGGTGTGCCGGTGGCGGCCCCGGGGCAGCGCCACGACGTGACCGCGCCGCCCCTCCTGGTCGGTCTTGGTGGCGCCCAGCGCCACCAGCAGCGTCGTCGCCCCGCCCGCCGGGTCGGTGCGCACCGTGATGTCGTCGAAGGTGATGCCCGCCAGCTCCGAGCGGCGCAGCGCCCCCGCGAACCCCGTCAGCAGCAGCACCGTGTCGCGGAGCCGGGCGACGCCGCCCGGGTGCCCGGGCCCGGGCCGGTGGGCCAGCAGCGCCTCCAGGGTCGCCAGCACCACCGGGTCCTTGCGGCGCGGGCGGGCCCGCCGGGTGCGGCGGATGCCGCGCAGGGTCAGGCGCACCACCTCGGCGCGGGTGGGCGAGGCCAGCCCGTGGGCGCCGTGCACCGCGGCGATGGCCGCGGCCCGGCGCTCGATGCTGGCCGGGGCCAGCGCCGGGCGCCCGTCGGGGGTGCGGGCCTGGGCGCAGGCGGCCAGGTACACCGCCACGTCGACCGCCTCGGCGGGCAGCGCGGTGCGCCCCTCGGCCAGGCACCAGGCGGTGAACGCGGTCCAGTCGGTGCGGTAGGCGCGCAGGGTGTTGGGCGACTGGGCGTTGGCCAGGAACCGGCCCAGCGCCCGCGCCTGGTCGTCGTCGAAGCGCTCGCGCACCCGCTCCAGGGCGCGGGCGTCCACCAGGACGCTCTGGGTGCCCGCGGCCAGGCGGGTGCGCACGGCGTCCGGCAGGGCCACGGCGTGCTCGGGGGTGTCCACCGGGCTCTCCCCGCGGGTCAGCCGGACAGGTGGGAGCGCAGGGCGTCCCACAGCTCGGCCGGGGGCATCGCCCAGAAGATCAGGCCGGCCGAGACGGCCAGGGCGACGGTGAACCCGATCGCGGCGATCCTGCGCCGCAGCACCACCGCGGCGACCGCCGACACCGCGGGCACGACCAGGGCCAGCACCAGCAGCCAGATCAGGGCGGTGCCGATGGAGTCCACGGCCCCCGCCGCGGCGGCCGGGTCGGCGGGGTCGACGGCGGCGGCGTCCATGGTGGTGAACAGCAGCATCGCCAACGCCAGCGGCGACCCCAGGCCCCACACCAGGGCCAGGACCACCCACAGGGCGGTGATGCGCCGGTCGGGCGGGTCGTCCAGGACCACCGGGGTGCGCGACACCCGGCCCCGGGCCCCGGGCTCCTGCGCGGCCTCCGCGCCGGCGCGCTCCGGTGCGGCGCCGCGGTCGTGGTCCCGCCGGGGTTTGCGCTGTCTGCGTTTCTTGGGTGACACGCCCGGGAGCCTACCCGCCCAGGGGGGTGAAGTGGATCAGGGACACGAACACCAGCGGCCAGGCCAGCAGCACCAGCGACCACAGGGCGGCCCTGCGGTCCCCGGCGACGGTGGCCACGGCGGCGGCGAGCAGGGGGATGCCGACGAAGGCGCCGAAGGAGAGGGTGAACCACTCCGCGGCCGACCCGGCGTGGGACTGGGCGTTGACGCCCATGAGGTACCCGGCGGGTCCCAGGGCGAGGGCCATCAGGGCCAGGATGAGGACGACGACGCGGATTCCGGTGGGGTGGCGGGTGTTGCGGCCGCCACCGGAGGCGGAGGGACTGTCGGACACGGGGGCCGGGGTGCCTTTCGGGAACGGGTCGGGGAGGGCCGTCGCGCACGCGCGGCGCACGGCCTCGCGATCGCGCGGACCGGCCGTGGCAGGGGGCGTGCTCTGTAAAACGTACTCCACCCGGAGGGTGTCCGAAACCGGTGGCGGGCCGCCGTCACCGGTGGTCGGGCCAGGGGCGGGCGGCGCCGCTCAGGCGGGTGAAGGACGCCAGCAGGCGCAGCTCCTCGATGCTGCGCGGGGCGGTGGTGGCCAGGTGCGGGGAGTGGACGAGCACGGCGATCAGCTGGGCCCGGGACAGGGCCACGTTGAGGCGGTTGCGGTCCAGGACGAACGCGGTGCCGCGGCTGGTCTCGGCGGCGTCGGAGGTGGTCATGGAGCAGATGACGGCCGGGGCCTCCTGGCCCTGGAACCGGTCGACGGTGCCGACCCGGACCCCCTCCAGGGCGGGGTCGGCCCCGGCGGCGCGTGCCAGGGCCCGGCGCAGGGCCCGCACCTGGAGGTTGTAGGGGGCCACCACGAGGATGTCGTGGCCGGTCAGCCGCCGGGGCCCGGCCTCGGGATCCAGGGTGACCTTGTCGGCGACCAGGGCGGCGGCCGCGGCCACCACGGCGTCGACCTCCTCGGGACTGTGGGTGGTGCGCCCCCGGTGGTCCACCACGTGCGCGTACAGGCCGGGCTCGTGGACGGACAGGGTGCGCTGGGCGGTGGCGGGGTGGGCGTGCAGCCGGCCCTGGTAGGACAGGTCCGAAACGGGGGCGCACACGGCCGGGTGCATGCGGCGGGTCTGGTCCAGGAAGTAGCCGCGGGCGGGGTCGATGATCTGGCGGCCGCCCATGAGGTGCTGCAGGGCGGAGGCGTCGGCGCCCTCGCCGTGGGTGCCCTGGACGACCTGGGGCAGCTGCTGGGGGTCGCCCAGCAGGACCAGGTCGCGGGCGGCGGCGGAGACGGCCAGGGTGTCGGCCAGGGCGAACTGGCCGGCCTCGTCGATGATGAGCACGTCCAGGGGGTCGGCGACCATGGAGGCGTTGGCCATGGCCCAGGCGGTGCCGCCGATGAGGACGGGGCGGCCCTCGGCGGTGTGCTTGGTGCGCCACCCCGCCAGGGCCTGGGGGCTGGTGGGCTGGTCCCAGGGCAGGTCGGGATCGGCGTCCTTCTTGGACTTGGCGCGTTTGGCCGCGGGCAGCTCCACCCCCGCCTCCCGGGCGGCGCGCAGGGCGGCGGACATGACGTTCTCCACGGCCTTGTGGCTGGTGGAGCACACGCCCACGCTCTTGCCCTGGCGGGCCAGGTGGGTGATCAGGCGCCCGGCCAGGTAGGTCTTGCCCGCCCCGGGCGGGCCCTGGACGGCGAGGTAGGAGTGGTCCAGGCGGTCGACGGCGGCGATGGTGGCCTCGATGAGGTCGCCGCCGTGCGCGGCCGGGTCGGGCAGGGGGCCGGCGGGGGCCAGCCGCGGGGGGATGCGGCGCAGGAGGTCCAGCCCGGCGTGGCGGGGCCAGTCGGGCAGGTCCTCCAGGGCCCGGCCGGCGACCAGCTCCAGGGCGCCGTCCTTGGGGGCGGGGTTGACCGGCGAGCCGGGCAGGACCGCGACGGGGTTGCGGAAGTGCAGGGCGTCGGCGTCGCAGGTCTCGACGACGGTGAGGCTGTCGGGGCGGGCCTCGGCGACCGAGGCGGTGGCGGCCAGCGCGGGCTGGCCGGGGGCGCCGGGGTAGAGCAGGTGGACGTCCTGTCCGGCGGTGAAGGGGTGGGGGTGGGAGGTGTCCAGGCGCATGAGGATCTCGCGGCGGGCCTTGCGCCGGCGGCCGGTGGGTTCGATCCACTCCCCCGCCCGGACCTGCCAGGGGACGGCGCAGTCGGTGTCGGTCTCCAGGTCGGTGAGGGGGGCGTTGGTGCGGCGGTAGTGCTCGCGCCAGGGCGGGAGGTTCTCGCGCTGGTAGTAGCCGACCAGGGCGGCGAGGGAGGCGCGGGCGGCCTCCTCCTCGGTGCGCTCGGCCGGGTCCTGGGGCACCTGGTCCAGGAGGGGCCCGGTGAGGGCGGCCTGGCGGGCCAGGCGCTCGGCGCGCTTGCGGGCGCGCTCGGCCTCGTCCTCGGTGAGTTCGAGCTGGACGGCGGGCCGGTCGGTGATGCCCTGGAGGGTGCGGTGCTCCTCCAGCCAGTCGCGCAGGCGGGCGGTGGAGTGGCAGTCGTCGCGGTTGTAGGCGGCGATGTCGGCCAGGATCTGGGCGGCGCGGTCGTGCTCGCCCGCTTCCAGGGCGGACAGGTGGGCGGCGTAGGCGTCGATGCTGGAGGTGGCGGTGGTGACGCCGCCGGAGCGGGCGTCGGGCAGGTAGAGGGGTTCGAGGTACTTGATGGAGTAGGAGCGCTGGGAGACGCGCAGGCTCTTGCGGACCACGGTGTACAGGTCCACCAGGCGGTGCTCGCGCAGGAGCCGGTTGACCTCCTCCTCGCGGGTGGCGAACTCGGAGCTGAGGTGCTTGAGGCGGTCGACCTCGTAGGAGGCGTAGTGGTAGATGTGCGCGCCGGGGTCGGCCTCGATGCGGGCGCAGGCGAAGTCCACGAAGTCCTCCAGCGCCTTCTTCTCCTGGACGCGGTCGTGGGCCCAGAAGGTGTGGAAGGTCTCGGCTCCGTGCTCGTCCTCGGTGGTGGCGCCGAAGAGGTACTCCAGGCCGCGCCCGCCCTCGCGGGAGTGGTAGGGGTAGCCCTCCATGTCGAAGAAGACGTCGCCGGGGCTGGGGGCGGGCAGGCCGGCCAGGCCGTCGGGGGCGAACACCTCGGCGGTGACGGTGCCCTGCGGGTTGTCGGGGGTGCGGGTGGTGTCCTGGCGGACCTGGAGGCGGGCCTGGGCGCGCAGCTGCTCGAAGGAGCGGCGGGGCAGGGCGGCGGGGCGCTGCTCGTCGTCGGCGCGGGCCAGGTCGTCGATGGTGCAGATGCCGGCGTCGATGAGCTTGGCGGCCTGGTCGGTGCGCAGCCCCGCGACCAGGGACAGGTGGCGGGCGGCGGTGCGCCCGGAGGAGCACCAGGTGGAGTAGCCGCAGCCGTCGCAGGAGGGGCGGGGGGCGCCCCAGGTGGGCGAGGGCAGGGCGGGGTCGGCGGCCAGGGAGTCCAGCAGCCGGTCGGTGACGGTGCCCAGGATGGGGGTGAAGTCGACGGTGTCCAGGCTGTGGGTGTGGCCGTCGCCGGTGAGCAGGTGCATGCGGCGGGGGGTGCGGCCGGTGGCCACGGTGACGGCGTGGGCGTAGGCGGCGAGCTGGACGACGGCGCCGGGCCCGGGGCGGCGGGCGAGCTTGGTGTCCCAGGGCTCGTAGGTGAAGGGCTCGTCGGGGTCGGCGTCGGGGCGGGGCGCGCCGGTGGCGGGGTCCAGGTCGGCGCGGATGAGGAAGTCGGCGCGGCCGTGGAAGGCGACGGGGACGGGTCCGCGGGAGGGCAGGGGGTGGTGGAAGCAGCCCTGGTAGATGACGGGGGCGCCCTGGGCCATGGCGTGGGCGGTGGCGGCCGCGGCCTCGGCCAGGGAGGTGTCGTCGGGGTGGGGGTCGGGGATGTGCACGACGTGGCCGAACAGGGCGGTGAGGCGTTCGAGCTCGGCCTGTTCGTGCAGGAGGCCGTGGTGGGCGACCAGGGGGTCGACGGGCTCGGGGGCGGGTGCGCCCTCCACCCGGGCGGCCAGCGCGGCCTTGAGGGCGCTGCGGTGGTCGCATTCGAGGGTGTCGACGAGGTCTGTGGGTGAGACGACCCAGCCGGTGGTGGTGCGGAACAACGCCCCTGCTCCCTCGCATGTCGGTGGATGATCTTGCGAATGACGGGGATTGTGCCACGCGGTGGGGACGTGCGGGGGATCACACGCGGATCCTGCACCGCCTGCAACGCAGGGCGCCCCGCGCCCTCGGGGAGGGTGCGGGGCGCCCGAGGGGCGGGTCGGGGGCTAGGAGACGACCTGCCACTGCACCTGGCCGACACCGGCCCCGGTGCCGATGATCTGGTCGAACGCGGCCGTGGACAGGTCCAGGCAGCGGCCGGCGACGAAGGGCCCTCGGTCGTTGATGCGCACGGTCACCGACTGCCCGTTGTTGGGATTGGTGACCTGCACCATGGTTCCGAAGGGCAGGGTCTTGTGCGCGGCGGTCATCGCGTTGGGGTCGAAGGTCTCGCCGTTGGCGGTGGTGCGGCCCGCGAAGTCGGCCCCGTAAAAGGAGGCCTCGCAGGTGCCGCCCTCCCCGGTGGGCTCGCCGCCGCCCCCGCCGCCGTTGTCGGTGGAGGTGTCCTCCTCCGGCTCCGGCTCGGGCTCTTCCTTGATGTCGGAGGCCTCGGCGCTGGTGGTCTGGGTGGCCCCGGCGACGGCATCCTCGGCCCCCTGGGCGGCCCCGGCGTCCGGCTCGCCCTGCTCCTGGGCGGGGACGAGGGGGTCGGGGTCGGCCTCGGGGACCACGGTGGCGTTGGTGGCGCCCTCGGGGCCCGCGCCGGTGGCCACGACGGCCGCGGTCGCGGTGCCGCCCACGAGCAGGGCCAGGCCGGCGGCGCCGGCGAGGATGAGGGTGCGTTTGCGGCGGGCGCGCTTGGCGGCGACCCGGGGGCCCACGGGCGCGGGTCCGTGGGCGGCGTCGAGGAGCGCGGTGTCCTCGTCGACCGGTGTGGTCTGGGGCTGGTTTTCGCCCACGTCGGAGTCCTTTGAACGGGAACAGGGCAGGGCGGGCCGCTCGGGTGGCCCGTGCACGGCGCCGCCCGGGTGAAGGGGGCGGGGGGTGCGCCGGGTGCACGGCGCCCGCCGGTGCCGGGCCGTACCGGGGCCCGGGCGCGGGGCCGGAGAGGGACCGCCGGGTGGCGTCACGCGGGGTCTGAGCGCAGAGCCTAAGGGGTAACGCTGAGGTCACGGTACCGGAAAGCGACGGTTTGTGGAACTTCTCACGACACCGTTGCGGACGGTCCCTATCCGGTCACGGGTCGGTCATCCGGTGATGCGCGGCTCGGGCAGGTCGGCGCGGCGCGGCGGGATCCCGTCGGGGAACAGGGCGGCGGCCGGGTCGGCCAGGTCGTGGCCGCTGAGGTGGGCGACGGCGCGGGCCAGGGCGGGGTTGTCCAGGTGCCCCCCGACGGTGCGGATGAGCAGGGCCAGGGAGGGCAGCACGGGGGCGCCCAGCCCCGCGGCGGCGTAGCGGGCGGCCACCGCCGGGGTGCGCGAGGCCCCGGCCCAGCAGTGCAGCAGGACGCGTTTGCCCTCGGCGCGCAGGGCGGCGACCGCGGCGGCGGCCTCGTCCAGGGCGAAGTGCAGGTTGGCGTTGGTGCGCGGATTGTCGTGCAGCCACACCCGGACCCAGTCGGCCGGGGCCAGGTGGGGCGCGTCGGTGGGGTGGGTACGGCACAGCGACACCACGGCGTCGACGGTCTCGGGGCGGGCGCGCAGGTGGTCGATGTTGCCCAGCAGGACCTCGGGGTCCAGGGGGTGGGGGACGGCGAAGGGCGGCAGGCGGCGCGGCTCGGCCGCCAGGACGCTGCAGTGGGGCCACAGGTCGGCGCGGGGGCCGCGGACCAGGGCGAAGGTGTCGGCGACCAGGGTGTGGGGGTCCACCGTCCCGGCCAGGACCCGCAGCGCCTGCAGGGGGACGGCGGACAGGCCCCAGCGCGCCCCGGCCAGGGCCCCGGTGTACATGGCGGCCGGGTCGCCGGAGGCGGTGTAGGCGGTCCAGACGGCGTCCACCAGGTGGGTGCAGGCGAAGGAGCCGCGGTGGGGCGCGTGCTCGGGGACGGGGGTGCGGACCAGGGCCCGCCAGGAGGCGCCGCGGGGGTCGTCGACGGGGGCGTGCTCCAGCTCGGGCGAGCGGTCGGGGGCGGCGCCGGTGCGCACCAGGGTGCGCAGGGCGTCGGTCCAGGCCCGGTCCAGGGGGTCGGCGGGCGGCGGGGAGCGGTGGTCCAGCGCGGTACGGGCCAGGGAGGCCAGGCGGGCGGGCGGCGAGGGGGCCGGGTCCAGGAACCGGGCGAGCAGCCCGGGGTCGGCGCCGACCAGGGCCGTTGCGGCGGCGGCCCCGGTCAGGACGCCCATGGCGCGGTCCCAGGCGGGTTCGCGGACGTCGTCGGACACAAGGGGCGTGGGCATGGCGCTGCCTCTCGGGGGGCGGTGGCGGGTCCACCGGGATGTCTTCCCCGTCGGCGGCGGATGCGCACCCGGTTGCCGCAATCGGCCACCCGCCCGGGCGTTCAGACGGGTTGGGGGATGGCGGCCCCGGCGTAGCGGGCGGCGACGGCGTGGGCGACGGCCGCGTCCGGGCACAGGGGGCCGGCCACCACGTCGGCCCCGGACCGTTCCAGCCGCCGCTGGAACAGCCCGGGGGCCAGCAGCCAGGAGGCCACCGCGACGCGCCGGTGCCCGCGGGCGCGCAGCTCGGCGACGCGCTCGGCGACGGTGGGCGCGGCGGTGGCGGCGAACGCGAGGTGGACCGGGGCCTCCAGGCGGCCCGACAGGGCGTCGGCGGCGCGGCGCAGGTCGGCCATGGCGCGGGGGTCGGAGGTCCCCGCGCAGCCCAGGACCACGGCGTCGCCGGGCCGGTACCCGGCGCGGACCAGCCGCCGCACCGCGGTGTCGCGCACGGCCGGGTGGTCGCCCAGGGCGGGGGTGACGACGGCGTCGGCGCGCCCGGCGCGGGCGAGCTGGTCGGGGATGTCGGTACGCACGTGGTAGCCCGCCGCCAGGAACGCCGGCACCACCACCAGGGGGCCCGGGGAGTCGGCGGCGACCCGGCCGACGGTGGGCTCCAGGACGTCGGCGAAGGCCAGACGGGTGGGCACGCGCGTCAGCTCGGCCACCCGCAGCGCCAGGGAGTGGGCGACGGCGGTGCCGCGCGGGTCGCGGGTGCCGTGCAGGGCCAGCAGCAGGGCGGGGTGTCGGTGCACGGTCCTCACTCGCATCCGGGGGTGTCGTCCAGGGCCAGCCGGTAGCCGCGCTTGACGACCGTCTGGATGATCTTGGGGTCGCCCAGCGCGGTGCGCAGCCGCGCCACGGCGGTCTCCACGGCGTGGGCGTCGGCGTCCTCCCCCAGGCAGGTGAGCAGGCGGGTGCGGTCCTGGACCTGGCCGGGGCGGTGGGCCAGGGCGCGCATGAGCCGCATGAGGGTGGGCGAGAGGGTGTGGACGGTGCCGTCGACCAGGACCGCGTGGCCGCGCAGGCGCAGCCGGTGCCCGGCCACGGCCAGGGTCGGGAAGCGCGCGGGCAGCTCCTCGGCCAGGGACCGCACCTGGGCGCCGATCCGGGCGCGCTCGGGCCAGGTGGTGGGGATGTCCTGGGCCATGAGCGGGCGGGCGGTGACCGGACCCACGCACATGGCCAGCACGTCGCGGCGCAGGGCCTGGACGAGGGCGTCGCCGTGACCGGTGGCGCGGGCGCGGGCGAGCAGCCCGGCGGCGGCCGGGGCGCTGGTGAAGGTGACGGCGTCCACTCCCCCGCAGGTGATCGCCTCGATGAGCCGGTCCAGGGGGCCGGTCTGCTCGGGCTGGGTCCACCGGTAGACGGGGATCTCCACGACGTCGGCCCCGGCCAGGCGCAGGGCGGCGGTGAAGTCGGGCAGGGGCTCGCCGTGCAGCTGGATGGCCACGCGCAGCCCCTGGACGCCGCGTTGCAGGAGGTAGTCCAGGACCTCGGCGGAGGACTCCGAGGGCGGGGACCACTCCTCGGTGAGCCCGGCGGCGCGGATGGCGCCCTTGGCCTTGGGGCCGCGGGCGAGCAGGCGGGAGGCGCGCAGGGAGTCCAGCAGGCCGTCGACGGTGCCCCAGGTCTCGCAGGCCTCCACCCAGCCGCGGAAGCCGATGCCGGTGGTGGCGACGACGACGTCGGCGGGGCGGCGGACCAGGTCGTCGGAGACCGCGGCCAGGCGCTGGTCGTCGCTCAAGGGGACGATGCGCAGCGCCGGGGCGGCGATCACCTGGGCGCCCTTGCGGCGCAGCAGGGCGGAGAGCTCGTCGGCGCGGCGGGCCGCGGTGACGGCGACGGTGAACCCGGCCAGGGGCGCGGTGGTGGGCGGGCTCGGGGTGCGCGGGCCGGGGGTGAGCGGCGGGGCGGTGGTCATGTGGTGCCCTCCGTACGGGCCCGGGCGCCGATGCGCACGGTGGTGCCGTCGTCGTGGACGGCCCAGGTGTCCAGGGCCACGTCCGGGTCGTCCAGGCTGCGGCCGGTACGCAGCGAGAAGACGTTCTTGAGCAGGGGCGAGGCGATGGTGGGCTCGCCGGCGCGGTCGCCGACGATGCCGCGGGACAGGACGGCGGCCCCGGTGAAGGGGTCGATGTTGTCGACGGCGTACAGCTCCCCGGTGCGGGTGCGGAACAGGGCGGCCTGGCGGCCGCCGGGCAGCAGGACGGCGACGCCGTCGTCGGGGCGCAGCCGGGCGCTGGGGCAGGCGGCGGTCCAGGCGGAGCCGGTGTCCTCGGCGGCCGGGCGGGCGGCCTCGGTGGCGTAGGCGGTCATGCGTTCTCCCGGGTGCGCAGGGTGGGGATGCCGAGCCCGACGGGCGCGGCGGGGACGGGCTGGTCGCGGGTGGTGGTGAAGGCGATGGTGGGGTCGGGGGTGTCGGGGGCGTTGGCGAAGGACTGGAAGCGGGCCAGCTTGTCGGGGTCGGCCAGGACGGCGGCCCACTCGTCGGTGTAGGAGGCGACGTGGCGGTCCATGGCGGCCTCCAGGTCGGCGGCGATGCCCAGGGAGTCCTCCACGACGACCTCGCGCAGGTGGTCCAGGCCGCCGTCCAGGGCCTCGATCCAGGCGGCGGTGCGCTGGAGGCGGTCGGCGGTGCGGATGTAGAACATCAGGAACCGGTCGATGTAGCGGATGAGGGTGGGCTCGTCCAGGTCCGAGGCCAGCAGGTCGGCGTGGCGGGGGGTGAAGCCGCCGTTGCCGCCGACGTACAGGTTCCAGCCGTGCTCGGTGGCGATGATCCCGAAGTCCTTGCCGCGGGCCTCGGCGCACTCGCGGGCGCACCCGGAGACGGCGGACTTGAGCTTGTGGGGCGAGCGCAGGCCCCGGTAGCGCTCCTCCAGGCGGATGGCCAGCCCCACGGAGTCCTGGACGCCGTAGCGGCACCAGGTGGTGCCCACGCAGGACTTCACGGTGCGCAGCGACTTGCCGTAGGCGTGCCCGGACTCGAACCCGGCCTCGACCAGGCGGGTCCAGATCGCGGGCAGCTGCTCCAGTCGGGCGCCGAACAGGTCGATGCGCTGGCCGCCGGTGATCTTGGTGTAGAGGCCGAAGTCGCGGGCGACCTCGCCGATGACGATGAGCTTGTCGGGGGTGATCTCCCCGCCCGGGATGCGCGGCACGACGGAGTAGGTGCCGTTGCGCTGCATGTTGGCCAGGTGGCGGTCGTTGGTGTCCTGGAGGGAGGCCTGCTCCCCCTCCAGGATGTGGCCGTTGCCCAGGGAGGCCAGGATGGAGGCGACGGCGGGCTTGCAGATGTCGCAGCCGGCGCCGGTGCCGTGGGCCTCGATGAGGGCCGAGAACGTGGTGATGCCGGTGGCGCGCACGATCTCCAGCAGCTCGGCCCGGGAGTGGGCGAAGTGCTCGCACAGGGCCTTGGACTGGGCGATCCCGGCCTTGTCCAGGAGGTTCTTGAGCATGGGCACGCACGAGCCGCAGCTGGTGCCGGCGCGGGTGCACGCCTTCAGGGCGGGGACGTCGTGGTTGCCGTCGCAGATGGCCTGGGCGATGGCGCCCTTGGTGACGGCGTTGCAGGAGCAGATCTGCGCCGAGTCGGGCAGGGCGTCGGCGCCCAGGGCCTCGCCCTGGGGGGTGATCAGGGCCAGCGGGTCGCCGGGCAGGGGCGAGCCCACCAGGGGGCGCAGGGTGGCGTAGGCGGTGGCGTCGCCCACCAGGACGCCGCCCAGCAGGGTGGTGGCGTCGTCGGACAGGACGAGCTTGGCGTAGCGGCCGGTGGCGGCGTCGTTGACCACCACGTCCAGGCAGTCGGCGGTGCGGCCGTGGGCGTCGCCGAAGCTGGCCACGTCCACGCCCAGCAGCTTGAGCTTGGTGGAGGTGTCGGCGCCGGTGAAGGTGGCCCGCCCGCCGACGAGGCGGTCGGCCAGGACCTCGGCCATGGCGTTGCCGGGGGCGATGAGCCCGTAGACGGTGCCGCGGTGGCAGGCGGCCTCGCCGATGGCGTGGATGCGGGCGTCGGAGGTGGTGCAGGTGTCGTCGACGGTGATGCCGCCGCGTTCGCCCACGTCCAGTCCGGCCGCGCGGGCGAGCTCGTCGCGGGGGCGGATGCCCACGGAGAAGACGACCAGGTCGGTGTCCAGGCGGGTGCCGTCGGCCAGGAGCAGGCGGGCGGCGCGGCCGTCGGGGCCGGCCTCCACGGCGGTGGAGGCGGCGCCGGTGTGGACGTGCACGCCCAGGTCGGAGACGAGCCCGGCGAGCAGCGATCCGGCGCCCTCGTCGATCTGGGCGGGCATCAGGTGGGGCGCGAGTTCCACCACGTGGGCGTCCATGCCCAGCAGGCGCAGGGCGTTGGCGGCCTCCAGGCCCAGCAGGCCGCCGCCGATGACGACGCCGGTGCGGGCCCCGGCGCGGGCGGCCGCGGTGATGGCCTCCAGGTCCTCGATGGTGCGGTAGACGTGGCAGCCGGGCAGGTCGTGTCCGGGCACGGGGGGCACGAAGGGGCTGGAGCCGGTGGCCAGGACGAGCCGGTCGTAGGCCAGGGTGCGCCCCGAGGCCGTGGTGACGGTGCGGGCGGCGCGGTCGACGGCGGTGGCCCGCTCGTCGACGTGCACGTCCACGGCGGGGCCGGACAGGTCGCCCAGGGACAGGTCCTCGGCGGTGGCGCCGTCGAAGTAGGAGGACAGGGCGACGCGGTCGTAGGCGGTGCGGGGCTCCTCGCCCACGACGGTGATGTGCCAGTGGCCCGCCGCGTCGCGGTCGCGCAGGGCCTCGACGAGTCGGTGGCCGACCATGCCGTTGCCGATGACGACGAGTTCTTCCATGGGGGTGTTCCTCCCGGTGCGGTTGCGTTTCAGGCAACCTCCGAGGTGTTACCCGGGCGTTGGGCGATGGTGTCGGGCATGTTTCGTTGTGCTGTCACCGCAGGTGGGAGCCGAGTGATGGGGGCATAGTGCGAGCGTGGGCGGGGTCGCGGGCCCCGGTGGGACCTCGGTCACACCCTGTTCGGGAGGGCGCGGGTGGGGGAGGATGGCGGGCGATGACCACCTCTCCGCTCTCCTTCGACGCCGCCGAGCGCGCCCGCCGCGCACTGTCCAGCCTGTCCGCCCTGGCCGTGGGCGACGCCTTCGGATCCCAGTTCTTCGTGCCCGGCAACCGGTTCCGGCACCGCGCCCGGGAGCTGCCCGAGGGGGTGTGGTCGTGGACCGACGACACCGAGATGGCCGCGTCGGTGTACCGGGAGGTCGTCCGGCACGGGGAGGTGGACGCCGACCGGCTGGCGGGGTCCTTCGCCGCCCACCACGACTTCGACCGCGGGTACGGGCCCGCCACCGGCCGCCTGCTGCGGCTGGTGCGCGAGGGCGCCGACCACCGGGACCTGGCGGCGGGCCTGTTCGACGGGGCCGGGTCGTGGGGCAACGGCGCGGCGATGCGGGTGGCGCCGCTGGGCGCGTTCTTCGCCGACGACCCCGGGGCCGCGGCCGGGTGGGCGGCGGTGAGCGCGCGCGTCACCCACACCCACCCCGAGGCGGTGGACGGGGCGGTCGCGGTGGCGGTGGCCGCCGCCCTGGTGGCACGGGGCGAGGCGGGGGCTCCGGGGACGTTCCTGGGCCGGGTGGCCGACCTGCTGCCCCGGGGCGCGCTGCGGGAGGGGGTGCGGGCCGCGCGAGCGCTGCTCATCGTGCCCGAGCCCGTGGGCGCGGCCCACCGGCTGGGCAACGGCTCGCGGGTGCGGGCCCTGGACACGGTGCCGTTCGCGCTGTGGGTGGCGGCCAAGCACCTGCGCGCGCCGCTGGAGCCGGCGCTGTGGGCCGCGGTCGCGCCGGGCGGCGACATGGACACCGTGGCCGCGATCGTGGGCGGGGTGCTGGGCGCGGACCCGGCGGCGGCCCCGCGGTGGGCCGACCGGGTGGAGGCGCTGCCCGCCTGGGCGCTGGACTGACCGGCCGCCCTGGTCCGCGTTTGGAGGGTTTCGGGGACCCCACCCCCGGTTCCACGAGGTGAATGCGGCTCCAGGGTTCCGAAAGGAGTTCAAGGCCACGATGGAAGGTACGGGCCGCCGACCGGGGCCCGTGGACCGACCGGAAGGGGCCTGCCATGACCCAGGACGAGATCATCGCGTTCATCGAAGGACTGCCGGAGGTGGGCACCGTGCGGGCCGGCCCCGAGAACGGGGCGCCGGAGGCGGCGTGGGGGGACGTGTTCTTCTTCCACGAGCCCGGCGGCGACCCCGAACGGCGGCGGAACATGCCGTTCGCGACGGTGGTGGCCTCGGACTACCCCGGGTTCGACACCGCCTCCCGGCTGGACCGGCCCGGGGTGTTCCGGGTGAACATCGCGGTGGGGCGGGAGCTGTTCGAGGAGCTGGTGGGGTACCCGCCGGCCGCGCACGCCGAGCACGCCGACGGGACGGACCCCTCGCAGGCGGACCGGATCATCGCCCACCCGCTGTACGCGGCCCAGGGGTGGGTGGCGGTCGTGTGCCCCGGCGAGGCGACCTCGGAGCGGGTGCGCGCACTGGTGCGGGCGGCGCGCGAGGCGGACGCGGCGCGCAGCGCCCGCCGCACCGGCGGCGCCTGAGAACCGCCGCACCGCGACCCGGCGGCCGCGGGCCTTCGGGGCGGGGCGTCCGGGAAGGGGCGCAGGGCGTGTTCGTTGGACGCCCTCGTCTGGTTCGGCGCCCGCCCCGAGTGCCGGGGGCGTTCGTCGGGGTCGGGCGCCCGGGCACGGGCGCAGCGGCGAGAGGCGGCCCGGCGGGATGATCCGCCGGACCCGTCCTAAGCCCCGGGCCGCTCGCGATCGTGGCGTTCGCGGGCGGCCCGGACGTCCTCCCGGTGCTCGACGGCCCACCGGTCCAGCGCGGTCAGGGGTTCGAGCAGGGTGCGGCCCAGGCCGGTGAGGGAGTACTCCACCCGCGGGGGGACGCTGGCGTGGGCGGTGCGCTCCACCAGGCCGTCGCGGACCAGGGCGCGCAGGGTGAGGGTGAGCATGCGCTGGCTGATGCCGTCGATGGTGCGGTGCAGCTCGCTGTAGCGGTGGGTGCGCCGACCCAGCAGCACGATGACGAGCACGCTCCACTTGTCGCCGATGCGGTCCAGGACCTCCCGGACCGGGCAGTCGTCGGGGTTCACGGCGGGGCCGACACCCTCCCCCGGGGGAACACGGGTGTTCGTTGCGGACATTGAAGTGCCTCCTTGTCCCTGACCTGCGACTCCCCCATACTCACTGATAATGTGGTTACGCACAATATGTAAGTGAGGGGGCGTCGTGGACGAGGACACCGAGCGGACCGCGCCGCAGCAGGCCACCGGCACCACCGACGGGCGCGAGGCCGCCCCCGCGGACCCGGCACCGCCCGCGACACCGCCCCTGGCCATGGTCACGGGCCTGGTGACGGTGGGGACCGAGGACGCGCCCGCGTGCTCGGACGGCGTGTGCTGGTGAGTGGGGAGTTCGTTCCGTGCAGGTAGAGATCTGGTCCGACATCGTCTGCCCGTGGTGCTACATCGGCAAGCGCCGCTTCGAGAGGGCGCTGGAGTCCTTCGCGCACGCCGACGAGGTCGAGGTCACCTGGCGCAGCTTCCAGCTCGACCCCGGCTTCGCCAAGGGCGAGAGCATCCCCGTCTACGACGCGCTGTCCAAGAAGATGGGCGCCCCGCGCGAGCAGGTGCGCGCCATGACCGAGCAGGTCACCCGGGTCGCCGCCGAGGAGGGGCTGGAGTACGACTTCGCCTCCGGCGTCATGGTCAACACCTTCGACGCCCACCGCCTGGTCCACCTGGCCCAGGGCAGGGGCCTGGGCGACGCCGCCCACGAGGCGTTCATGAACGCCCAGCTGGTGCGGGCCGAGGACCTCTCCGACCCCGAGACCCTGGTGAAGATCGCCGTGGAGATCGGCCTGGAGGAGGACGAGGCCCGCGAGGTGCTGGCCGGGGACGCCTACACCGCCGAGGTGAACGCCGACATCGACGCCGCCCGGCGGCTGGGCGCGACCGGGGTGCCGTTCTTCGTGATCGACCGCGCCTTCGGGGTGTCCGGCGCCCAGCCGGTGGAGGTGTTCGCCTCCGCCCTGGAGAAGGCCCACCAGGCCTCCCGCGGCTGACCCCGGCCCCACCGCGCCGACGGCCCCGCCCCCGGTCCCCCGGGCGCGGGGCCGTCGGCGCGGCGCCCTCCCCCGGACGGGGGAGGCGGCTCCCCCGCGCAGGTGAGGACCGCCCGGCCCCGCGCCGACAGGCTTGGTGGAGAAGACACCGCACGCCTGTGAGGAGCACGCCGTGAACACCTCGGCACCCCCCGCCGTACCCGGGACCGCATCCGCCGCCCGGACCGCACCGATCACCTGGGCCGTCCTGGCCTGGTCCGCGGTCGCCCTCGCCCTGGGCCTGGGCTGGGCCGCCGGCCTGCTGCCGCCGGGGGTCCCCGACGGCGACGGGTTCGGCTCCCTGTACGGGCGCTGGGGCGCCGGCGCGGCCGCCTGGACCACCCTGGCCCTGGGGGCCGCGGGCACCGCGACCGCCCTGCTGATGATGCGCCCGGGCCGCGGCGGCCGGGCGGTGGCCTACGCCGCCTGGGGCATGTCGGCGGCCGTGGTGGCGCTGTTCGTGACCGGGAGCCTGCTGGCGTTCCTGGGGTACACGATGATCATGCCGGTGGCGGGCTGGTTCGTGCCCGGCCTGGCCGGGATGTGGATCACCCAGATGATGCTGCCGGAGAACCTGGGCCTGTTCTTCTTCGCCGCCGGCGCGGCGCTGTGGGCGGTGGCCGGGCTCTCGGCCCTGCGGGCCGCGCGCGGCGCCTGCCCGGACTGCGGACGCGCCCACGACTGGACCCCGCACGCCGAGCACGCCACCCGGGTGCGGGCGCTGCGGGCGGGCCGGATCGCGGTCCTGGTCGCCTGCCTGAGCGCCCTGCTGTACCCGTCGATCCGGTTCCCCTGGCTGTTCGGCATCACCCCGGGCATGGGCGAGGGCTTCGCCGAGGAGCTGCGGGCCGACCCGGGCACCCTGTTCATCGGGGTCGGCCTGGGCTCGGCGGGAGTGGTCGGCGCCGTGCTGATGCTGGGGCTGGTGCAGCGCTGGGGCGTGCGGTTCCCGTTCTGGATGGTCGGCCTGGCGGGCCGCCGGGTGCCGGTGGCGCTGGCGGTGGTCCCGGCGACCGCGGTCGCGGTCGCGCTGATCGCCATGGGGCGCAGCGTCATCGTGCAGTTCGCCCTGGACCAGGTGGGCATGACGAGCTCGTCGGCGCTGCACACCGCGATCTTCATGTCGATGGCGGTGTGGGGCGTGGCCCTGGCCGCGGCGGTGGCGGCCTACGCGGTGCGCCGCCGCGCCGAGTGCGGGACCTGCGAGCGCGGCCTGCCCGAGGCCGAGCCGCGCGACCTGCGCACCGCCGCCTGAGAGGCCCCGCGGCCCCGGTCCCCGCACGGGGGCCGGGGCCGCCCGCGTCAGCGGCCGTGGACGGCCATCCGGACGCCCAGGCCGACCAGCACCGTCCCGCTGACGGCATCCGACCAGCGGCGGACCGCCGGGCGCCGGAACCACTCCCCCGCGCGGCCGACCACGGCGGCCAGCCCCAGGTACAGGGCGATCTCCACGGCCACCTGGAGCAGCGCCAGCAGGGCGGTCGTGGCGAACAGCGGCCGGTCCGCCGGGACGAACTGCGGATAGAACGCGACCATGAACGCGGCGGCCTTGGGGTTGGCCAGCATCACCAGGAACCCCTCCCCGAAGGCCCGCCACCAGGCCCGGGCCGCCTCCCGCGGCGGGGGCGCGTCGACGGGGCCGGCCCCGGCGGGGCCGCGCCGGGCGGACAGCAGCGCCTTCACCCCCAGGTACAGCAGGAAGGCCGCACCGGCCACGCGCAGGACGAGGTAGGCGGCCTCGGAGGCCGCCACCAGGGCGGCCAGGCCGGCGCCGACGCACAGCGCCCACACGTACAGGCCCGCCTCCAGGCCCAGGACCGTGGGCACGGCCCCGGGCAGGCCGCGCTGCGCGGCACGGCGCATGATCAGCACCATCGCGGGTCCGGGGGAGGCGGAGATGAGCACCACGGCGACGAGGAACGCGGGCAGGGAGGTCGTCAGGTCCATGCCCCCTATGACACCCCTCCCCCGCCCGCGGCACAATCCGGTTTCCCCGGCGGCCCTTCCGCGGGTCCCGTCCGGCGAAGGCCGCGCGGGGGACGGCCGGTCAGGGGCGGGGGTCCCCGGCCAGGCGGGCGTACAGGTACAGGTCGCGGCGCTCGCCGCCGATCTCCTGCCACCGGCGCATCAGGCCCTCCCGGCGGAACCCGGCGGCCCCGGCCACCCGCAGCGACCCGGTGTTCCACGGCTCGATCGCCAGCTCCAGCCGGGGCACCCCCAGGGCGTCGTGCGCCCAGGCGGAGGCCAGGCGCAGGGCGTGGGCGGCGGCACCGCACCCCCGGTGGCCCGGGGCCACCCAGTAGCCGAGGGAGGCGCGGCCCTCGGACGCGTCGCGCAGCGACAGGGTGATCCCGCCGACCCCGCGCCCGGTGCGGGTGTCGGCGATCACCAGCGGGACGCCGATCCCGCGGGAGAGCACCAGCGCCCGGCTCTCGATGTACCGGCGGGCGGCGGCCTCGTCACAGGGGTCGGGGAGCGTGGTGACGCTGACGGTGTAGGGGTCGGCGGCCGCCGCCACGACCAGGGGCAGGTCGGCCTCCTCCCACAGTCGCAGCAGGAAGGGCGAGGGCCCCGGCGGGGGCGGTGGCGGCAGGAGGGGCGCGCCGCCGGGCCGCGCTCCGGTCAACTGAAGAAGCCCGCCACGCCCCGGCCGGCCGCGTCGGCGGCCCGACACCACCCCATGCAGGACTCGGCGGCCTGGAGGACATCGGGGTCGAGCGCGGCCTTGGCCCCGTCGTCGGCGGCGCCCCACTGCTCCAGGGCCTTGCGGCACCGCTCGGTGCTCCACTCGCCGTAGCCGGGGACGAAGTCCGAGGGCGCGGGGACCGGGTCGGGCGCGCGGCCGTAGCCGAACTCCGCGACGCTCACCGCGGTCACCCCCACCGCCCCGAGCCCCTCGTCGACGGTCTCGGGCCACCCGGCCCGCATCGGGGAGAAGTCGTTGTTGTCCAGGTACCGGCCGTGGAACTCGCAGATCCACTTGTAGGCGTAGTTGTACATGGTGCCCTGGTCCGGCTCGAAGGGTCCGCCCTCGATGACCGCGCGGATCGCGTCGCGGACGGGGAGGAGGTCCAGGCCGGAGAACTGGGCGTCGAAGTGCTCCAGGTGCTGCTTGAACCGGCCGCCGATCATCCGCCGCAGCTTGTCGTCCCCCGAACCCACGGAGGCGTGCAGGACATCGAGGTCGACCACGTAGGCCGTCAGCGCGTAACTCATGCGGGAACGCTACCGGCCCCCGCCGACACCGCGCCCCGGACGGTCGCGCCCCCACGGACGGCGGGAGCGGACCGGGCCCCGCCCCGACACACCGGACCGCGCTCGCGGTGCCGGTGCCCGCCCCACCGACGGTGAGCCTTCGCATCGGGTCCGCCCTCCGCGCCCGGGGTCCGGACACACCAGTCGGCCGGCGCCGGCCCGCGCAGGCGGCCCGCTCGGATCAGGACGGCTCGGAACCGGCCGGCGCCGCCCTGTGGCGCCGGTAGTAGCGGGCGACGCGGGCGCGGTTGCCGCAGCGGGAGGGCGAGCACCAGCGGCGCCGGGGGTGGGCGGGCAGGAACAGCATCACGCAACCCTGCGCCTCGCACCGCTTGATCCCGGCGGCCCCCGGCCCGGTGACGAGATCCGCCGCGGCCTCGGCGAACACCGCCGCCAGCACCGCCCCCGCCGGTCCGGAACGGCAGGTCACAGCCCTCACCCCGGTGCCGTCCCGGTGCAGTTCGCGCACGGGCGGCGCGGCGCGCTGGGCGGCGTTGAGCCCGGCCAGGGCCGCCCGGGGCGGGGCCACCCCCTCCAGCAGGGCGTCCACCACCGCCCCGGTGTCGGCGCGCACCGCGTGCAGGGCGGCCAGGTCCGCGGCGGTGGCGGGACCCCGGGCCTCGGCGGGCAGGCGGTCCGCCTCCAGGGACAGCCAGGCGGCCAGCAGCCCGGGGGTGGCGATCAGGTCCGTACGGCGTCCGTCCGGGCCCGCGGGCCGGGTGTTGACCAGGTCCAGGGCCAGGGGTTCTCCGGTGAGGGGTCCGCGCTCATCCATGGACTAATGCTACATGGCGGCATTGACCCATTAGCCGAAACCGGAGTAGAACTAATGCATCTTCTCCACAGGAAGGCATGTGACATGTCCGTTCGCACCGCCCCGCCGCTCGCACTCCCCGCCCGGACCGCCCACCGCCGCGTCACCGTCGCCGGGGCGGACGTCTTCTACCGCGAGTCCCTCCCCGAGGCCGAGGACGCCCCGACCCTGCTGCTCCTGCACGGCTTCCCGTCCGGCTCACACCAGTTCCGCCGCCTCATCGACGCCCTGGGGCGGCGGTACCGGCTGATCGCCCCGGACTACCCGGGCTTCGGGCGCACCCGGGAACCGGAGGGGTTCGCCCACACCTTCGACCGCCTGGCCGACGTCGTGGACGCGTTCACCGACGCGCTGGGACTGGAGCGGTACGCGCTCTACATGTTCGACTTCGGGGCACCGGTGGGATTCCGCCACGCCCTGCGGCACCCCGAGCGGATCACCGGCCTGGTGGTGCAGAACGGCAACGCCTACGAGGAGGGCCTGTCGGAGGGGGCGCGGGACTTCATCGCCCTGACGCCGGACGCCCCCGGCGCACGGGATGCCGTCCTGGGACTGCTCACCCCGCAGGGCATCCGCGGCCAGTACGAGACCGGGGCTGCCGCACCGGAGCTGATCGACCCGGACGGCCCGCTGCTGGACGCCGCGTTCTTCGACCGCCCCGGACGCGAGCGGGCCCAGCTGGCGCTGGCCTTCGACTACAAGAACAACGTGGCCGCCTACCCGGCCTGGCAGGCGTGGCTGCGCGGGCACCGGCCGCCGACGCTGATCACGTGGGGCGCCCGGGACCCCTTCTTCCCGGAGCCGGGCGCGCGGGCGTACCTGCGGGACGTGCCCGACGCCGAACTGCACCTGTTCGACACCGGACACTTCGCACTGGAGGACCACCTGGGGGCCATCGCGCCGCTGGTCGCCGACTTCCTGGACCGGCTCCCGCGGTGAGGGCCCGCTCCCCGGTGTCCCCGACGCGACCCCGGCCGCTCCCGGAGGGGGCCTCCCGTGAAGAATGAGGCCATGGAGTTCTTCTGTTACCACCGCGACCGGCGGGGATCCCTGGCCCTGCGCGAAGAATTGCTGGAAGCGCACTGGTCCTACATGGACCGGTTCGCCGAGGGGATGATCGCGCGCGGGCCGACGTTCGCCGAGGACGGGGAGACGCCGACCGGCAGCGTGCACATCGTGGACCTGCCGGACGCGGCGGCCGCCCGGGAGTTCGCCTTCGCGGAGCCGAACTACCAGGCGGGGGCGTACCGGGACGTGCTGCTGCGCCGGTGGCGCAACCTGCTGGGACGCACCATGTGGGACTTCCCGCGGGCCGAGGGCGGAGGCGATGACGGCCACCTGTTCCTGTTGCTCGGGCTGGGCCCCGAGCACACCGGGGGCGCACCGGACACCGCGGTGCCCGACGACCGGGACGCACTGGTCGCCTACGGGCCGCTGCTGTCCGACGACGGAACGGTCCGGGTGGGGACGGCGACGCTGGTACGGGCCGCCGACGCCGGGGCCGCGCGGACCGTGCTGGACGGGGAGCGGTACGCCGAGGTCGAGGTCCACCCGTGGGAGTTCGGCGGGCGCCGCTGAACCGGGGCGGGCCCGCACGGCGGTAAACCGCTGGCCGCGCCGGAACGGCCGATGACAGGATGCGGCCCATGACGCAGTACCGGATCCGCGCCGACTACGACGCCCGCACCATCGTGGTCTACCAGGCGTACCCGCCCGCGATCGCCGACGCCGCACTGCGGGCGGGGCGCTTCGTCGCCCCCTTCTCGTTCCAGCGGATGACCTGGATCAAGCCCTCGTTCCTGTGGCTGATGCACCGCAGCAACTGGGCCCGCAAACCGGGGCAGGAACGCGTCCTGGCGGTGCGGATGACCCGGCAGGGCTGGGAGCGGGCCCTGTCCCAGGCCGTACCGACCACCGCCGCCCCAGAGAAGCTGTCCCGGGCCGCCGTGCACCTGCAGTGGGACCCCGAGCGCTCGCTGCGCGGAGCGGCCCTGAACCACTACAGCATCCAGGTCGGCATCGGCCGCCACCTGATCCGCACGTTCGCCGAGGACTGGGTGGTCGGCCTCACCGACCTCACCCCGCAGGTCCACAAGGCGGCGGCGCTCGTCCGCGGCGGGCGCGCCGACCAGGCCCGGCGGCTCCTGCCCCCCGAGCGCGTCTACCCGGTGGGCCCGGACCTGGAGGAGCACCTCACCCCGGCCTAGGAGGCGGCCCGCCGGCCGACGGGCGTGGCGGTGGACGGGGGCGGAGCCGGCCGGATGGTCGGGCGAGCCGTGGCCCGCCGGTGCGGGCGCGCGGCGCCGGACATGGCGGTGAGAGCCCCGTCGAGGTCGCGGTGAGGAACGCACCGGTCGGGGCGCGGCAAATGGATGGCGCCGGCGCACGGTTCTTCGGCAGGGTGGAGGCGGGAACACCGGTGCCGGAGAAAGGGATGCCGACATGGCCAGCAAGTTCACCGAGCTCGCGTTCGACTGCGCGGATCCGGAGGCCCTCGCCCGGTTCTGGTGCGAGGTCCTGGGCTATGAGGTGCAGGGGCGGGAGGACGGCTTCGTTTCCATCGGCTCACCCGGGGTCCCCGAGGGCGCCCGGCGGCCCGGACCGGTCCCCCCGGTGCTGACCTTCGCACGGGTACCGGAGGGCAAGGTCGTCAAGAACCGGCTGCACATCGACGTGAACCCGACCGACCGGGACCAGGCCGAAGAGGTCGATCGGCTGCTGGGGCTGGGCGCCCGGCGCGTGGACGTGGGCCAGGGCGAGGGGGACACCTGGGTGGTGCTGGCCGATCCGGAGGGCAACGAGTTCTGCGTCCTGGCCACACGCCGCCCCTAGGGCTGTTCGGCGGATCGTTCCGGGTCGCGCCCCCGGGCCGACCCGTGGCCGCGCGGCGGGGCCGGGGCGCGGGAAAACCCCTGGCCCCGCCGGAGTGCGCCCTGTGACAATGCTCCACGTGGAAGAGGTCGAGGTGGTCGTCGCCCACCGGGACTGCGCGACACTGCGCGTCGGCGACGTGTTCCTGAAGGTCGACGCCGACCAGAGCCGCACCGACACCGAGGTCGAGGCGATGGCCCTGGCGCCGGTCCCCACCCCCGAGGTCCTGTGGCGCAGACCCCCCGCGCTCGCCCTCGCCGCCCTCCCGGGCCGACCCCTGGGCCGCCTCGGCGAACCGTCCACCGCGTCACCGGCGGCGTGGGCCGCGGCCGGGGCCGCCGTGCGGGCACTCCACGACGCGCCGCCGCCCCCCTGGCCAGGCAGGGACCCCGACCGGCTCGCGGCCGACCTGGACGCCGAGTGCGCCCGCCTCCTCGACGACGGCCTCCTCCCCGCCGACCTGGTCGCGCACAACCGCCGGCTCGCGCAGGCCGCGCTGCGGCCGTGGACACCGGTGTTCGTCCACGGCGACCTGCAACCCGCCCACGTGTTCGTCGACGGCGACGAGGTCACCGGCGTCATCGACTGGACCGAGGCGGGACCGGGCGACGCCCTGTTCGACCTCGCCGTCCTGACCCTGGGCCACGAGGAGCACCTCGGCGACGTCATCGCCGGCTACGGCGCCGACGTCGACCCCGACCTGATCCGCGCGTGGTGGTCCCTGCGCTGCCTGCTGGCGATCCGCTGGCTGGTCGGGCACGGCTTCGACCCGGCGGCGCCGGGCTGCGAGATCGACGTGCTCAAGGCCCGGATGTGAACACCGAGAAAGGACCGACCCGCATGCGGGCAGCACAGTTCCCACGGGCGGTGGCCGCGGCCACCGCGATCGCCTCCTCGCTCGGCCTGGCCGCCCGGGACGCCGTCGTCCTCCACGACTCGAACAAGCTCACCCTCCGGCTGCTGCCCTGCGACGTCCTGGCCCGGGTGGCGCCGACGGCCGAGCAGGTCGCGCGGTTCGAGGTCGACCTCGCACGAAGGCTCGTCGGGGCCGGCTGCCCCGTCGCCGCCCTCGACCCCCGGGTGGAGCCGCGCGTGCACGAACGCGACGGCTTCACGGTCACCCTGTGGACCTACCACGAACCCGTGACCTCCCACCCGGTCCCGCCGGCCGACTACGCCGACGCCCTGGAACGCCTGCACACCGGCATGCGCGGCATCGACCTCCCCGCGCCGCGGTTCACCGACCGGGTCCGGGACGCCCAGCGGCTCGTGGCGGACCGCGACCGCACCCCGGCGCTCACCGACCCCGACCGCGAACTGCTCGGCGACACCCTGGCCACCCTCAAGAGGACCGTCGGCGAACGCGGCGGCGCCGAACAGCTCCTGCACGGCGAGCCCCACCCCGGCAACCTGCTCACCACACGCGAGGGCCCGCTGTTCGTCGACCTGGAGACGTGCTGCACCGGACCCGTCGAGTTCGACCTCGCCCACGCCCCCGAGGAGGTCGGCGCGCACTACCCGGGAGTCGACCACGACCTGCTGCGCGACTGCCGGATCCTCGTGCTGGCGATGGTCGCCACGTGGCGCTGGGACCGCGACGACCGGTTCCCCGACGGACACCGGATGGGCACCGAATGGCTCGCCCGGATCCGGGCCGCCCTCGCCTGAGGAACACCGCGCGCCCCCTCGCGATGAGTTCCGGCCCGGGTAGGGGTCTGTCATAGTGACCGACCCGGCACGAGACACCCGGAGGACACCATGACGACCACCCACGGCGGCCCGGGCACCACCGCGCTCCCCGGCCGCCCGCCCGTCGTCGACCAGGCCACCTGGCAGGCCGCCCGCGACGAGCTCCTCCTCCGAGAGAAGGCCCACACCCGCGAGGGCGACGCCATCGCCGCCGCCCGCCGCCGCCTGCCCATGGTGGAGTTCGACGGGACCGTCGAGGTCGTGGGCGCCGACGGCCCCGTCCCGTTCACGGACCTGTTCCAGGGACGCGACGAACTCGTGGTCTACAGGCACATGTGGAACGACGGAGAGCCCCACCAGGGCCAGTGCTACGGCTGCACCACCGCGGCCTGGCACCTGCGGGACGCCTCCTACCTCAACGCCCGCGGCGTCTCCCTGGCGTTCGTGACCGAGGGCCGCTGGGAGGAGGTGGAGCCCTTCGTCGGGTTCATGGGCTACACCCAGCCCTGGTACTCGGTGCGCGGCCTGCCCGAGCCCGTCGGCGGCGAGATGGGCTACCTCGTCTGCTACCTGCGCGAGGGCGAGCGCACGTTCCTCACCTACTCCACCACCGGCCGCGGCTGCGAGCGGGTCAACGCCTCCATGGGCCTGCTCGACATGACGCCCTACGGCCGCGGCGAGGCGTGGGAGGACAAGCCCGAGGGCTGGCCCGAGGGCGGGGACTCCTGCTGGACCTGGTTCACCGACGCCGACGGCAACCCCACCTGGGGGCCGACCGGCCGCCCCACCCCGCAGTGGACCCGCCCCGGGGCGACCCGGCTGTAGGCCCCGCGGCCGCACCGGACCGCCCGACGGGGGCCGGTCGGGGCGGGGCACGCCGCCGCGCCCCGCCCCGACCGCACGGGCTACAGCAGCAGGAACGAGAAGTCCTGCGCCGTCCTGCGCTTCAGCGGGAAGTCCGCCTTGACACGGCGGGCGACCTCGCCGCGGCTGATGCCCAGGGCCTGGGCGATGAGCCGTTCGGGGCGGACCGGCACGGGGTCCTCGAAGGACACCTCGACCCGGACGGGCCACGGGTCCTCGGGGGCCGGGGGCGCGTCGAGCTCCCAGCAGCCCTCCCAGTCGAGCGCGAACCGGTTGCGCCGGGCGGTCGACGGGTCGAGCAGGACCCGGGCGACGAGGTCCGCCGAGTTGGCGGTGTACCCGGCGAGCAGGTCCGCGGGCAGCGAGCGGACCGGGACGCGCTCATGGACGATGAGCTTGCCGGTCCGGTCGCAGCCGACGCAGTTGACCAGCAGCCAGACATGGAGCAGTTTGCCGTTGGCGTTGACGCGGAACCGGCCGTCCTTGGTGGTGGCGCGCTCACAGGAGCAGTCCACGCAGGTGAGGACGGGCAGGGGCAGGCGGGTGCGCCGCACGGCCCAGGGCAGCACGGAAAAAGTATGTGAGGACAAACCTGATCTCTCTCAAGACCTGACGGAGTGCACGGGAAAGAGAGCCGACGGTGTCCGTCGGCGTCCGATGCGCGAAAAAGCGTCAGGGTCAGAGAGCAGGGGGCGTCATGCGCGCGTTGTCCTCACGTAGGTGAACGGGGCGGGAACACGCTAGGGCCCCGCCGCCCGCCGGGGCAACACATTTATCCGGACGCCGCCGGCCGGCGGGAGGCCCCGGCGCGCGGACCCCTCAGGAGAACGCGTACACGGTGAAGTCGGCCAGCGGGACGTACCCGATCCGCCGGTACAGGGCCGTGCTGGTGGGGTTGCCCGGGTCGGCGAACAGCACCACGTCCGTCGCGCCCGCCGCCAGCGCGGCCCGGCTCACCTCCACCGTGACGGCGCCCGCGTAACCGCGCCCGCGCAGGTGCGCCGGGGTGGAGACGGGGTCCACGCGGACCATGCCCGCGACCATCGGGGTCGTGCCCGCCATGGAGGCGGGCGTACCGTCCGGGGTCTCCCAGAAGGTGAAGCCCTTGTCCCCGAAGCGCGTCTGCGCCCAGTTCCCGGCGTCGATGGCGTCGATGGACTCCTGCTCGCCGACGTCGACGCAGAAGTCCCGGCACCAGCGCACGACCCGCTCGCGGTCCCCCGGGCCCGCGACGCGCGCCCGCCCCGCCGGGACCGGCCCCGGCGCCGTCAGGCCGCCCAGCCGGTGGAGGCGCACGCGCCACTCCCCAGGGGTGGCCGCCGCGCCCGTGCGCCGCTGCCACGCCCGGGCGAAGGCGGCGGCGGTGTCCCGGTCCGCGAGGACGCCGGGCAGGGAGCTGCCCAGGCCGGAAAGGCGGGCGGCGAGGGCGTCGGCCTGCCCGGGGGACACGGCGGTGAGATACAGGCGGCGGCCCCCGAGGCGGTAGAAGAAGGCACCGACCCCGTCCCCGTCCTGCCACCACCCGAGCTCGGCCGGGTCGGCGCCCGGCGGGCCCGCTCCGCCGGCGCGCGCCTTCTCCAGCGCCGTCAGCGGTGTGGTGTGCAGGGCCGGGCGCGAGCGCAGGAAGCCCCCGGCCCGGTCGAGGAAGGCGTCGATGTCGTCGGTGAGGTGCCAGCCGTCCGGATGCATGCGCGCCATCCTCCCGGAGGGCCGCCCCCGGCGCCAGACGGTGTTCTCGTGAACCCGCGGTCCGTGCCCGGTGTCGCAGGAGGGCCTCCGGGAGCAGACGCTAGGCGGTCCCCCGGGCGAAGGCGAGGCCGTCCAGGCCGGGCAGGTGGGCCGGGTCCAGCGGCGCGTAGCCGAACCACGGGGACACCCGGGCGGCGGGCTCCGCGCCGGCGAGGGCGGCGGCCAGCCCGGCGGGGTCGACGACGCAGCGCTCGCCCGGGAGCGCGTACAGCATGCCCTCCACGGTGTCGGGGGGCGGGGCGCCCACCCCCCGGTCGCCGATGGCGCCCACGGCGGTGGCCCAGAACGCGTACTCCTCCCCCAGCCGGGTGCCCGCCAGCGCACCCGCGCTCCACCAGCGCACCGGTCCCTGCCACATGGTCATGGTGCTCTCCTGCCGCTGGAAGTGGCTGTTGTGCCCGCTCGCCAGGACGGGTCCGCGTTCGGCGAGGGCGAGCAGCTCGGCGGCCATCATGGCGTCCCGCACGCCCAGCAGCCGGTCCATCCGCCCCGGCGAGGTGTCGGCCATCCAGTGGTGGTAGCGCAGCAGGCCCAGGGCGGTGCGCCCGTCCTGGCGCGCCCGCTCCCACTCCTCCGGGGAGGAGGACGCGATCAGGTGCGGCGCCTGTTCGTCGAGCAGCGCCACCAGGTCGTCGGCGATCAGCCGCAGCCGGGCGGCCTCGGCGGAGCGCCCCACCGACCGGGCCGGGTCCATCATGGCCTCGGGCTCGGTCCACCGGCCGTCGTCGCCGAGCAGGCGGTCGAGCGTGTCGGCGGTGCACGGGAGCAGGTCGGCGCCGACCCGGGCGGCGAGGTGGCCGTGGAGCCCGGTGAGGGCCCGCCGGGGGCTGTCGGCGGCGGTGATCTCCAGCGGGCCGTCGAACCCGGCGAAGCGGACCTGTTCGGACGCGGGCCGCCCCTCGTTGTGGGCGCGCATCCAGCGCACCAGGTCGCGGTTGCCCGGGAAGGCTCCCCACCCGTGGCCGAACCCCTCCTCCATGGCCCGGTCGAGGGTGCCCGTGCCGGAGGTGACGTACCCGTCCACGATCCGTCCCTTCAGGCAGTCGCTCTCCAGCGCGATCGTCCGGTACCCCGCCTGCTCGACGAGGATGCGGAAGAGGTCGTTGCGCAGCCGGAGCAGGGCGTCCTGCCCGTGGGCGGGCTCGCCCAGGGCGAGCAGCCGGGGCCGGGCGGGGAGCAGGTCCAGGACGGCGGCCGCCTCGACGGGGCGTGCGGCCGGTGCGATGTCGATAGCCATGCCTTCAACGCTATCTTTGAAAACCCGGGTGAGACTTTCCGCGGAGAACCCCGGGACCTGCGGCAAGAACCCTCAAAGCCGCTGGTACCCCGAGGTGTCCTACATGCGGGTGCGGGCGTACAGCCGCAGCGCCTCGCGCACGAACTCCGCGCCCTCCCGGTCCCCGTAGGTCCGGGCGAACGCCGGGTCCTCCACGTAGGTGTCGGCCAGGCACGTCACCATCGCGATCGACCGCTCCCTGTCGCCCGCGTGGACCGGGGTGCCCGGGATCGCCAGCCACTCCACGTGCCGGGCCGCCAGCTCCTGGGCCCGGTCGGAGTCCGGGGCGGCGCCCTCCCGCGAGGCGGCCGCCCAGTCGGCGACCAGCGCCTCCGTCGCGCGCTTCCACTCCCGCTGCTCGCGCACGCTCTTGTTGTGCCACCACTCGTTGCCCGCCCGGAACGCCTCCTCGCCCCAGCGCTCCACGACCCCGTCCTGGTAGCGGTCGTTGAACCCCTCGAACATCACGTCCGGGCAGGGGTCCACCCCCTCCTCCCGCGCCCGGAGGGTGTGCCGCACCTCCCGGATGTACCGGTCGATCCGTTCGCGCTCCTGCTCCAGGGCGGCGATGTGCGCCCGCAGCCCCTCCGCCTCGTCGACCTCCTCGGCCAGCACCCGGCCGATGTCGGCCAGGCCCATCCCCGTGCGGCGCAGCAGCAGGATCCGCTGCAGGCGGGCGACCTGCTCGGGACCGTAGTGGCGCAGGCCCCCCGGCCCCGTCCGGGAGGGGGACAGCAGCCCGACCTCGTCGTAGTGGCGCAGGGTGCGGCTGCTGACGTCCGCCCGCGCCGCCAGCTCCCCGATCGTCCACTCCACCGCCGTCCCCCTTCCCGTCACCGGCCCAGCCGGGCCAGTGCGGTGTCGATGACCTCCGCGTGGTCGTCGCGCAGCGCCTGGGCCGCGGTGCGCCCGGTCGCCGCCAGGTAGGCGTCGACCAGCCGGTTCCCGACCGCGTACCCCGCCCCGGCGGGCAGCCCCACCGGGGCGGTGCCGAAGCGCCTGGCGCTCTCGTCGCCGTGCACCCAGGCCGTGAAGTTCTCCATGCCGGTCACCCCCAGCCCCGACACCACCTTGTCGAACACCGCCTCGTCGCGCAGGTGCGGCACGGCGATGCGGGTGCGGCCCAGGTCGTCGCCGTACAGCTCCCGGGCGAAGGCGTCGGCCAGCCCCTCGCCCACCACGTGCTCGCCGACCGTGACGGTCGCCGGGTCCCACACCACCCCGCCCGGGGCGTAGCGCAGGTTGTGGTGCAGCTCGTGCACGGCGGTGGTCTCCAACCGCTCCAGGTTCTCCCGGAACGGCCACAGCGTGATGGTGATGTACCCCCAGATGCCGCCGAACCCGGCCACGCCCAGCACGGTGTCCGTGAAATGGGCGTCGCCCGGGTCGCCCAGGGTGAGCAGCACCGTGACGTCGTGCGGCTCCAGCCCCGGCACGGCCTCGGCCAGCCGGGCCGCGCCGCGTTCCATGGCGGCCCCGATCCGGTTCCACGCGTCGGCCCGCGCCAGGTCCTCCAGTGCCGCCAGGCACCGCTCCTCGTCGCGGTCCAGCGGGAAGCCCATGCCCCGCAGGTGCACGTCCACCAGGTCGACCTCCACGGGCGCGAAGCGGTACATGCCCCGCACGGGTTCGAGCATCTCCGCCAGCAGTCCGGGGCGGTCTTCGGCCGGGGCGCGCAGCACGCGCTCCATGCCGGTACGGGTGTCCACGACAGTGATCTCCATGGCCCCGACGCTAGGGGTTGACGCTGCGTCAACCGCAAACCGGCGGACCGCCGCCCCCGCTCCGGTCAGAAGCCGGTCGCGCCGTCCACCCGCTCGCGCAGCAGGTCGGCGTGGCCGTTGTGGCGGGAGTACTCCGAGACCATGTGCATCAGGATCCAGCGGTGGGAGACGGTGTTCCCCCGCCACTCCCTCCGGGCCAGGGCGTCCAGCGGCAGCGACGCCGACACCTCGCGGGAGCGCTCCACTCCGGCCCGCCACAGCGCGAACGCCTCCCGCACCGGCGCGGTGTCCGCGCCGAGGAAGTCGCCGTCGGGGTCCTGCGGGGACTTGACCGGGTTGGGCGTGTCCTCTCCCATCAGGTGGCGCTGGAACCACGTGAACTCCACGTGCGCCAGGTGCCGCACCAGCCCCAGCAGGGACATCTGCGAGGGCGGCACGGAGCGCTCGCGCAGCCCCGCCTCGTCCAGGTCGGCGCACTTGAGGGCCAGGGTCTCGCGGTGCCAGTCCAGCCACTGGGTCAACATGGTGCGCTCGTCGGCCACGAACCGCGGGAACACACGGGGATCGCTCATGGCCGCGACCCTAGGGGCGCCCCGCAACGGCGGTCAACGGAAAATACCGCCCGCCCCCGCACCCGGCCGGATGGCCGTCGGCCGGGGCGGGCGGTGGGGCGGCAGGACGCCGCCACCGCACCGGCCCCGGCCGGTCGGAGCCCGTTCCCCGAACGTCCTCCCGTGCCGCCGGGCACGAACCGAGACCGGCTAGACGAGCCCCTGGGCGAGCATGGCGTCGGCCACCCGCTCGAACCCGGCCGCGTTGGCCCCCAGCACGTAGTCGCCCGGGGCGCCGTGGCGCTCGGCCGCCTCCTCGCAGCGGTCGTGGACGTTGGCCATGATGCGGGCCAGCTCCGCCTCGGTGTACTCGAACGACCACGACTCGCGGCGGGCGTTCTGGCGCATCTCCAGCACACTGGTGGCCACCCCGCCCGCGTTGGCCGCCTTGCCCGGGGCGAACAGCACCCCGGCCTCGCGCAGCACCCGCACCGCCTCGGGGGTGGTGGGCATGTTGGCGCCCTCCGCGACCGCCGCCACCTCGTTGCGCACCAGGGCGCGGGCGTCCTCGGCGTCCAGCTCGTTCTGGGTGGCGCACGGGAGCGCCACCGCGCACGGCACCTCCCACACGCTGCCGCCCGCCACGTACCGGGCGGCGCCGCCGCGCCGGGCGGGGTAGTCGGCGACCCGGCCCCGCTCCACCTCCTTGATCTGCTTGAGCAGGTCCAGGTCCAGGCCCTTCTCGTCCAGGACGTAGCCGCCCGAGTCGGAGCAGGCCACCACCACGGCCCCCAGCTGCTGCGCCTTCTCCGCCGCGTACAGGGCGACGTTGCCCGACCCCGACACCACCACGCGGGCGCCCTCCAGGGACCGGCCCCGGCGCTCCAGCATCCGCTGGGCGAACAGCACCGCCCCGTACCCGGTGGCCTCGGTGCGCACCCGCGAGCCGCCCCACTCCAGGCCCTTGCCGGTGAGCACCCCCGCCTCCCAGCGGTTGGCCAGGCGCCGGTACTGGCCGAACAGGTAGCCGATCTCGCGGCCGCCCACCCCGATGTCCCCGGCGGGCACGTCGGTGTGCTCGCCCAGGTGGCGGAAGAGCTCGGTCATGAACGACTGGCAGAACCGCTCGACCTCGGCGTCCGAGCGCCCCTTGGGGTCGAAGTCGGAGCCGCCCTTGCCGCCGCCGATGCTCATCCCCGTCAGCGCGTTCTTGAAGATCTGCTCGAAGCCCAGGAACTTCACCACGCCCAGGTCCACGCTCGGGTGGAAGCGCAGGCCGCCCTTGTAGGGGCCCAGCGCGCCGTTGAACTCCACCCGGAAGCCCCGGTTGACGTGCACACGGCCGCGGTCGTCGCGCCAGGGGACACGGAACACGATCTGGCGCTCGGGCTCGCACAGGCGCTCCAGGATCCCGGCCTCGACGTACTCGGGGTGCTGGACCAGCACCGGGGAGAGGGTCTCCAGGACCTCCAGCACGGCCTGGCGGAACTCCGGCTGGTCGGGGTCGCGGCGCACCACCCGCTCGTAGGCGGCCCGCACGGCGGGGTGGTGGTCGGCCAGGCCGGTGACGTGGACGTCGGACATGCGCAACGCGGTCCTCTCGATGGCGGCGCCCCGACGCCGGGCGGGGCGACCGCGACATGACGGGGTCGTGGCTGTTTCGGTGGCGTGCCATCGACGTTACACACGCTCCCACCGGCACCCCCGCCCCCGGGGTACCCCACGGCCGACCGGCCGGGACGGTCCCCCCGGTGTGGTCGAATGGCAGACACCAGCCCCAGGGGCCCCACCGGCCCCGCCCCGCGCGAGGAAACCGATGCCGAACCCGCCCGCCGCACCCCTGCCCGACCTCGTCCGCCGCTGGCAACGGGGCTGGGGGACGGCGCGCTCCCTGCCCGAGCCGGCCGAGGCCGACGGGGCGCTGCGCGTGCGCTTCGGGTTCGCGCACCGCCACGACGAGTACATCCTGCTCGACGCCGACGGCGCCCCCGACACCATCGCCGCCGCCGCCGAGCGCGTCCTGGCCTCGGAGCACACCGACTGGCTGACCGTGCCCACCGCCGCGCCCGACAAGACCGCGCTGCTGCTGGAGGAGGCCGGCCTGGCGGTCGACCCGGGCACCGAGACCCTCATGACCGCGGACCTGGACGAGCACCCGTCCCTGGACCCGCCCCGCCCCTACCGCGTCACCGTCGGCAGGGCCCGCGCGGTGATCCGGGTGCGGGTCTCCACCGCCCAGGGCGAGGAGGCCGCCACCGGGGTCATGGGCATCTCGGCCGACGACGCCGTCGCCGACTCCATCACCACCGAACCCGACCACCGCCGCCGCGGCCTGGGCGCGGCCGTGATGTCGGCCCTGGCCGGGCACGCCCGCCGCGCGGGCGCCGTCCACGGCCTGCTGGTCGCCTCCCCGCAGGGGCGCCACCTGTACACCTCCCTGGGCTGGACGCCCCGTGCCACCGTCCTCATCGCCCGCACGCCGCCCGGAAAACCCCGCGCGCCCGGCCCCGGCCCTGCCCCATCATGGGCGCCATGACAGACCCTCTCCGCCCCGGAACAGCCGTCCCCTCCGCGCCCTCGCCCGCGCGGGAACCGTCCGCGCGACCCGTGCGGATGGGGGTGGTCGGCCTCGGGCAGGGGCTCCACCTGGCCCGCTGGGCCCGCAGGGTCGGCATCGACGTGGCGGCCGGGTGCGACACCGACCCCGCCGCCCGCGAACGGGCCCGCGCCCACCTGCCCGGCGTCCCGCTGGGCGGGCACTGGCGCGACCTGCTCGACGCCGACCTGGACGGGGTGCTCCTGGCCGACGACTTCGACACCCACGCCGCACCCGCCCTGGCCTTCCTCGAACGCGGCGTCCACGTCCTGTCGGAGACCGCCGCCTGCACCGACGCCGAGCAGGGGCGCGCCCTGGTCGAGGCCGCCGACAGGTCCCAGGCCACCTACTCCTTCGCCGAGAACTACGTCCTGCACCCGCACGTGCGGGTCCTGCGCCGGCTGGCCGCCGAGGGCGCCCTGGGCCGGATCTCCCTCATCGAGGCCGACTACCTGCACGGCATGTCACCGGAGGCGGTCCGCGCCCTCACCGGCGACCCCGCGCACTGGCGCGGCCGCATCCCCTCCACCGCCTACTGCACGCACTCGCTGTCGCCGATCCTGGCCGTCACCGGGGCGTGGCCGGTGGAGGTCACCGCGTTCCCCGTCGACACCGCCGACCCGCGCCGGGCCGCCGTGATGGCGGTGCGCCTGTCCACCGGCGCCCTGGCCCTGACCCGCAACGGCTTCCTCCAGGGCGAGTCCGACGCCCACTGGAGCCGGATGTCGGTGCACGGCACCCTGGCCGCCGCCGAATCGGTCCGGGCGGCCGGGGAGCGCGCCTGGTCGGTGCGGGTACGCCGCGAGGGCTGGACCCGCGACGACGGCGCGGCCCACGAGGAGGAGCTCACGGCCCCGCCGGTGCTGCTGGACGGCGCCCCTCTCGCCCGGGGGGAGGAGGGCACGGTGCTGATCCTGCGGGGGTTCCGCGACACGGTCGAACACGGCACCCCGCCCCCGGTCGGGGCGCGCGAGGCGGTGGCCGCCTCCCTGGTCGGGGTGGCCGGCGCCCGCTCGCTGGCCGAGGGGTCGCGGCCGGTCCCCGTACCGCTGCCCTGACCCCGCCCGGCCGACGGCCCCCGGCCTCCCTCCCGCCCGCGGGCGGGACGGACGGAGCAGGGTGCACGCCGCACCGCCACGAAGGAGCGGCCGCCCCGTGCGGGCGGCGGGCCCGGCCGGGGCGGGGGATCACCGCCGCCGCGGCGCCCCGCGCAGCCGGGAGCGCACCCGCTCGGCCCGTTCGTCCGCGGCCCCGTCGCCCCTGGCCGAGCGCCGCCCCATCTTGTACAGGACCTCGGTCGCCAGCGGCACGTCGGGGGCCTTGGCCCAGCGGGCGCGCCGGTTGCGCTCGACGCGCTCCTGCACGTCGGCGCCCGCGTCCAGGTCGGCGGTGGTGCGCCCGCCGGACAGGGCCACGGCCTCCGCGCGCCGGTTGCGGCGCGAGACCCGGCTCTTGGCGCGGGGGACGCCCTTGCGCGAGGCCTTGTCGTTCTCGCCGTACCGGTTGCGGCGGTCACGGGTGTAGGACAGCAGCTTCTCCTCCTGCGGAGAGCGGCGGCGGGCCATGGGCCCTCCCTTCGTTCGCCATCTGCCACCGATCCTGTCCCCCGCCCCGGCCGCGGCGCCACCGGTTTTCCCGCCGCCGGGCCCGTGCGAGGCTGGGCCCGTGAACGACCCCCTCCCCCTGCCCGGCGGCATGATGAACACCGTCACCCGCCGCGGCGACCGGGTGCTGCGCACCGCCCCCGCCACCGCCGCCGCCCTGCACCCCCACCTGCGCGCCCTGCCCGGGGCCGGGTTCGACGGCGCGCCCCGCCCGCTGGCGCTGGGCCCCGACGGCCGGGAGGAGCTGGGCTTCGTCGAGGGCGAGGTGGCGCTGCCCCCGTTCCCCGCCTGGGTCGCCGACGACGCGGTCCTGGCCTCGGCCGCCCGCCTGCTGCGCCGCTACCACGACGCGGCCGCCCGCGTCCCCGTGGACACCGCCGCGCCCTGGCCCGCCGACCTGGCCGACCCGCACGGCGGACCGCTGCTGTGCCACAACGACCCGTGCGTGGAGAACCTCGTGTTCCGCGGGCGCAGGGCGGCCGCCCTCATCGACTTCGACCTGGCCGCCCCGGGCCGCCCGCTGTGGGACGTGGCCGCCCTGGCGTACTACATGGGGCCCACCCTGCCCCCCGAGGCCGCGGCCGGGACGGTCTGGGAGGGCCTGGACACCGCCCGCCGCCTGCGAGTGGTCGCCGACGCCTACGGCCTGTCCGGCGCCGACCGGGCCCTGCTGCCGCGGACGGTGGAGGACTACCTGGCGGTGGCCCGGGCGTTCGTGGCCGGGCGGGTCGCCGCGGGCGACGCGGCGTTCGTCCGCGCCCACGCCGGTTCCGGCGGCTGGGAGCGCTGGGACCGGCGCCGCGACCGGCTCGCCGACCAGCGCCCCCGCCTGGTCCGGGCGCTGGCCTGAGGCCGGCCCCCGGTCAGGGGGTGCGGCGGGTGACCGCCACCAGGTAGCGGCACTCGCCCCGCCCGGGGTTGTGGAACTCGCAGGGGGCCGCCGAGCCCAGCCGCAGGCAGTCGCCCTCCCCCAACCCGTGCACGGTCTCCCCCTCGGTGAACTCCAGGGTCCCCTCCAGGACCCAGATCTGGTGGTGGGTGAAGGCGTAGGCCTCGGCGGGGAAGGCCACCCGCGCGCCCGGCGGCAGGTGCACCTCCACCAGTTCCAGGCGCCCGCCCGAGGCGGGCGAGACGGCCCGGCGGGTGTAGCCGGTGTCGGGGTCGGTCCACACCGGCTGGTCGGCGCGCCGGACCAGCCGGCGCTCGCCGCGCTCGGCGTCGGCGATCAGCTCCGACAGGGTGATGCCCAGGGCCGCCGACAGCCGCCCCAGCAGGGAGGCGGTGGGCTGGACGTCGCCGTTCTCGATCCGGCTGATCATGGTCCGGGAGACCCCGGACAAATCGGCCAGGGCGGCGCCGGTCAGGCCCCGGTCCGAGCGCAGGCGCTGGAGGGTGGTGGCGAGGGCCACAGAGAGGTCATCGCTCATGGTGTTCACTATAGTGAACATATTCGTTTAGCATCCTCACTATGAACGCGATGCCCGCCCTCCACACCGTCCGTGACGCCACCCCGGCCGACGCCGCCGCCTGCGCCGACATCTACGCGCCCTACGTCACCGACACCGCCATCACCTTCGAACTGGAACCCCCCACCGCCCGGGAGATGGCCGCCCGCATCGCCACCGCCCAGGACCGCCACGCCTGGCTCGTCCTGGAGGACGCCGAGGGCACCCTGCTGGGCTACGCCTACGGCGGCACCTTCCGCACCCGCGCCGCCTACGACCGCTGCTGCGAGGTCAGCGTCTACCTCCGCCGCGGCCTGCGCCGCACCGGCGCCGGGCGCACCCTGTACTCGGCGCTGCTGCCCCGCCTGGCCGAACGCGGCATGACCCGCGCCATCGCCTGCATGACCCTGCCCAACGACGCCAGCCTGGGCCTGCACCGCGCCCTGGGGTTCACCGACGTCGGCGTCATGCACCGGGTCGGCCGCAAGCACGACGCCTGGCACGACGTCGCCTGGGCCGAACTCGACCTCACCTCCCCGAACACCTGACCGGCCCGCCCCACCGGCCGCCCCGGCGACACGGGCCGCTCCCCCCTCCCTCTATCCTCGAAAGATCCCACCTTTTCCGCGCCGCCCCGGGAGAGCCCGTGCCCCCAGCACCCGCCCGCCACCGCCCCACCGGCCTGGCCTTCGCCCTCGCCTCGGCCCTGGCGTTCGGCGGCTCGGGCGTCTTCGCCCGCCCCCTCCTGGACGCCGGCCTGGACTCGGTCCACGTCACCTGGCTGCGCCTGGCCGGGGCCGCCCTCCTGCTGCTGCCCGTCGCCGTGCGCCACCGCCGCCTGCTGACCCGCCGCCCCCTGCTCATCCTCGCCTACGGCGTGTTCCCCATGGCCGGGGTCCAGGCCCTGTACTTCGCCGCGATCGCCCGCATCCCCGTCGGCATCGCCCTGCTCATCGAATTCCTCGGCCCCGTCCTGGTCCTGGTCTGGCTGCGCCTGGTACGCCGCACCAAGGTCCCCCCGGCCGCCGTCGTCGGCGTGATCATGGCCGTCACCGGCCTGGTCCTGCTGCTGGAGGTATGGGCGGGCATGCGCCTGGACGCCGTGGGCGTCGGCCTGGCCCTGGGCGCGGCCGCCGCCCAGGCCGCCTACTTCCTGCTGTCGGACCGCACCGGCCAGGACGCCGACCCCCTGGCCGTCATCGCCTTCGGCTCCCTCACCGCCACCGTCCTGCTGCTGCCCCTGGCCCGCCCCTGGTCCATGGACTGGGAACTGCTCGCCACCACCACCGCCCTGGGCCCGCTGCCGCTGCCCGGCTGGTCCCTGGCCCTGTGGCTGGGCCTGGTCTCCACCGTGATCGCCTACTTCACCGGCATCGCCGCCGTACGCCTGCTGTCCCCGCAGATCGCCGGAGGCGTCGCCTACCTGGAGGTCGTCACCGCCATCGTGCTCGCCTGGATCCTGCTGGGCGAGGCCCTGGCACCCGTGCAGATCCTCGGGGCGGCCGTCATCGTCGCCGGGGCGTTCATCGCCCAGACCGCCGTCCCGGGCACCCCCGAACCCCCCGCCCCCGCGGAGCCCGCCGACCCCGACCGGCCCGCCGCCCTGGCCTGACCGGCCGGGCCGGCAGCCCTCAGCCGCCCCCGCCCACCGCGAACGTCTCCCGCCCCCGGGCCGCACGGCGCCGCGCCGACCACCAGGCGCCCGCCCACGAGCAGGCGACCACCGCCGCGATCACCACCCGCGACGTCATCAGGTGCTCGCGCGGGTACAGGGTCCCGGTCAGGTAGAAGTCGATGAACCCCGACTCCATCACCGCTCGCCCGGTCGTCGCCCGCGACCAGTTCTCGATCTCGGTCAGAAAACACGGCCAGTCCACGATGACGATCCCCAGCGCGTAGGCGGCCACCCCCAGGTGGACCCAGAACAGGCGGGGACGCCACCAGGCGGCGAAACCGCCCAGGACGACACAGGCGAAGAACACGAAGTGCAGGGCCGCGGCGGCGTACCCGGCCGCGAGGACGAGGGAGGTCATGCCCCGAAGCTACGCAGCCGTCGGCCCCCCGCCATCCGCACGCGTACTCACCCCGCCTGAGCACCCGTACTCATCCGCACCCGCGCGCCCGCCCTGCGGCCCGGCCGCCCCCCGGTAGCGTGTGCGTCCATGACCACCGCACCCTCCCTCCTCGTCCTGGGCGCCAGCGGCCACCTGGGCGGCGAGGTCGCCCGCCGGGCCCTGGCCGCCGGCCACCGGGTGAGCGCCACCTCCACCACCGGCGCCCCCGCCGCCCCGGACATCGCCTGGCACGCCCTGGACCTGCGCGACCGCGACGCCGTCACCGACCTGGTCCGACGGGTGCGCCCCGAAGCCGTCGTCAACACCGCCTACCGGCAGGGCGACTGGGCCGTCACCGCCGACGGCGCCGCCCACGCGGCCCTGGCCGCCGCCGCGGCCGGCGCCCGCCTGGTCCACGTCTCCAGCGACGCCGTGTTCTCCGGCACCGCCCCCGCCTACCCCGAGACCGCCCTCCCCGACCCCGTCAACCCCTACGGGGCCGCCAAGGCCGCCGCCGAGACCGCCGTCAAAGCCCTGCACCCCGAGGCGGTCATCGCCCGCACCTCGCTGATCATCGGCGGCAACGGCTCCGCCCACGAACAGCGCGTCCACCACCTGGCCGCGGGCGGCCCCGGAGCCCTGTTCACCGACGACGTCCGCTGCCCCGTCCACGTCGGCGACCTGGCCGACGCCCTGCTGGAACTGGCCGCCTCCGACCGCACCGGCGTCCACCACCTGGCCGGACCCGACGCGCTCAGCCGCCACGCCCTGGGCGTGCTCATCGCCCGCCGCGACGGCCTGGACCCCGACCGGCTGCCCCGCGGCCGCCGCGCCGTCTCCGGCCCGCCCGGCCCGCTGGACGTGCGCCTGGACTGCACCGCCACCCGCGCCGTGCTGCGCACGCGGCTGCGCGGGGCCCGCGCCTTCCTGGCCCCGCGCTGACCCGCCCTCACTCCCGGGGCACCAGGGCGCGCAGCCGGGCCGCCTGCCCGTCCAGCACCGCCCGGTCGGCCTCCTCCCACACCGCGTGGATCGAGAAGGGGTCCCCCGCGAACCGGGGGAAGACGTGCAGGTGCACATGGAAGATCTCCTGCCCGGCCGCCTCACCGTCGGCCAGGAACAGGTTCACCCCCTCGCACCGCACCGCGCCGCCGCGCAGGGCCGTCCCCACCCGGCGGGCCACGCTCCACAACCGCGCCCCGACCGCGTCGTCCAGTTCGCCCAGCTCCGCCACGTGGGCGCGCGGCACCACCTGCACGTGCCCCGGCGTCACCGGGTACAGGTCCATGAACGCCACCACCAGGTCGTCCTCGTAGACGGGGCTGGACGTCAGCCGGCCGGCCGCGATACCGCAGAACTTGCACTCGTCGTCCGTCAAAGGACCTCCTCGTGGGCCGAAGACCCGCGGCGGGGGCGCCGCGGCACCACCACCGTCGCACGCGCCCCCCGCCGGGCACCACGCCTTTTCGGCTCCACCGCGCCGCACCGGCCCCGGGCGCCACGGGCCCCATGGCTCCTACCGCCGGCGGCCGGTGCCGCCTATGCTGCCGGTCATGCCAACGCACGAGCGGGAGATCACCGCCCCCGTCGACCTGTGCACACCCCGGGGCCGCCTCGACCCCCGGGCCGTGGGCTGGTCCCGCACCCCACTGCACACCACCGCCCTGCCCCGCGGCCGCGGACGCCGCAAGAAATGGGAGTACTGGTGCGTCCTGACCCCCACGCACCTGGTCGCCCTCACCGTCGCCGACCTCGACTACCTGTCGCTCACCTCCGTCTACCTGCTGGAATACGGGGGAGTGGAGACCGGCCGCAGCCACCTGGGCCCGCTCGGGCACGGGGTGCGCCTGCCCGACACCCTCAACGCCGGACCCACCACCGCCCTGGGCCCGGTCCGCGCCCGCATCACCCCCGGCCCCGACGGCGACCGCCTGCGCTTCGCCTGCGACACCCCCCGGGGCCGCCTGCACGCCGACCTCACCGTCGGCCTGCCAGAGGGGCACGAGACCATGAACGTGGTCATCCCCTGGAGCCCCACCCGCTTCCAGTACACCTCCAAGCACACCGCCCGCCCCGCCCACGGCACCGTCCGCCTGGGCGAGCGCACCCTGGACTTCTCCGGCGGCTGGGGCGTCCTGGACCACGGCCGCGGCATCTGGCCCTACGACACCCTCTGGAACTGGGGCGCCGCCGCCGGAGTCACCGACTCCCACACCGTGGGCCTGCAACTGGGCGGCCGGTGGACCCGGGGCACCGGCCTGACCGAGAACGCCCTGTGCGTGGACGGCCGCCTGACCAAGGTCGGCGAGGAACTCCAGTGGGACTACGACCCCGACGACGACTCCTCGCCCTGGTGGATCCGCTCCCCCTCGGGGCGGATCGACCTGGTGTTCACCCCCTTCCACCGCCGCCTGGACCGCACCGACGCAGGGGTCCTGGTCAACGACACCCGCCAGTGCTTCGGCCACTACACCGGCACCGTCCGCACCGACGACGGCACCGAGATCTCCGTGGACGGCCTCACCGGCTTCGCCGAACACGTGCACATGCGCTGGTGAAACCCCGCGCCGCTCCGGGCGCACCGCCCCCGGCCGGGCTACCGTCGGCGGTGTGAACGACCCGTGGACCCGCCCCCGCGCGAACGCCCGCGGCACCGCCGTGCCGCGGGCACCGGCGGGGCGCCCCGGGCCGGCACCCGAACGTGAGCCCACCTGAACACCGCCCGTAAGGAGCGCTCACCCCTGCGGCACAGGCGATCCCGACGTGGACGATCGAGCGCCGACCCCCCACGCAGGCAAGACGAACAGCCGACAACCGGTCCTGGAACATGCCGTTTCGTCCAAATCCTGCTAGCGTGCGGGACGCGCAACGACAGGCACGATGAGGAGACCTAACCATGGCCCAACAGACGCGCGAGCAGTGGGGAACGCGCGCGGGGTTCCTGATGGCGGCGATCGGATCCGCCGTCGGGCTCGGGAACATCTGGCGATTCCCCTACATCGCCTACGAGAACGGCGGCGGGGCGTTCATGGTGCCCTACCTCGTCGCCCTGCTCACCGCCGGCATCCCGCTGCTCATCCTCGAGTACTCGATCGGCCACAGGTACCGGTCCTCGGCGCCCCTGTCCTACCGGCGGATCTCCCGGCCCGCCGAGGCCATCGGCTGGTGGCAGGTGGCCATCTGCTTCGTGATCGCGGTCTACTACGGCGCGATCATCGCCTGGAGCGCCTCCTACGTCTGGTTCTCCATCACCGGCGCCTGGGGCGAGGACCCCAACGCGTTCTTCTTCGGCGACTACCTCCAGATGAGCGAGGCCCCCGGCGGGATCACCGGCTACGTGCCCGCCGTCGCCTGGCCGCTCATCGCCGTGTGGATCGTGGTCCTGGCCATCCTGGCCCTGGGCGTCCGCAACGGCATCGAAAAGGCCAACAAGGTCTTCATCCCGCTGCTCGTGGTCCTGTTCCTCATCCTCGTCATCCAGGCCCTCACCCTGGACGGCGCCACCACCGGCCTGGACGCCCTGTTCACCCCCGACTGGAGCGCCATGGCCGACGGGAGCGTGTGGGTGGCGGCCTACGGGCAGATCTTCTTCTCGCTGTCCATCGGCTTCGGCATCATGGTCACCTACGCCTCCTACCTCAAGCGCAAGGCCGACCTGACGGGCTCGGCCATGGTGGCGGGCTTCGCCAACAGCTCCTTCGAGCTGCTGGCCGGCATCGGCGTGTTCGCCGCCCTGGGCTTCATGGCCACCGCCGCGGGCACCGCGGTGGACGAGGTCGCCACCTCCGGCATCGGCCTGGCCTTCATCGCCTTCCCGCAGATCATCTCCACCCTGCCGTTCGGCGGGGCGCTGTTCGGCGTGCTGTTCTTCGCGTCGCTGGTCATCGCCGGACTCACCTCGCTGATCAGCATCGTCGAGGTCGTCGTCTCCGCCGTCCAGGACCGCGTCGGCCTGGGCCGCCTCCAGGCGGTCCTGATCGTCGGCGGCCTGATCGCCCTGGTGTCGATCCTGATCTTCCCGACCCACCAGGGCCTGCACTACCTGGACGTGTTCGACCACTTCATCAACCAGTACGGCATCGCCCTGGCCGCCCTGGTGGTCCTCATCGTGTTCGGGTGGGTCCTGCGCCGCCTGCCGGCCTTCCAGGAGCACGCCAACAGCGTGTCCTCCATCCGCCTGGGCCGCTGGTGGCGCATCACCCTGGCCGTGGTCACCCCGGTCCTGCTCGGCTTCATGATGTGGGACGCGCTGCGCACCGAACTGACGGAGAACTACGCCGGGTACCCGACCGGGTTCCTGCTCACCGCCGGGTGGGGCGTGGCCATCGGCGCCATCGTCGTCGGCGCCGTCATCGCCCTGGTGCCCTGGAAGCGCGCCGACCAGATGGCCGCCCACGACCGCGAACGCACCGAGGGGACCGGGCAGGTCCACAACAAGGAGGAGGGACACTGATGTCGGCCAGCGCGATCACCATGATGGTCATCTCCATGGCACTGCTGTGGGGCGGCCTGATCACCGCCATCGTCCACCTGCGCCGCCACCCCGAGGTCCCCGACCAGGACTGACCCGCACACGGCGCACACGGGGGCGGGGCCCGCACCGGGCCCCGCCCCCGCACCCTTCCCCTGCCCGGGCACCCCCTCCCCGGGCCCGGACCTCAGGCCCGGGACAGCTCCCGCACGATCCGCTCGCAGAACGCGGGCAGGTCGTCCGGATTGCGGCTGGTGGTGATCCCGCCGTCGGTGACCACCTCCTCCTCCACCACGTTCCCCCCGGCGTTGCGCACATCGGTGCGGATGCTCGGATACGACGTGAGCGTGCGCCCGCGCACCAGGTCGGCCTCCACCAGCGTCCACGGACCGTGGCAGATCGCCGCGATCGGTCTGCCCGTCGCCGCGAACTCGCGCACGAACCGCACCGCGTCGGCGTCGGCGCGCAGGTTGTCGGGATTGACGGTGCCGCCGGGCAGCACCAGGCCGTCGTAGTCCTGTACCGACGCCTCGGCCACCCGCCGGTCCACAGCGAACCGGTCGGCCGGCTCGATGTCCCCGTTCATCGCCTGGATCTCGCCGTCCTTCAACGAGAGCAGCTCGGTGACGGCCCCGGCCTCCTCCAGCGCCCGGCGCGGCCGCTCCAGCTCGACCTGCTCCACACCGTCCGCGGCCAGGAACGCCACCCGCCGCCCGCTGAGCACGTCCGCCATGGTCCTCTCCCCCTTCGGTCATCGGATCGGGCCGCACACCGCGCGGCACCGTGGTCACCGCCTACCCGCCCGGCGGGGTCCCTCACACCCCCGGGCGCCTCAGCCCTTGCGCCAGGTCGCGTCCTCCAGGGCCCCCGCGGCCTGCGGCCCCATCAGGGACAGCCCCCCGTCCACGAACAGCGAAGCCCCCGTCACATAGGACGACCCGGGCCCGGCCAGGAACGCCACCGCCTCGGCCACCTCGTCGGCGTGCCCCGGCCGCGGCAGCGGGTACCCCGCGCGCGAGTCCAGCCGCGGCTCCTCCTCGTGCTGCCCGGTCATGGGCGTGGCGATCTCCCCCGGCGCCACCGCGTTCGCGGTGATGCCGTACAGGCCCAGCTCCAGGGCCAGGACCCGGGTGAGCATCCGCAGCCCGCCCTTGGCGACGCAGTACGCCCCCGCCGTCACCCGCGGCTCCTCCTCGTGGACGCTGGTGATGTTGACGATGCGCCCGCCCCGGCCCGCGTCGCGCATGTGCTCCGCCGCGATCCTCGCGCACAGGAAGGGCGCGTCCAGATCCACCGACAGGACCTCGCGCCAGCGCTCGTAGCCGGTGTCCAGCAGGTGCTCGCCCGAACCGGTGCCCGCGTTGTTCACCAGGACGCCCACCCCGCCCAGCTCCCCGACCAGGTCGGCGACGGCCTCCGAGCCCCGCACCGGGTCGGCCAGGTCGTGCCTGCGCACCGCCACCCGCCGTCCGATCCGGCGCACCTCCTCCTCGGTGCGCCGCACCCCCTCCTCGTCGCTGTGGTAGGTGACGCCGATGTCGAAGCCGTCCCGGGCCAGGCGGACCGCGGTCGCCCTGCCGATACCGCTGTCGGCACCCGTCACCACGGCCACCCGGTCGTAGTCGTCGAACGCGCTCGCCCCCGCGATGCGGTCGTCCCGTGCCATGTCTCCCCCTCACCTGCGCCGGTGCACACGTTCACGGGGGCGGCTACCCGGCCCCGGCCCGCGCCACACCCCGGCCCGCCGCACGCCGACACCGCCGGGGGTACAGCCCACCGCGTCGCGGCGGCCGGCAGGGCCACCGCCCCAGGACGAGGACCTCCACGACGACGGTGCCCACCGGGACCTCCCCTTTTCCGGCGAACGGCTCTCGAGAGGTCGGACGCCCCTCACCGCCCCCGCGGTCCCCCCTCCTCCCCCTCGTCCTCACGGCGCCCCTCGGTGGGGCGCACCCGCACGTGGGCGCGCTCGCCCTGGGGCCCGAACAGGCCCAGGTAGGAGACCGGCCCCGGGCCGGGGTTGAGGAACCCGTGCGGGATACGGGTGTCGAACTCGGCGACCTCCCCCTGCTTGAGGACCATGTCGTGCGGCCCCAGCAGCAGCCGCAGCCGCCCCTCCAGCACGTACACCCAGTCGTGGCCCTCGTGGCTGCGCTGGTCGGCCTCCACGTGCCCGCGGGGCGGGGGGATGGTGATGCGGAACGCCTGGATGCCCCCGGGGGTCCGCGAGAGCGGCAGGTACTCGACGCCGTCGCGGGTGAAGGGGCGCAGCCGCACCCGCGGGTCGGCGGTGTCGGCGCCCACCAGCTCGTCCAGCGGCACCCCGTGCATCCGGGCCAGCGGCAGCAGCAGCTCCAGGGTGGGGCGGCGCCGCCCCGACTCCAGGCGCGACAGGGTGCTCACCGAGATCCCGGTGGTCTCCGACAGGCCGGCCAGGGTGATGCCGCGGTCGCGGCGCAGCTCGCGCAGCCGCGGCCCCACCGCCGCCAGCACCGGGTCGAGTTCGTCGTCCATGGGCGTCAATCTGCCACAGGCGGGACCGCCGGAGAAGGAAGGGCCCCACTGGGGGCCGCAAGGGGGTTGGACCGGATCCCAGTGGGGGTATGTAAGGGGTTACATCATACCCCTATCGAAGGGAGTTTCGATGCCCAAGGTCAACGTCTACCTCCCCGAGGACCTCGCCGAGGCGGTGCGCGAAAGCCGCATCCCCGTCTCGGCCGTGTGCCAGCGCGCCCTGGAACAGGCGGTGCGCCGCCTGGCCGCCGCCCGCGAGGCCCTGCGCGGCCCCGTCCGCGGCCGGGACCTGGACGCCCACCTGCCCCTGTTCACCCCCCGGGCCCGCACCGTGCTGCGCCTGGCCGCCGACCGCCCGGCCCCCGGAACCCCCATCACCACCGCCGACCTGGCCGCCGCCCTGGTCCAGGAGGGCGGCAACCTCGCCCTCCACGTGCTGGGGGCCATGGAGATCACCCCCGCCGCCCTCACCGCGGCCCTGGCCGGATGCGAGGCGGCCGAGGCGGAGGGCCCCAGCGCCCCGCCCGCCTTCAGCTCCCCGGCCGTCCACTGCCTGGAGGCCGCCCTGGGCGAGGCCACCGCCCTGGGGCACAACTACGTGGGCTGCGAGCACCTGCTGCTGGGCCTGGTCGCCGAGGAGGAGGGCGCCGGCGGCGCGGCCCTGCGCTCGCTGGGCGCCGACCCCCGGGCCACCCGCCGCGCGGTCACCGCCGCCCTGGCCGGGTACGTCCACCTGCGCTCCCAGCAGGCCGCCGACCCCGGGCAGGGGCCCGCCGAAGCGCTCGAGGCCCGGCTCACCCCGCTGCTGGCCCGCATCGAACGCCTGGAGGAACGCCTGGACACACAAGGCCGGGACACCCCCGCCCGGTAGGCGGGACGCCCCCGCGGGGAGCCGATCCCGCCGCGGGTCAGGGCCCCTCGGCCTCCAGCAGGTCCAGGTAGTCCTGCAGGCGCGCCACCCCCGCCGCCAGGGCGCGGGCCCTGGCCGCCAGCCCCTCCTCCCGGCGGCGCAGCGCCCCCTCCAGCGCCTCCCCGCCGCCCGAGGCCCGCAGCTCCTCCATCACCGGCGCGATCTGCCCCAGCCCGTACCCGCCGCGCCGCAGCTCCGACACCACCCGCACCTCGCGCACCTGCTCGGGCCCGTACACCCGGTACCCCGTCCGCGGATCCCGCACCGGCCGCACCAGCCCGGCCCGCTCCCACACCCGCAGCGCCGAGGCCCGCACCCCCACCAGGCGCGCCACCCCGCCGATCCGCAACGGCCCCTCCGCCTCCCGCGCCCGCACCCCCGCCAGCACCGCGGGCGCCTCGCGCCCGCCCGCACCGGCGGCCGCGGCCACCGCCGCCAGCGCACGCGCCGCCTCCCGCACCGCGCCCCGCTCCCGGTGCGCCCCGGCGAAGGCCGCCTCCACCGCCTCCAGCGCCGCGTCCGCCCCACGCGCGTGCAGGACCCGCAGCACCTCACCGGCCGCCATCACCCCCATGCCCGGAGCCAGCGCACGGTAGGCCACCAGCGCCGCCAGGTGCCGCTCGGTGAACCGCCGCTGCCCCGACCCCGTCCGCCGCGCCGACGGCAGCACCCCCGAGGCCTCGCAGTCGCGCACCGTCTGGGCCGACACCCCCACCGCACGGGCCAGGTCCACCGGCCGCAGCTCCCCCCGGACGACCCCTCCCGCCACCACGGCCTCCCCCGTATCACCCGCACCACCCCGCCCACCCGTGTTACCGTGGTCGGCGCTCCGAACGACGGTACCGACCACAGGAGCCGGGCGGGGCCCACGCCCCGGGCGCACACCGCCCCGCCACGTCCACACCTTCGGGGTCCCACCCGGGCCGCCCCGGGACCGCGGCACCGCCCGCGCACACCACCGGCGCACGCAGGGACCGGACCCCCTCACACCCGAGGCCCACCGTGAACACCGCCTGGAACACCCGCGCCGAGACCCCCGCCGACACCGCCGCCGTGCACGCCGTCAACGCCGCCGCGTTCGACACCCCCGCCGAGGCCGACCTGGTCGACGCCCTGCGCGCCGACCCGGCCTGGATCGAGGGCCTGTCCATGGTCGCCGTCACCGACCGGGGCACCGTCGCCGCCTACGCCCTGCTCACCCGCTGCCACATCGGCGACACCCCGGCCCTGTGCCTGGCACCGTGCGCCGTCCTGCCCGAGCACCAGCGCACCGGCGCCGGATCGGCCGCCATCCGGGCGGTCCTGGACGCCGCCCGCGCCCGCGGCGAACGCTTCGTCACCGTCCTGGGCCACCCCGGCTACTACCCCAGGTTCGGGTTCGAGCGCGCCTCGGCCTACGGGATCGGGCTGGACATCGAGGTCCCCGACGAGGCCCTCATGGTCCTGTCCCTGGACCCGGCCCGCACCCCGCCCGCCGGGACGATCCGCTACGCCGCACCGTTCGGCATCTGACCCCGCACACCGGCCCGCACCCGGTCGGGCAGCGCAGTGGTCGGACCACACAGGGTGTGCGGGGGCGCCGCCGTCCCCGCACACCCCTCCGGGGTCAGGCGAACACCTTGCCGGGGTTGAAGATCCCCGCCGGGTCCAGGGCGCTCTTGACCGCCCGGTGCATGCCCACCACGTCCTCGCCCAGCTCCTTGGCGGCCCCGCGCATCTTCAGCAGGCCCACCCCGTGCTCGCCGGTCACCGTGCCGCCCAGCGCCAGCGCCTCGTCCACGATCACCTCGAACGCCTCCTTGGCCCGCTTCTTCGCCGCCTCGTCCCCGGCCGGGACGATGAACAGCGGGTGCAGGTTGCCGTCACCGGCGTGCGCGATGTTGCCGATGTGGGTGTCGAACCGGCGGGCCGCCTCCTCGATCCGCGCCAGCATGTGCGGCACCTGCGCCTTGGGCACGCACACGTCCTCGGTCAGCAGCGGCCCCAGCCGCTCCAGCGCCGGGTAGGCCAGCCGCCGCGCCGCGAACAGCGCCTCGGCCTCCTCGGCGTCGGTGGAGCGCACCGCATAGGCCGCCCCCTGCGCCTCGAAGCAGCCCAGGATGGCGTCGGCCTCCTGCTCCCCGGCCGCCCCGGGCTGGTCGCTGCGCGCCAGCAGCAGCACCTCCCCCTCCGCCGACAGCCCCATGTTCTTCCACTCGTCCACGGCCTGCAGGCAGAACCGGTCGATGAGCTCCAGCGCCGAGGGCACCACCCCCGACGCCGCCACCGCCGCCACCGCCCGCCCGGCGTCGGTGAGGGAGTCGAAGTAGCCCACCACCGTGTGCTCCACCCCGGTGCGCAGCGGCCGCATCCGCAAGGTCACCTCCGTGACCAGGCCCAGCGTGCCCTCCGAGCCCACCATCAGCCCGGCCAGGTCGTAGCCGGTCACCCCCTTGGCCGTGGACCGGCCCAGCCGCACCACCTGCCCGGTGCCCACCACCGCCTCCAGGCCCAGCACGTAGTCGCGGGTCACCCCGTACTTGACACAGCACAGCCCGCCCGCGTTCGTGGCCACGTTGCCGCCGATCGTCGACCAGGGGGCCGAGGCCGGGTCCGGCGGATACCACAGCCCGTCGTCGGCGACCCTGCGGCGCAGGTCGTCGTTGACCACCCCCGGCTGGACGACGGCGCTCTGCTGGACCGGGTCCACCGACAGCACCCGGTCCATGCGCTCGAAGGAGACCACGACCCAGCCGTCGACGGCGTTGGCCGCGCCCGACAGGCCGGTCCCGGCACCGCGCCCCACCACCGGCACGCGGTGCTCGGCGCACAGGGCCACCACCGCGGCCACGTCGGCGGTGTCGCGCGGGCGCACCACCGCGGCGGGGGTGCCGTAGGGCGCCCACTCGGCCTCGTCGTGGGCGTAGCCCTCCATGATCTCGGGGTCGGTGACGACCTGGTCGGCGCCGATCGCGGCGGCCAGGCTCTGGGCGATGGACATGCTCCTCCTCGGTGCGCGGGCGCCGGCCCGGATCGGGCGGCGCTGACCAGCACCCTAACGACCCGGCTCCGGCCCTTCGCCGCGCGGTGCCCCCGCACCGGGGGGCCGCGGTGCTAGCGTCGCCAGCGGCGGCGGGAAAGGAGCGGGCGATGGCGGAGATCCTGGTCACCGGGGGCACCGGGACCCTGGGGCGGCCGGTGGTGGAGGGGCTGCGGCGCGCGGGCCACGGGGTGCGCTCGCTCAGCAGGCACCCGCGCCCCGACGACCCGCTCTCCCACGCGGTGGACCTGCGCCGGGGCACCGGCCTGGACGAGGCGTTGGAGGGGGTGGACACGGTGGTCCACTGCGCCACCGACCCCCTGGGCGGCGACCTGAGGGCGGCCGCCCGCCTGATCGGCGCGGCGCGCCGGGCCGGGGTGGGCCACCTCCTCTACATCTCGATCGTGGGCGTGGACCGTATCCCGCTGGGCTACTACCGCGCCAAGTACACGGTGGAGCGGGCGCTGGCCGCCTCCGGGCTGGGGTGGACGGTGCTGCGCACCACCCAGTTCCACGACCTGGTGGCGTCGCTGTGCGCGCGGGCGGCCCTGCTGCCGGCGGCGCCGGTACCGGACGTGGACGTGCAGCCCATCGCGGTGCGCGAGGCGGCGTCCCGGCTGGTGCTGCTGGCCCAGGGGGAGCCGCGGGGCCGGGTGGACGACATGGGCGGCCCGGCGGTGGAGCCCTTCGCCCACCTCATGGACGCCTACCTGCGCTCGCGCGGCCTCGAGCGGCGCACGGTACCGGTGCGCCTGCCGGGGCGGGTGTTCGCGGCCTACCGGGCGGGGGAGCACCTGGCCCCGGACCGGGCGGTGGGCACGGTGACCTTCGCGGACTTCCTCGCCCACCACTGAAATGAACACATCGTTGAAAACCCCATGTTGACATCGTGGGGTCGTCCCCGTCATGCTGGGCCCATGACCACACCCGGCCTCACCCCGCCCGACCCCGAAAAAGCCCGCAAACAGCGCACCTACCCCGCACTCACCCGCCTCACCGAACGCCACGCCACCGGCGAGGACCGCATCCGCTGGGAGGCCGACACCCGCCCCATGGCCCCCCTGGACGCCCTGCGCCGCACCGCCGACCTGGCCGCCGGCAGCGCCGAACCCGACACCGGCGAACCCGACGTCGACCACGACGACCTCATGGCCGCCCTCACCCTGCTGCCCCTGGCCCGCGCCGAATTCGACCGCCTCGAACTGAGCCTGCTCCACATGGCCAAAGGACGCGGCATGACCTGGCAGGACATCGCCTTCGGCCTGGGCCTGGGCTCGGCCCAGGCCGCCCGCCAGCGCCACGACCGCCTCACCCGCCGCACCGACTGAAACCCCCAGGGCGGGGGCCCGGAACCACCCGGGCCCCCGCCGCACCTCACCCCAGCACCGGATGGGCCGCCCGCACCACACCGCGCGGATCCCGCTCACGCTTGATCCGCCCCAACCGCTCCAGCACCCCCGGCGAGAACACCCGCCCCAACGGCTCCCCGCCCGCCAGAGCCGTCAACGGCTTGCGCCCGCTCACCGCCACCCCCGCGAACAGCCGCTCCAACCGGCTCCGCACCGCACCCGCCCCACCCGGACCCACCGGCGCCCCGAACGCGTACGCGTAGAACGGCTCGGTCAACGACCCGAACGGCGTCGCCGACGGCCCCGCCAGCGCACCGCCCAACCCCCGCACCTGCACCCCGAACAGCGGATCCAGCGGCTCGGCCGCCAACGCCGCACTCCACTCGCCCACCGCACCCGTCAACAGCTCCGTCCGCGCCAGCCCCGGCGTCGGATCCACCGGATCACCCGAGACCGACCCCAGCCCCGTCAACGGCAGCACCCCCAGGGTGTCGCGCACCGACCCGCCCACCGACGCCAACGGCGCCAGCAGCTTCTCCCCCACCGCCGCCGACCCCAGGAACGCCGCCTGCACCGACACCAGCGGCTCCGCCCCCGGGAACCGGTGCAGACTCCACCACACCGACAACTCCTCCGGAGCCCCCGCCAGGACCTCCGCATACGCCGCAGCCACCCGCGCCGCCCGCTCCACCGGCCACACCACCGCACCCGCGTACAGCTCCGGGGCCTCGAACAGCTCCAACTCCACCCCCGTCACCACCGCCGCGTCACCGCCACCACCGCACAGCGCCCAGAACAGGTCCGGATCCGACTGCGCGCTCACCCGCGCCCGCCCGCCCCCGGCATCCACCACCTCCCAGGCACGCACCGCGTCGGCCGCCCACCCGAAACGGCGCCCGAACCAGCTCAAACCCCCGCCCAGCGTGTACCCGACCACCCCCACACCCGGCGAACTGCCCGGCAGACCGGTCAACCCGTGCACCGCCGCCGCCTCCTGCACCCGCCCCCACGACACCCCGGCCCCCACCCGCACCCTCCGGCGCACCGGGTCCACCTCCACCCCGTCCAGCGCCCCCGTGCGCACCAGCACCGCCCCCGACGCACTGCCCGTCGCACCGTGCCCCGTCGTCTGCGCCGCCACCGACAGCCCGCGCTCACCCGCCCACCGCACCACCGCGGCCACATCCCCCGCGTCGGCGACCTCCACCACCGCCACCGGCTCCTGCCGCACCGCCAGGTTCCACGGCCGCGACGCCGCCCCGAACCCCGCGTCCCCGCCGGCCAGCACCCGACCGCGCACCACCGTCTCCAAACCCCGCACACCCATCACGGCCCCCTCCTGTCACACCACCGGAACCCCTCACGTCGTCCCGGTGAACCGTCGAACCCATGACGGACCCCACCGCGAGAATGTGACCGATGCACGAGAAAACCTCCGAAGAAAACCGCGCCGCCCTCTTCCAGGAGCACCGGCCCCTCCTGCTGTCCGTCGCCCACCGCATGCTCGGGTCCACCGCGGAGGCCGAGGACGCCGTCCAGGAGACCTGGCTGCGCCTGGCCCGCACCACCGAACGGATCGACAACCCCGCCGGCTGGCTCACCACCGTCACCGGCCGCATCTGCCTGGACCTGCTGCGCTCGCGCACCGCCCGCCGCGAGGACCCCGCCGACCGGCCCGGCACCGAACCCGCCGACCCCGACCCCGGACCCGAACACCGGGCCCTGACCGCCGACGCCGTGAGCACCGCCCTCCTGGTGGTCCTGGACGCCCTCACCCCCGCCGAACGCCTCGCGTTCGTCCTGCACGACGTGTTCGCCGTCCCCTTCGACGACATCGCACCCCTCCTGGAACGCACCCCCGCCGCGACCCGCCAGCTCGCCAGCCGCGCCCGCCGCCGCCTGCGCGGCACCCCCGCCCCCGCCACCACCGCGACGGCCACCGGCCACCACGACACCGTGGTGCAGGCGTTCCTGACCGCGGCCCGCGGCGGAGACCTGACCGGCCTGCTCACCGTCCTGGACCCGCAGGTGACCGCCCGCGGCGACGTCTTCGCCCGCCTGCACGGGGTCCCGGCACTGGCCCGCGGCGCCGACACCGTCGCCGCCCAGGCCGTCACCTTCTCCCGCCTGGCCCACGGGGCCCGCCCCGTCCGCGTCGACGGCCGCCCCGGCTTCCTGTCCCTGTCCGACCACCGCCCCACCGCGGTCCTGCTGTTCACCGTCACCGACGGCCGTATCACCGCCATCGACATCCACTACGACCCCGACCTGCTCACCGCCCTGTCCTGACCGGGTACCGGTGGCCGCACCCGGACACGGCCACCGGCGCCCCCGCCCGCACCCCGCCCCATCCGCCAGACTGACCCCATGCACACCACCACCGACCCCCGGGAGGCCTGATGCGACTGCGCACCCTGGGCCGCACCGGCCTGCGCGTCAGCGACCTGTTCCTGGGCACCATGGGCTTCACCACCACCGCCGAGGCCACCCGCATGATCGACCGCTACCAGGACGCCGGCGGCAACGTCATCGACACCGCCCCCGTCTACGGCGACAGCGAGGACATCCTCGGCCGGGTCCTGCACGGCACCCGCCGCGACCACTTCGTCCTGGCCACCAAGTTCACCCTGCCCGCCGACCCCGCCAACCCGCTCACCGCCGGATCCCACCGCAAATCCCTGCGCCTGTCCCTGGAACGCAGCCTGCGCCGCCTGCGCACCGACCACATCGACCTGCTGTGGGTGCACTGCCACGACCCGCGCACCCCCGTCGAGGAGACGATGCGCGCCCTGGACGACGCCGTCCGGGCCGGCACCGTCCTGTACACCGGCGCCTCCAACCTGCCCGCCTGGGCGGTGGCCGCCGCCAACACCGGCGCCGACCTGCGCGACCGCACCCCCTTCAGCGCCCTCCAGGTCCCCTACAGCCTCGCCCGCCGCGACATCGAACGCGAACTCCTGCCCATGGCCCGCACCCTGGGCCTGAGCACCGCCGCCTACAGCCCCCTGGGCGGCAGCCTGCTGTCCGGCCGCTTCGCCCGCCCCGACGCCCCCGCCACCGGCCGCGTCGACCCCGCCGACCTCACCGAACACGAACGCGCCCTGGCCCGCACCCTGCACGAGGTCGCCTCCGACGAAGGCGTGGGCGACGCCCCCGCCGCCATCGCCTGGCTGCTCTCGCGCCCCGACCCCGTCCACCCCATCCTGGGCCCGCGCACCGACGCCCAGCTCACCGACCTGCTCACCGCCGCCGACACCACCCTGTCCCCCCACGCCCTGGACCGGCTGGAGGAGGCCTCCCGCACCCCGCTCGGCTACCCCGCCGACCTCATCGCCCAGACCCTGCCCTGGCTCGACGGCCCCCGCGAGGTCCGCCCCCGCTGAGGCAGCCGCGGCCACGTGAGCGACCCGACACCGAAACCGCCACCCCCTCCCCCGCACCGCCCCCAGGGCCCCGCCCCCGCCCACGGGCCGTAAAACCACTGGCCACCCCCGCCCCCCACCGCCTACCCTGGGCCACATGCAGTACGTCCTCTACCTCTAACGGCCCCACGCAGACCCGCCCCACGCCCGGCGTGGCCGCGGGTGCCCCACGCGTACCCGGACCCCGCCTTCACGGGTCCACCGTCAGAGGAATCGGGAGGCTCCCCGCCCACACGGGTCGAGCCCCCGCACGAGGAGAGACATGCCCACCCTGGACCCCGCCGCCGCGCCCGCCGGCGAACGCGCCCAGCTCACCGCCACCGACCTGCACCTGGCCCGCGGCGGACGCCCCGTCCTGGCCGGCGTCGACATGACCGTCACCCCCCGCTCTCGCTGGGGCGTCGTCGGAGAGAACGGCCGCGGCAAATCCACCCTGCTCCAGGTACTCACCGGAGCCCTGGAACCCGACCGCGGCACCGTCCGCCGCATCGGCACCATCGGCCACGCCGAACAGGAGATGCACACCACCGGCGGCCGCACCGTCGGCGACCTCATCGACATCGAACTCTCCGACGCCCGCACCGCCCTGGCCGCACTGGACGCCGCCGCCGCCCGCATGGCCCGAGGCGAACCCGGAGCCGACACCGACTACACCGCCGCGCTCACCGCCGCCGAGACCCTGGACGCCTGGGACGCCGACCGGCGCGTGGACCTGGCCCTGGAACACCTGGACGCGGTCACCGACCGCACCCGCCCGCTGCACGAGCTGTCGGTGGGCCAGCGCTACCGGGTGCGCCTGGCCGCCCTCCTGGGCGCCGGACACGACTTCCTGCTGCTGGACGAGCCCACCAACCACCTCGACGCCGCCGGCCTGGACTTCCTCACCGCCCGCCTGCGCGAACACCGCAACGGGGTGGTGCTGGTCAGCCACGACCGCGCCCTGCTGTCGGACGTGGCCACCACCGTCCTGGACCTGGACCCCAGCCGCGACGGCCGCCCCCGCGTCCACGGCGGCGGCTTCGCCGGCTACCAGCAGGGCCGGCGCGCCGAACGCGACCGCTGGGAGGAGGAGTACGAACAGCAGCAGGCCGAACACGCCCGCCTGACCCAGGACCTGTCCCACGCCCAGAACCGGCTCATCAGCGGCTGGCGCCCCGACAAGGGCACCGGCAAGCACCAGCGGGCCACCCGCGCCGGCGGCCTGGTGCGCGCCGTCCACCGCCGGCGCGCCGACCTGGAGGCCCACGCCGTCACCATGCCCCCGCCGCCGCTGCGGCTGCGCATGCCCGACCTGCCCGCCCGCCCGGGCGCGACCCTGCTGGACGCCGCAGGGGTGAGCGTGGCCGGACGCCTGCACCACCCCGTGGACGTGCACCTGGAGTCGGGGGACCGCCTGGTGGTCACCGGCCCCAACGGGGCGGGCAAGTCCACCCTGCTGGCGGTCCTGGCCCAACTGCTGCAACCCACGACGGGCACGGTCCGCACCGCCCGCGGGGCGCGGGTGCGCCTGCTCGCCCAGGAGTCGCCGCAGGCGCCCTCGCGCCGCGCCCACGAGGTGTTCGAGGCCCGGATGCAGGACCTGGTCGGCCGCGGCGCGCTCCGCGAGGCGGTGCCGCTGTCCTCGCTGGGGCTGCTGTCGGCCGCCGACGCCTCACGCCCGGTGGGCGAGCTGTCCATGGGCCAGCAGCGCCGCCTGGACCTGGCGATGGCGCTGGCCGAGCGCCCGCACGTGCTGCTGCTGGACGAGCCCACCAACCACCTGTCGATCCCGCTGGTGGAGGAGCTCACCGAGGGGCTGGGCGCCACCGCGGCCGCGGTGGTGGTGGCCACCCACGACCGGCAGCTGCGCCGCGACGTGGCCTCCTGGCCCCACCTGCCCCTGGACTCGGCCGTCCGCGTCTAGGGCGCGCCCCTGGGGTCCCGTGCCGCGCTCGGGCCCGCCCGCCGGGCGCCGGAAGGCCCCCAGCGGACGGCCCGCGGCCACGGGTCCTCCTCCGGGACGCCCCCCCGGAGGGCGGGGTCCCTCAGGACCCCCGCCCCCGGGGGGCCGGGGCTCACAGCCACCGGTTGCGGCGCAGCCGGTGGTAGATCAGGGCGCTGATGAGCACCATCACCGCCATCATCAGCGGGTACCCGTAGTCCCAGTGCAGCTCGGGCATGCCGTCGAAGTTCATGCCGTAGAACCCGGCGATCATCGTGGGGACGGCGATGACCGCGGCCCAGGAGGAGATCTTGCGGACGTCCTCGTTCTGCTCCTTGCCCAACAGCGCCAGGTGCGCCGTCAGGGCGCTGGTGAGCAGCTCGTTGTGCGCGTCGACCAGGTCGTCCACCCGCAGCAGGTGGTCCAGCACGTCCCGGAAGTGCTCGCGGGTGGAGGAGAACTGCGTCATCCGCCCCTTGACGATCTCCTGCAGGACCGGGATGAGGGGGCCCTCGGCCCTGCGGAACTCCAGCACCTCGCGCTTGAGCCGGTAGATCTCCTCGGTGACGTCCTCGCCGCGGGGCCGGAACACCTCCTGCTCCAGGGCGATGATGTCGGTCTCGACCTTGTGCCCGATGACCCCGTAGTGGTCGACGATGTCGTCGATGAACCCGTGCAGCACCGCGGGCGGCCCCAGGCGCAGGAAGTCCGGGTCCTTCTCCAGCCGCTCGCGCACCCCGTCCAGGGGGCCGGCCGGGCCGTGCTGGACACTGACGATGAAGTCGGCGCCCACGAACAGCATGATCTCCCCAGCCTCGACGTCGAAGGCGCGCTCGTCGTAGGAGAGGGTCTTGACCACCACGAACGAGGTCTCGCCGTAGTGCTCGATCTTGGGTCGCTCGTGCGCTTCGAGGGCGTCCTCCACCGCCAGGGGGTGCAGGTCCAACTCCTCCTGGATGAGGGCGAACTCCTCCGCGGTGGGCTCGTGCAGCCCGATCCACAGGAAGCAGTCCTCGGTCTCACCGCGTTCGAGGTCGAACGCGTCGCTGATGTCGCCGTCGATCTCCCGGCGCAACCCGTGCCGGTAGATGGCCTTGTCGATGATCACCCGCAGATCATGGTGCCCCGGCCCCGGGAGCGCAACGCCTTGGCCGTACCCGGCCGCGCCCCGCTCCCGGCCGGGAGCGGCTAGGCGCGGTCGCCGTCCTCCACCACGGGCTGGCGCAAGATGGTGCGCAGCCTCTCGGGCGCGGTCCTGCGCAGGTCGCTGAGGTAGATCTCGTGGTGGCGGCCGCCCAGGCGCAGCCCCTGGGAGGGGATGAACTCGCGGTGCATCCGCTCCAGCACCGGGCCCTCCTCGTCGAAGGGGCCCACGTGCAGGGTCTGCACGCACCGGCCCTCGCTCAGCGGCGCGAGCCGCACGTCCTCCAGCCGGGCGGGGGCGTTCTTGGCGCCGGCCTGCGCGACGGCGGCGGCGAACATGTCCTGCCCGGTCCAGTCCGGGACCATGATCATCAGGGTCCAGTCCCACCGCGACTTGTCGCGCGCGGTGGTGAACGCGTCCATGTCGCCCGACCACCACAGGCCCTCCAGGGGCATGACGACGTGGTCGCGGCCCAGCTCCCTCTTGGCGGCGAACTTGAGCTTGTAGGCCACCGGGTACAGCGCCCGGACCGCTTCGGCGAAGGCGGGGGTGTTGGGGTCCCCGTGGCCGTCGATCATCAGGTAGCGCAGCTCGGGCACGTCCAGGACCCGGAAGTGCCCGGCCCGGGCGCTGTAGGAGTCCAGGGTCTTCTTGAAGTCGGTCTTAGCGGTCATCGTGCACCCGGGCCCGCGCTGCGAGCCACGTCCTTTCCGCCTCCATGAGGCTCAGCGAGTAGGAGAACACCTCGCGCGCCGCGCGGGGCAGCGGCTCCTGGGCGTCCTGGGCCGCGCGGGCGGCGGCGATGCGCTCCTCCAGCGCGGCCAGCCGCTCGCCCAGGACTGCGGCGTACTCGGCCGGGGTGAGCAGGTCCAGGTGGGCGATGCCCGCCAGTACCGGGTGGGCGGCGGGGGCCGGGTCGCGCAGGAGGGCGAGCGCCCCCGCCCGGGCGGCCTCGCGCCCGGCACCGGTGGCGTGGAAGACGCGGCGGGACCGGGCGGCGTCCGGGGCCCGGGGGACGTGGACCAGTCCGCGCTTGTGGAGCCGCTCGAGCAGGTAGTAGATCGAGGAGAACCCGATGTCGGTCCAGCGGCGGATGCCGCGCTGCTCGATGACCTGCTCCAGGTCGTATCCGTGGCGGGGGCGCTCCACGACCAGGCCCAGCACGGTCAGTTCTGCGGGTGTCAGCTCCACGCCCCATATTCTAGCACTAGAATAAGCGGGGCCGCCAGCGCCCGGAAAAGGGGAGGTGGGCGGGGCCGGCGCGGTGGCATACTCGGCCGATGGAACCCACCCTGGAACTGCGCTTCGCACCCGAACTACGGTTCTTCCTGGCCCCGCGCCACCGCGGCGGGACCCTGCGGGCGCGCGCCGACTCCACCTCCACCCTGGCCCACGTGGTCCAGTCGCACGGCGTGCCCATGACCGAGGTCGGCACGCTGCTCCTGGACGGGCGCCCCGCCGGGCCCGGCACCATCCCCGCCCCCGGGCAGACCGTGGACGTCCCGCCCCTGCCCCTGCCCCAGGCGGTCCCCTTCCCCTTGCGCTTTCTGCTGGACGTGCACCTGGGCACCCTGGCCCGGCGGCTGCGCCTGCTGGGACTGGACACCGCCTACGACAACGACCGCGACGACCCCTCGCTGTTCCGGCAGGCCAACGCCGAGGAGCGGGTCCTGCTCACGCGCGACCGCGGCCTGCTCTCCCGCGCGGGGCTGCGCGCGGGCGCCCACGTGCGCAACACCCGCCCCGACGAGCAGCTGCGCGAGGTCCTGCACCGGTTCGCCCCCGACCTGGACCCGTGGACGCGCTGCCCGGCCTGCAACGGGGTCCTGGTCCACACCGAGAAGCAGCAGGTGGCCGGCGACCTGCAGGCGGGCACCCGCGCCGCCTACGACGCGTTCGCCCGCTGCCCGGCCTGTGAGCGCGTGTACTGGCCCGGCGCCCACCACTCCCACCTGGCCCGCATCGTGCGCCGGGCCCAGGAGGAGGTCTCGGCCCACCGCGCCTGATGCCCGCCCCGCCCGCGCACCGCGGTCCGGGGCGGGGTCCGCCCGCCCCCGTCTAATAACGTTTCGTTGGAAACGTAACTACTAAAACGTATCCAGTTACGTTGGCCTCCGAGGCGCCCGGAAACCCCGGAATCCTGACTCACGATAAGTGGGCCTTATAATGATGTACATCTTGTATTGCTACATAAGTGGGACAGTGCGGCCGCATAACGTTGGCACCCCCACCCCACCCCGCCCCCGCGGGGTGCGAAAACGCGATGGGTACAGCCACCACTGAACCCAGGGGCGGGGTTAGCGTGAACCCATGACCGAGCACCCCCGCGCCCCCTGGTACGCCGACCCGCGCTGGACCGCCCCCACCGCCCTGGTCTCGGCCCTGCCCGCCCTGTGGGACACACCCCCGGCCGCGGCCGCCCTGGCCGCCGCCACCGGCGTCACCGCCGCCCTCGCCCACCCGCGCACTCCGCTCACCGCCCTGGCCCTGGCCGCCGCGGCCACCACCGTGACCCCCCTGCTGGGAATCCCCACCTGCCTGCTCGCCTACCGCTGCGGCCGCACCGGGACCGCCCTGCACCCGCGCCACCTGGCCGGCGCCGCCGCCCTCACCCTCACTCTGGCCGCGGCCGCCCTCACCGGGGCCGCACCCCTGAGCGCCGACGCCGTCGCCGCCCTGCCCCTGTACGTCGCCCTGCCCTGGGCGGTGGGCGCCCACCGCCGCGCCCTGGACCTGCTGGCCCGCCACCGGCAACAGGAGCAGGAACACCGCGCCCGGCTGCGCGAACGCGCCCGCATCGCCCACGACATGCACGACTCCCTCGGCCACGACCTGGGCCTGCTCGCGGTCCGCGCCGCCGCCCTGGAGGTCGCCCCCGACCCCACCCCCGACCAGGCCCGCGCCGCGGCCGCCGAACTGCGCCGCGGCGCCGCCCGCGCCACCGAACACCTGCGCCAGGTGATCGGCGTCCTGCACCCCCACACCCCCGAGACCACCCCCGCCGACGACCTGCCCGACCTGCTCGACCGGGCCCGCGCCGCCGGCATGGACATCCACACCCACCTGGACCACGACCACGACGCCCCCGACCCGGTGGCCCGCGCCGTCCACCGCATCGTCCAAGAGGCCCTGACCAACGCCGCCCGCCACGCCCCCGACGCCCCGGTCACCGTCCGCGTGCACACCAACACGGACGCCACCGATGTCACCGTCGCCAACACCGCGGCCCGCCGCACCCCCCAGCCCCCCGGCGGCGGCACCGGCCTGGCCGCCGCCCGCGAACGCGCCCGCGCCCTGGGCGGCACCCTGCACGCCGGCCCCCACGGGGACGGGTTCGCCGTGCGCGCCCACCTGCCCCACCACGCCCCCGCCACAGCGCCCCCCGCCGAACAGCCCCCCCACCCCCGCCGCCGACCGGCGCCGCCTACGCCGCGACCTGCTCCTGGCCCTGACGCTCACCCTGGCCCTGACCTGCACCGCCACCCTCGCCCTGGCCGCCTACACCTGACCCGCCCCAGCCCGCGCCCGGGTCCGGGCCCGCCAGCGCACCGCGGCCACCACCACCCCCGACAGGGCGGCCACCGCCAGCCACACCATGGCACCGGCCGGCACCAGGCCCCCCGACAGCACCGCCCACACCGTGCGCGGATGCGCCCCCGAGGCCGCACCCAACACCACCAGCCACACCACCACCCCCGCGGGCACCAGCACCGGCACCGAGGCCACCAGGGCACGCCACCGCGGCCGCACCGCCAGGCGCCCGCCCCAGGCCCGGGCCCGCCGCAACCGCACCGCGCCCACCACCGCGCTGGAGGCGACCCCGGCCCCCAGGGCCAGGTCCAGGTACAGGTTGGCGGGCGGCCGCGGCGCCGGGTCGCGCCCCTGCGCCAGGTCCAGCACCCCGGCGGCCAGGGGGTAGGCGGTGTCCAGGTAGGAGAAGGTGTCGTCCAGCACCGCCACCCCCCACTCCCCATCCGCCGACAGCAGCTGCTGGGCCAGGTGGGAGTACTCGGTGCCGCCGTGCGCCCACCGGCCGTCGTCCAAGAGCCGCCACCCCAGCGTGTAGTCGCCCCCCGCCGTACCGGGGGCGAGCGCCTCTCGCACCGACTCCTCGGACAGGAACACCTCCCCCGACGCGGCCCGGCCCGCACCGGTGTAGGGGGCCAGCCACCGCCCCAGGTCGCGGGCGGTGGAGACCACCTCCCCCGACCCCGTGGACAGGTCCGGCGGAAGCCCGCGCACCGGCCGCATCCCCAGGACGCGCAGGTGCCCCGGCGCCATGCCCTCCACGGCCGCCCCCGCCGGCACCGAGGCGCTGTCCCCCATGCCCAGCGGCGCGAACACCCGATCTTGCAGGGCGTCGGCGAACGGCACCCCGGCCACCTCCTGCACCAGGGCCGCCGCCAACCAGTAGTTGCCGTTGAAGTACCGGTGCGCGGTGCCCGGCTCGGCCGCCAGCCCCATCCCCGACAGGATCCGGACCGCGTCGTCCAAGGACTCCTTGTGCGCACGGTCGGGGGACAGCAGCCCCTGCGAGGCCAACCCGGAGGTCTGCTCCAGCAGGTGGCGCACCGTGATGCGCCGCCCCCGCGGATCGACCGGGTCGAACGCCGGCAGGTGCTCGACCACCGGGTCGTCCAACCCCAACAACCCCTCCTCCACCAGCCGCAGGACCGCCGCCGCCGTCATCGACTTGGACAGCGACGCCACCGGCATCACACTGTCCGCGCTCACCGGCCGCCCCAGCGCATCACGCCCGTACCCGGCGGCGTGCACCACCCGCCCCCGGTGCACCACCACGACCGCGACCCCGCCCAGCCCCTGCCGCTCCCGGAACTCCTCCACATGGGCGTCGATCCGCCCGCCCAGCCCCGCCGGCACCTCCCCCTCCCGTCCCGCCGCCGGAACGGCGCACATCAGCAACGCCACCACCGCCGACACCACCACGACCACGCGCACACCCGCCTCGGCAACCATGGGACCGAACCTAGGCCCGGGCCGACGGCCGCCGCCTGGGCCCCGAGAGGGGGAGCACCCCCCACTTTCGGGGGAGACGCCCGCCCCGCCCCGGCCCGCTACCCTTCCCCACAAAGGGAAACGGGAAAGGGGGGGAGGGATGGACCGGATCCGGGTCCTGCTGGCCGACGACGACGCCCTCATGCGCGCCGGACTGCGCGCCATCTTGGCCGCCGACCCGCACCTGGAGGTGGTCGCCGAGGCCGCCGACGGCGACCAGGCCCTGCACCGGTGCCTGCGCCACCGCCCCGACCTGGCCCTGCTGGACGTGCGCATGCCCGGCACCGACGGCCTGGCCGCCGCCCGCCGCATCCGCGCCCGCCTCCCCGGCACCGCCGTCGTCATGCTCACCCTCTTCGGCGAGGACGAGAACATCGACGCCGCCCTGGACATCGGCGTGGACGGGTTCGTCCTCAAGACCGGCGACCCCGCCGACCTGCTCGCCGCCCTGCGCGCGGCCGCCACCGGCGCCGCGTTCCTGTCCCCGCCGGTGGCCCGCCGCGTCCTGCACCGCCACTACGGCCCCCGCACCCGCCAACAGGAACGCGACCGCGACCGGATCCGGGCCCTGACCCCCCGCGAACGCCAGGTCCTGGCCCTGGTCGGACACGGCGAGACCGACCGGGACATCGCCCGCCTGCTCGACGTGGCGCCCAGCACCGTCAAAACCCACCTGGACTCCCTGCGCCTGCGCCTGGGCGTCCACGGCCGGGTCCACCTGGCCCTCATCGCCCACCGCGCCGGCCTCACCACGAACCCCTCCCCCTGAACACCCCGCACACCGGCCGGACACGACACCGCCCCCGCAAGGAGCGCTACCGTGAAGCCCATGACACGACCCCGGGTGGAACTGGTGCGCCCCTGGCGGGGCATGACCCCCGACGAACGCCAACAGGCCCGGCGCCGCCGCCTGCTGGACGCCGCCCTGGAGGAGTTCGCCACCACCGGCTTCCGCGCCGCCACCGTCGGCGCGATCTGCGCCCGCGCCCACCTCACCAACCGCTACTTCTACGAGCACTTCGCCGACCGCGAGGCCGCCCTGCGCGCCCTGTACGACGAACTCCTGGACCGGGCCCTGACCGCCATGACCACCGCCCTGGACACCCGGCAGGACTTCGAGGACCAGGTCATGGCAGCCCTGGGCGCCTACCTCGACTACGTCATGGCCGACCCGCGCCGGGTCCGCATCATCTCCGTGGAGAGCGTGGGCGTCAGCCCCGCCATGGAGGAGCGCCGCCGCACCGCCCGCCACACCATCGCCGGCCTGGTCGACGCCGCCTACGCCCGCGGCGCGGCCCGCGGCCGCCTGGTGGAGCGCCCCTTCCGCAAACAGGCCCTGGCCCTGGTCGGGGCCGCCAACGAACTGGTCGTCGACTGGGTCCTGGGCGACCGCACCCAAGACGCCGACCGCGTGCGCGCCGACATCGCCGAGGTGTTCCTGCCGCTGCTGCGCTCACGCCGCACCACCCCCTGACCGCCCCGCACCCACTCTTGACACACCCACATGTCAACTTGCATGGTGTGAACCACACCACACCCCCTGTGCGAGGACCCCACCATGAACCCCCGCTACGGCGACTACCAGCTCGAGATCTACCTCAACGGCCTCACCGGCGTCCTCCCCGACCACCCCATGACCTTCACCGACCTCGCCGAACGCGCCCGCCACGCCCTACCCCCCTCCCTGTGGTCCTACGTCGCCGGCGGCGCCGGCGACGAACACACCCAGGACGCCAACACCCGCGCCTTCAACGACTGGGGCCTGTACCCCCGCATGTTCGTCGGCGCCGCCCAACGCGACCTGTCCGTGGACCTGTGCGGCATCCCCCTGCCCTCACCCCTGCTCATGGCCCCCGTCGGCGTCATCGGCCTGTGCTCCCAGGACCACCACGGCGACATCGCCACCGCCCAAGCAGCCGCCACCACCGGCGTACCGATGATCGCCTCCACCCTCACCCAGGACCCCATGGAACAGGTCACCCCCCACCTGGGCGACACCCCCGGCCTCTTCCAGCTCTACACCCCCACCGACCGCGACCTCGCCGCCAGCCTCGTCCACCGCGCCGAACAAACCGGATTCCGCGCCATCGTCGTCACCCTGGACACCTGGATCACCGGCTGGCGCCCCCGCGACCTGGCCACCGCCAACTTCCCCCAACTACGCGGCCACTGCCTGGCCAACTACACCTCCGACCCCGTCTTCCAAAAAATCGTCGGCCCCGACCCCACCCCCGACCAGGTGGTCGCCACCTGGGCCGGACTCTTCGGCAACCCCCTCACCTGGGACGACCTGCCCTGGCTGCGCTCCCTCACCGACCTGCCGCTCATCGTCAAGGGCATCTGCCACCCCGACGACGCCCGCCGCGCCGCCGACGCCGGCGTCGACGCCATCTACTGCTCCAACCACGGCGGCCGCCAGGCCAACGGCGGCATCCCCGCCCTGCGCTGCCTGCCCGCCGTGGCCGCCGCCACCGACCTGCCCGTCATCTTCGACTCCGGGATCCGCTCGGGCACCGACATCGTCAAAGCCCTCGCCCTGGGCGCCACCGCCGTCGCCGTGGGCCGCCCCTACGCCTACGCCCTGGCCGCCGGCGGCGTCCCCGGCCTCGTCCACACCCTGCGCGCCCTCCTGGCCGAAGCCGACCTGCTCATGGCCGTCAACGGCTACCCCACCCCGGCCGACCTCACCCCCCAGGCCCTCGAACACCTGCGCTGACCCCCGGCCACGGCGGCGACCACCGCCGTGGCCGGGCACACGCGAAAAAACACGCGCCCCCACCCCCAGGCCGTGACAGGATGCACCCCATGTCGGCACGAGAACTCACCGTCCTGGGCACCTCCAGCGCGGTCCCCACCCCACGGCGCAACCACAACGGCTACTTCCTGCGCTGGGACACCCACGGCATCCTCTTCGACCCCGGAGAAGGCACCCAACGCCAGATGCGCACCGCGGGCCTGTCCGCCACCGACATCACCCGCATCTGCATCACCCACTTCCACGGCGACCACAGCCTGGGCCTGCCCGGCATCATCCAGCGCATCGCCCGCGACCAGGTCCCCCACCCCGTCCCCGTCGCCCACCCCGCCGCCGGCGCCGACCACTTCGAACGGCTGCGCCACGCCACCGCCTTCCACGACACCGCCCGCATCGTCCCCCAACCCGTCTCCGGGGACGGCACCAGCCTCCCAGGGGAGTCCGACCTGCACATCACCGCGCTACCGCTGACCCACTCCCTGCCCTGCTACGGGTACCGCATCGCCGAACCCGACGGCTGGCGCATGCTCCCCGACCGACTCGCCGCCCACAACATCACCGGCCCCCTCATCGGAGAACTGCACCGGCAGGGACACGTCACCGCCCCCGACGGCCACCGCGTCGAACTGGCCGACTGCGCCCGACCCCGCCCCGGACAGGTCATGGCGTTCGTCATGGACACCGCCCCCTGCCCCCAGGCCGTCGAACTCGCCCGCGGCGCCGACCTGCTCGTCATCGAATCCACCTACCTGGACTCCGAAGAACACCTCGCCGCACCCTACGGCCACCTCACCGCCCGCCAGGCAGGCCGCATCGCCGCCCAGGCCGGCGCCCGCTCGGTGGTCCTCACCCACATCTCCGAACGCTACGACGCCGACCAGGACCCCCTCTTCACCGCCCAGGCCGCCCAGGAGTACGACGGCCCCCTCACCCTCGCCCACGACCTGGACCGCATCCCCGTCCCCGCCCGCGCCCGCGCCCACTGACCGCCTACACCAGCGCGCCGGCGGCCCGGTCCACGTCCTCCTCGGTGTTGTACAGGTGGAACGACAACCGGGTACGCCCCGCCCGCACCGTCGTCACCACCCCCGCCGCCGCCAGACGCTCATACGCCCCCGGCACGTCCACCGACACGATCGCCGACCCGCCCGGCCCCCACCCCAACCGGGCCCGGAACCGGTCCGCCAACCCCACGTTGTGGGCGTGCACCCTGTCCACCCCCACCCCCAGCAGCACCTCCAACGACGCCACCGCCGCGGTGTGCGCCACCCAGTTCGGCGAGGTGTCGAACCGGCGCGCCCCCGCCGCCGGCACGAACCGGTCCGCGAACAGATCCGCCGGATCCGCCGCCGCGGCCGGCCCCGCACCCGGCACCACCCCCATACGCTCCTGCACCGCCGGCGCCAGGTAGGCGTACCCCAGCCCGCGCGGCGTCATCAACCACTTGTAGGCGGCCCCCACCAGCACGTCGAACCCCGACGCGTCCAACGGCAACCACCCGGCCGCCTGCGTGGCATCCCCCACCACCAGCGCACCCGCCCCCCGGGCGGCCGCCACGACCTCGGCCACCGGCGCCACCGCACCCGTCCCCGGGTGCACCACACTGAACGCGACCGCCTCACACCCCTCACCGACGGCCTCCGCCAACCGGCCCAGGGGCACCGAGCGCACCCGCACCCCCCGCGCCTGGAACGGGAACAGCACCGACGCGAACTCCCCCTCGGGCACCACCACCCGCGCCGACCCCGGCAGGGACGCCGCCACCGTGCCCAACAGCTGCGAGGCGGCCGCACCCAACGCGACGTCACCCCCGGGCACACCCAACAGGGCGCCCAGGCGCCGGCGGGCCTCCCCGGTGGTGCGCCCCCACCGGGCCGGATCACCCGTACCCGCCGCACAGGAGTCGAGGTACTCGGCCAGCGCGGCCCGGGTGGTGGCGGGCAGCACCCCGTACTGGGCGGTGTTCAACCAGACGGTGTCGGTGTTCCACAAGTGGCGCAGATCGTCCATCCCCCCGTCCTACCACCCGCCCCCGCACCCGACCGACGCCAGGGCCCGCCCCAGGGCGCGCTCGGCGATGCCCGCCATCACCCCCCGGTCCGGCACCGCAACGGCCCACCGACAAGGGGAAGCGCACATCATGCCATCCGATAACCGGTTGTCCACCCCCGAAGGCCACCGGTGTAATGACCGCACACGGCCACCCCGGCCCCCGGCAACGAAAGACACCCCCGGATGAACACACCCGCCGCACCCCACGACCCCACCGCACCGGTGCTCATCGGCGCCCTGGCCCCCCTGACCCCGCCCGGCTGGGTCGACGCCGGCCACCACCTCCTCACCGGACTCCAGGCCGCCGCCGACCACGTCAACGCCACCGGCGGCATCCACGGCCGCCCCCTGCGCCTCCTCGTCCGCGACACCGCCGCCGACCCCGACCGCGCCGCGGCCGCCGTCGACGAACTCGCCGACCTGGGCGCCAGCGCCCTGGCAGGGGAGTACCACAGCGTCGTCGCCCGCACCGCCGCCGCCCGCGCCCACCACCGGGCCCTGCCCTTCCTGTGCTCCTCCGCGGTCCTGGACACCCTCACCGACCACCCCTCACCCTGGATCGCCCGCCTGGCCCCCGCCCAATCCCACGGCTGGCGCACCTACGCCGACTTCCTCCTGGCCCGAGGCCACCACCGCATCGCCGTCACCGCCCAACCCAGCGCCTACTGGCAGGCCGGCACCCGCATCCTGCACGACCACCTCACCCCCCGCGGTGCCACCCTGACCACCCTGGACGCCGACCCCCACCACCCCCGAGCCGTCTGCGACGCCCTGGCCCACCACCGCGCCACCGCCCTGCTGATCCTGACCGGCGTCCCCGAACCCGCCCTCCCCCTCGTCACCGCCCTACGCCGCGACCCCCGCCTGACCGGCCTGCTCATCGGCGCCCCCGCCGGCCAACCCGAACTGCCCACCTGGACCGACCGGCTCGGCCCCGACGGCGCACAGATCCCCTTCCTGAGCTACCTGCCCCCCACCCTGGACCCCGCCGCCGAACAGGTCCGCACCACCCTGCGCCGACGCCTGGGCCGAGAACCCTCCTTCGTCGCCTACGAAGGCCACGACACCATCACCGTCCTGGCCCACGCCCTACGCGAACACGGCACCGACCGCACCGCCCTCGCCCACGCCTGGCCCCGCCTGGACGTCCAGGGCACCCGCGGCCGCATCCGCTTCACCCCCGCCGCCGGCACCGGCCCGCACCAGTGGCAGTGGGCACCGGTCCAGGTCGTGGACCGCGACCCCCACCACCCCGACCGCCTGCGCGTCCTGCACCAGGGCTGACACCCACCGGGCCCGGACCCCCGCTCACCGGGGCGCCGGGCCCGGCCCCGCGACCACCGTCGGCCGCCGCCGCGACACCCCCACCCCCACCAGGCACAGCACCCCGCCCACCAGGGCCCCCGCCGTGGGCACCTCCCCCAACAGCACCCACGACAACACCACCACCAGAACCGGCACCAGATACGTGACCGCACCCAGACGGGAGGCGTCCATACGCGCCAGGGCGTACCCCCACGTCGTGAACGCCACCGCCGTCGGGAACACCCCCAGGTACACCACGTTCGCACCCGCCCACCACGGCGCCGCCGCGGCCTCGGCCACCAGCACCGGCGCGAACGGCAGACACGCCACAGCCCCCACCACGCACCCCCACCCCGACACCTGCAACGGGCTCGCGTACGCCAACGCCGGCTTCTGCGCCACCACCCCGACCGCATAGGTCACCGCCGCCACCAGGCACAGCACCACACCCGTCCACGTCACATGCCCGGGCCCGGCCGTGGCCACCCCCACCACCGCCGCCCCCGCGAACGCCACCGCACCGCCCGCCACCAGCCACACCGACAACCGCTCACCCAGCCACGCCACACCGAGCAGGGCGATCAGCACCGGCCCGACGTTCACCAGCAGCGCCGCGGTCCCGGCGTCGACCTCCCGCTCACCCCAGTTCAACGCCACCATGTACACGCCGAACCACAACAGCCCCGAGCACACGATCCCCGGCCACGCCGCCCGCACCGGCCACCCCGACCGGGTCACCGCCAACAGAACACCGAGCACCACCGCCCCGGCCAGCAACCGCCCCAGGGCCAACGCCCCCGGCGAGAAGAACCCGCCGGTCACCCGGATGGACACGAACGCCGACGCCCACAGGACGACGGTCACCCCGGCCGCCACCACGGCCAGGACAGGAACACGAGAAGTCATGCGGCGACCCTAGAGGCCGGACACTTCGCCCCCCACCGAAACATCCAGCACCTCACCCCACGCCCGCCGCCCCTCCCGCGTCACCCGCACCGCCCGCGAGGACCCCACCCGCTCACACCACCCCGCGGCGAACGCGTGCGCGCACAGCACCGCCCCGGCCGCCCCCGCCACATGGTGGCGCCGCTCGGTCCAGTCCAGGCACGCCCGCGCCAACGGCCGCCGCCCCCGCTCCGGCAGCGGCGCACCCAGCTCCGCGAACCACTCCCGGCCCCGACCGGTCACCCCCAGGTCGGCCGTGAGCAGCCCCCGCCCCACCATCGCCTCGGCCACCGCACACCCCAGCGCACCCGCCAGATGGTCGTAACACGTACGCGCCCGCGCCAACGCGTCCCGCACACGGTGGGCGCGCAGCGTCGGCGCCACCGTCGCGGCGGGCGCCGCCCGCGCCGCCAACGCCTCCACCAGGGCCGCGATCCCCTCATCGGCCAAGGCCACATACCGGTGCCGCCCCTGCCGGCGCTCCACCAGCACCCCGCCGCCGACCAACCGCCCCAGGTGCGCGCTCATCGTCGAAGCGCCCACACCCGTGTGCCGGCACAGCTCGGACGCCGTCCAGGCCCGCCCGTCCGCCAACGCCAGGCACACCCCCGCCCGGGTCGGATCCGCCAACAGGGCCGCCAACGCGGCCGTCTCGTACGCATGAGAGGACATACCACCAGCATCCCACCACCACACTTCGCCCACCGACGAACCGTCAACGCAGCCCAGGCGAAAAAACCCGGTGCGCGCCCACCCGCCGCCCCGGGATACTCCGCCCATGCACAACCCCTACGACGACCCCGCCGTCGCCGCCCTCTACGACACCTTCAACCCCTGGGCGCCCTGCGACGACTTCTACCTCGACCTCGTCATGGACGCCCCCGCCGCCCTGGACGTGGGCTGCGGCACCGGCCTGCTCCTGCGCACCGCCCGCGCCCACGGCCACACCGGCCACCTGGTCGGACTCGACCCCGCCGACGCCATGCTCGACATCGCCCGCTCCCACACCCGCGACGTCCACTGGACCCGCGGAGACCTGGCCACCCACACCTGGAACGGCGGATTCGACCTGGTCACCATGACCGGCCACGCCTTCCAGGAACTGCTCACCGACACCGCCACCGTCCAGGCCCTGACCGCCATGCGCACCGCCCTGAACCCCGGCGGCCTCATCGCCTTCGAAACCCGCAACATCACCGCCCGCGCCTGGGAGCGGTGGACCCCCGACCACCCCTGGACCGGCACCCTGCCCGACGGCCGCACCGTCACCGACACCCACGACGCCCGCCCCATCACCCCCCAGGGGCTGGTGACGTTCACCTCCACCACCACCGACGCCGACGGCCACGAGATCCTGTCCACCGTCAGCACCCTGCGGTTCCTGACCACCGACCACCTGGACACCCTGCTGGCCGCCGCCGGACTCACCGTCGCCGAACGCCACGGCACCTGGGACCGCACCCCCCTGACCCCCGCCTCACCGGAGGTCATCACCCTGGCCCGCCCCGCCTAGTCCGGGCGCACGTTCCCCAACACCCTCTCCACGGTGACCTCGATGACCACCCGGGCCGGGTTGGGCCGCGGCTCCCGGTACCGGTCCGCGTACCGGCGCACCGCCTCGGCCACCCGCTCGGGGTCATCGGACACCACCGCCGGACCCTCCACCGTGCACCAGCGCCGCCCCTGCACCTGCGACACCGACACCCGCACCCCCGGGTGCGCGGCCAGGTTGCGGGCCTTGAAACTGGCCCCGTCGCAGATCACCCGCACCACACCCAGGTCGGCGTCATAGGTCGCCCCCACCGGCACCTGGTGGATCGACCCGTCCGGACGCGGCGAGGCCAGCATGCACAACCGGTGCTCACCCCAGAACTCCACGAACCCGCTCTCACCCACACGAACCCCCTCCGATCGCAGGAGCCCAGGATCCCACGCCCCCGCCCCCACCCCCCACCAGGGCCCCTACACCCCGCCGGGCCCGCACCGGCCGCCCCCTATACCCTTACCGGCGTGAACGACCACCACCCCCACCCCGACCCCGCAGGGCGGATGCGCGCCTCCCACCACGACCGCGACACGGTCGTCGAACGCCTACGCGACGCGGCCGCCGAAGGACGCCTGGACCCCGACGAATTCGACGAACGCCTCGAACGGGCCCTGACCGCCAAAACCCACGCCGACCTGAACGCCCTCACCGCCGACCTGCCCGCACCCCAGGCCGCCCTCCAACAAGCCGCCGAACAACAGCGGCCGCCCCTGATCGTCCAAGGCGGCATCAGCGGCGCCACCCTCGGCCCCAACCGCTGGCAGGCCCCCGCCCACATCACCGCCCACGGCGGCCTGGGCGGCGCCACCCTCGACTTCAGCCGCGTCCAGAGCCACCTGCCCGAAATCCACGTGGAAGCCCACGGCGACACCTCCGGCGTCACCATCGTCATCCCCGACGGCTGGGCCGCCGACACCGCAGGCATCGACCCCGGCATCGGCGGCCTCAAGGACAAGACCACCCCCGACCGCCACCCCGGCACCCCCCTGATCCGCCTCACCGGAACCGGCGGCCTCGGCGGCGTCCACATCCGCCACCCCAACCGCAGAGAACGCCGCAAACTCGACACCGACCCCGCCTGACACCACCCGCGGCCCGCCCCCCACCCCGGACGGCGGGCCGACCCGCACCACCGGGCGGGCTCACCCCAACGCACCCCGCGCCGCACGGTGCCGCAACCGGATCCGCACCGCCCGCTGCGCCCCCGCATCCAACACCCCCACCACCCCCACCACCTCAGCGACCTGCACCAACGCCTCCGAAGCCCCCTCCACCCCCGCCACCAGCACCACCAACCGCGCCAACCCCCGCGCGTCCACGAACTCCCCCACCGGAGTCCCCGCCAACACCCCCACCAGCACCCGCTCGGCCACCACCGGATCCACCTCACCGGCCCCCACCAGCACCCGCACCGCCTCACCCAGCGTCCGCACCCGCTCCACCACCACGACCCCTCCCCGCCCCCCACCGGGAGGCACCCGCCGGCACGCACCCCGCGCCCGCCCCCACTCCTCTCGAACACCACCCCCGCCCCCCACCCCGAGGGAGCCCCCCATGACCGCCCCCCGCACCCACGGCCACCTCCCCGTCACCGACCACAACACCCTCTACTGGGAAGAACACGGCACCCCCCACGGCACCCCCTGCCTCGTCCTGCACGGCGGCCCCGGCTCCAGCGCCCACCCCGGCCTCGTCCACCTCTTCGACACCACCCGCCACCGCGTCATCCTCTTCGACCAACGCGGCGCCGGCCGCTCCACCCCCGACGCCGGACTCCCCACCACCGACCTGGCCACCAACACCACCGCCCACCTCATCGACGACATCGAAGCCCTGCGCACCGCCCGCGGCATCGACTCCTGGCTCGTCACCGGCACCTCCTGGGGCACCACCCTGGGCCTGGCCTACGCCCAAGCCCACCCCGACCGGGTCCGCGCCCTGGTCCTGATCGCCGTCACCACCACCTCACCCACCGAGGTGCACTGGCTCACCCACGCCATGGGCCGCGTCTTCCCCGAACAATGGGAGGCCTTCCGCGACGCCGCCGGCCCCGACGCCGACCCCCACCGCCTCCCCGCCGCCTACGCCCGCCTCCTGGCCCACCCCGACCCCGCCGTACGCGCCGACGCCGCCCGCGCCTGGTGCCGCTGGGAGGACACCCACATGGCCACCACCAACGCCTTCACCCCGTTCCTGTCCACCCGCCCCCTGGACTTCCAGCTCCGCTTCGCCCGCCTGGTCACCCACTACTGGGCCGCCCACGCCTTCCTGCCCGAACACCACCTCCTCCACAACATGCACCGCATCGCCCACCTGCCCGGCGCCCTCGTCCACGGCCGCCTCGACATCAGCGGCCCCGCCGACACCGCCTGGCACCTCGCCCGCCACTGGCCCGCCGCCACCCTGCACATCATCGAAGGCGCCGGACACACCGACCCGGCCCTGCACACCGCCGGCGCCGCCGCCATCACCCGCCTCACCCCCTGACCCCCAAGGGGGAGGCGTTCACCGCACCAGCCCCGCCCGGAACGCGAACACCACCAGCTGCGCCCGGTCCCGCGCCCCCAACTTCACCATCGCCCGCGACACATGCGTACGCGCCGTGGCGGGGGAGACCACCAACCGGCCCGCGATCTCCTCATTACTGAGCCCCTCACCCACCAACCCCACCACCTCCCGCTCCCGCTCCGTCAACACCCCCACATCCACCACCGGCCCCACCGCCGGCCGCGACGACGTGAACGCCGCCACCACCCGCCGCGTCACCGACGGCGACAACAACGCCTCCCCCCGCGCCGCCACCCGCACCGCCTCCAACAACACCCCCGGATCGGCGTCCTTGACCACGAACCCCGACGCCCCCGCCCGCAACGCCTCGAACACGTACTCGTCCAGCTCGAACGTCGTCAACACCACCACCCGCACCCCCGCCAACCCCTCATCGGCACTGATCTCCCGCAACGCCGCCAACCCGTCCATGACCGGCATCCGCACGTCCATCAGCACCACATCGGGCACCACCGCCCGCACCACCTCCACCGCCCGCGCCCCGTCGGCGGCCTCACCCACCAGCTCCAGGTCCTCCTCCGCCTCGATCAGCACCCCCAACCCCATCCGCACCAGCGCCTGGTCATCGGCCACCACCACCCGCACCGCCATCACACGACCCCTTCCACCGGAACCCGCACCCGCACCACGAACCCGCCACCATCCCCCGGCCCGGCCGCCAACTCCCCGCCCACACCCCGGGCCCGCTCCCGCATCCCCGCGATCCCCGCACCCTCCACCCACCCCGCACCCGGCCCCGCACCGGTGTCGGCCACCACAAGCCGCACCCACCCCGCCTCGAAGGCCACCTCCACCCGCGCCACCGCACCCGCCCCCGCATGGCGCAGCACATTCGTCAACGCCTCCTGGGCGATCCGCAGCAACGCGTGGTCCACCGCCCCCGGCAGCACCACCGCATCCCCCGACCGCTCCACCTCCACCGCCAACCCCGCCCGACCCATCTCCTCCACCACACCCTCCAACCGGTCCAGCCCCGCCACCGGCTCCAACGCCGCACCCTCCTCGCCGCGGAACACCGCCAACGTGCGCCGCAGCTCCTCCAACGCCGACCGGCTGCTGTCCCGGATCGCCGCCAACGCCACCGCCGCCTGCTCCGGCCGCCGATCCACCACGTGCAGCGCCACCCCCGCCTGCATACTGATCACCGACAGGCTGTGCCCCACCAGGTCGTGCACCTCCCGGGCGATCCGCAACCGCTCCTCGTACCGGTGCCGGGCCACCTCCGCCTCCCGCTCACGCGCCCGCCCCTGCCGACGCGCCCGCACGAACACCCCCGCCCCCGCCCAGGGCGCCGCCACCCCCACCGCCACCGCAAGCGCCGCCCACAACGACCCGTCCACCAGACCCCACCACGGCTCACCCACCCGGGAGAGCACCCCCACCCCCAGGACAGAGGGCAGCGCCCAGCCCAGGAACCGGACCGGCTCCATCCGGATCGCGGCGGAGAACACCACCAGGGCACCCATCACCACCACGACCGGGTTCACCACCCCGCCGCCCACCAGAACCGCACCCGCCCCCGCACCGGCCGCCACCAGAGCCGCCGCAGGGCGCACCCGCCGCACCGCCACCGCCACCACCAGCAGGGCCACCCCGGCCCACACCCCCCACCCCAGCGACACCTGGCCCCACTCCGGGCCCGGCCCGCCCGCCCACGGCGGCCCACCCCGCCCCGGCCCCTCCCCACCGGCCGTGTGCCCGAACGCCACCTGGGCGCGCACCGCCACCACCGCCACCGCACCCAGCACCACACCCAGCCCGGCATCGACCGCGACCGTCCGCACACTCCTCATGCCACCGACCCTAGGCTCCCCGCCCCCACCCCGCATCGCCCCCACGGCGCAGCCCCGCCTACGCCCACCGACGTACACACGAAGCCGCCCCAGGGGCGATGCCCGCGACCACCCGCCCCGCCCACAGTGGAAACCATGAACACCGCAACCGCCGCCATCACCGACCTGGCCGGCCACCCCCCGTGGGGGGACGGACCGCCGCCCTTCGCACCCCTGGGAGCACTCATGTTCTGCCTGCTGCTCGCCGCCGCCGCACTGGCCGCGTTCGTCCTCATCCGCCGCCGCGGCGGCGGCCCGCCCCCCTGGGCCGCCGGCCCCCGACCCGCCCCGCCCGAGTACGAGGCCCGCCGCACCCTCGCCGACCGGTTCGCCCGCGGCGACATCACCGTCGAGGAGTTCATGGAACGCGCCAGCGCCCTGAACTGGAACCCCGGACACGACGACACCAAGAAGTGACCCACCCACCGGCGCCCGCGACCCGCCAGGTCACGGGCGCCCCGCTGTGCCCACCCCGACACCACAAAACGGACAGACCACGATCAGCGGTGCGCCACCATGGTCTGCATGCCACTTCCCAAAGCCGAACTCCACCTGCACATCGAAGGCACCCTCGAACCCGAACTCGCCTTCACCCTCGCCCGCCGCAACAACATCACCCTGCCCTACACCACCGTCGACGAGCTCCGCTCCGCCTACGAGTTCACCGACCTGCAGTCCTTCCTGGACCTGTACTACGCCCTCACCGACGTCCTGCGCACCGAGGCCGACTTCACCGACCTCACCCGCGCCTACCTCGCCCGCGCCGCCGCCCAGGGCGTCCGCCACGCCGAGATCTTCTTCGACCCCCAGGCCCACACCGCCCGCGGCATCCCCCTGGACACCGTCATCGGCGGCATCACCGCCGCCCTGGACACCGCCCGAGCCGACCACGGCATCAGCACCCACCTGATCATGTGCTTCCTGCGCGACCGCCCCGCCGCCGAGGCCATGGACACCCTGAACGCCGCCCGCCCCCACCTGGACCGCATCATCGGCGTCGGCCTGGACTCCGCCGAGGTCGGCCACCCCCCGAACGACTTCGCCCACGTCTTCGCCGCCGCACGCGACCTGGGGCTGCGCCTGGTCGCCCACGCCGGCGAGGAGGGCCCACCCGACTACATCCGCCAGGCCCTGGACCTGGGGGCGGAGCGCATCGACCACGGCATCCGCTGCCTGGAGGACCCCGACCTGGTCGCCCGCCTGGCCGCCGCCCGCACCCCCCTCACCGTGTGCCCGATGTCCAACGTGCGCCTGCGCGCCGTGGACACCATGGCCGACCACCCCCTGCCCGCCCTCATGGACGCCGGCCTGCTGGTCACCGTCAACTCCGACGACCCCGCCTACTTCGGCGGCTACGTCGACGACAACTACCGGGCCCTGGCCGAACACCTGCACCTCACCCGAGAGCAGCTGCGCACCCTGGCCCGCAACTCCTTCGAGGCGTCATTCCTGCCCGCCGACCGCATCAAGGAGCTCATCGCCCTCGTCGACGCCCACTGACACGAGAGGGGCGTGGCGCGGGGCCTCCCGACCGCACCGCTTCCCGTGTCCCGGCCCCCGCAGGCCGGGACACGGGGAACACGCGGCGACCCGCCGGCCGCCCGCCGGCCGCCCTCACCGCCGGGTCACGCCGACGCCCAGGTGAGGTGGTGGCCGTGCTCCCCCGCCCAGGCCACCACCCGCTCATCCACCGCGATCGTCATGTGCGTGGGCTCGGGCGGACGCGCACCCTCCAACCAGGGCAGCACCCGCCACCCCTCATAGGACACCCAGTGGCCGGGCAGCCCCCGCACCAGCTCCGCGAACCGCTCCCGCTCCGCCAAAGGCAGGTACGTGAGCACCGCGCTGTGGAACACCACCGGCGTCACCCCCTCGGGCACCCGCCCCACCAGGTCGGCGACGGTCTCCACCAGGTCCCCCGCCACGATCGGGGGCGGCCCGGCCTGGGCCACCACCCCCGCCGCGGCCCGCAACCGCTCCCGCCGCTCCCCCTCATGGGTCCCGGGCCAGATGAGGGACTCCAGCCACCGCACGTCCCCCGCATCGGCCGCGTTCAGCGGGTTGAGGTCCACCCCCGCCCGCCAGGCCACCTCCACCCCCCGCTCCGGAACCGGCACCCCGCCCGAGGTGGAGCACTCCAACACCACCGGGGACCCACCCACGGGCGCACCGCCGTCGTAGGAGTAGGCGTACCGGTCCGGGTACAGGCACAACCCCGCCGAGGACCCCACCTCCACCAGCCCCAGCGGCCCCTCCAACCGCGCCAGGACCGGCAGCAGGGCCGCGCAGCGCCGCACCTCGTTGGTCTGGGTCATCCGCTCCAGCACCACCTTGCGCACCGGATCCCAGTGCTCCAGCGTCCACGCCCGAAACCCCGCCCACTCCCGCACGGGGCCGCCCAGGAACCGCACCGCCCCCAGCAGCAGGTTGGGCTGGCGCTTGTTGTCCCCGGGCAGGGACAGCACCAGCCCCATCAGCTCATCGTCCCCGGCCAGGGCCCGGGCGATCTCCGCATAGGAGTGCGCGCCCCCGGCCTCGTAGTGCTCCGCGAAACGCCGGTACCACGACCGCACACGCTCGGACCCGTCTTGGTGCTCCACGGCGACCTCGTCTCACCCGGGGGAAAGGAGTATCCCCCTCATACCCCTGACACCCCGGGGCGGCACCGTGACCCCCCTCACGCCCAGTCCGGCCGCTCCTCCTCCCACAACAGGAACCGCCGGCTCTCCCGCGCCAACCCCACCACCTCCGCCGGCGCCTTCCCCGGCGACCCCGCATCGAACGGCGGCGCCGGATCGTACTCCAACGCCAACTGCACCATCTGCGCCCCGAACTCCCCCATCAGCTCACCCGCCAACGCCAACCCCATATCGATCCCCGCACTCACCCCCGCCGCCGTCACGTACTTGCCGTCGAACACCACCCGCTCCCCCACCGCGTGCTCCACACCCAAGCGCTCCAACTCATCCCCCGCCAACCAGTGCGTGGCCGCCCGACGCCCCGCCAACACCCCCGAAGCCGCCAGGATCAACGACCCCGTGCACACCGACGCCGTCCACCGGCTCCCCGCGTCCACCGCCCGGATCCACTCCACCAACGCCCCGCCCATCTGCCGCGCCTGCCCCGGCCCACCCGGCACCACCACCACATCCGCCGAGTCCACCTCACCCAGCGCCGCATCCACCACCAGCCCCGCACCACCGGCCGACGCCCGCACCGGCCCCCGCTCCTCACCCACGAACACCGTCTCCACCCCCGGCAGCGACCCCAACACCTCATAGGGGCCGATCGCGTCCAACGCCGTCACACCCTCGAACAGAACAACCGCCAACCTCACGACTCACACACCTTCCGCTCCGTGGAACCTGCTCCGATACCCCGCCGGAGAACACCCCAGCGACCTGACGAACACCCGCCGCATCACCTCCGCCGACGCGAAACCACTGCGCCGCGCCACCGCCTCCACCCCCAGCTCCGAATCCTCCAACCACCGCCGCGCCGCCTCCACCCGCACCCGCTCCACATACCGGCCCGGCGTACACCCCACCTCCCGCGCGAACACCCGCGCGAACTGGCGCACCGACAACCCCACCCGCCCCGCCAGCGCCTCCACCGACAGATCCGCCGCCGGATTCCCCACGATCCAGTGCTGCACCTCCCGCACCGCCGGACGCTGCGCCCACTGCGCCGCCAACGGCGCCGAGAACTGCGCCTGCCCACCCGGACGCCGCAGGAACACCACCAGGTGCCGCGCCACCGCCAACGCCACCCGCCGCCCCAGGTCCTCCTCCACCAAAGCCAACGACAGGTCCACCCCCGCACTCACCCCCGCCGACGTCACCACCCGCCCCTGCCGCACGAAGATCGGATCCGGATCCACCTCCACCCCCGGGAACCGGCGCGCCAGCTCCGCACAGTGCGCCCAGTGCGTCGTGGCCCGCAACCCCTCCAACACCCCCGCCCCCGCCAACAGGAACGCCCCCGTGCACACCGACGCCACCCGCCCCGCCCGCCCGCACGCCCCCGCCAACCACTCCACCAGCGCCGGATCCACCCCGGCCCGCGCCCCGTCGCCCCCGGCCACCACCAGGGTGTCGATCCGCCCCACCTCCTCCAGCGCCACCGACGGCACCAGCCCCAACCCGCTGGAAGTGCGCACCGCGCCCCCGCCCAACGACCCCACCCGCACCCGGTAATCCGCCCCCGGCGCCCGCCCGGCGCCCGCGAACACCTCCAACGGCCCCGCCACGTCCAAGCTCTGCACCCCGTCGAAGACGACGATCACGACCTCGTGTCCCATGCCCCCACCCCACCACCGCCCACCCAGGGCGGCAAGGTCACACACCCCACGAAAAAGGACACCCCCCGGCAGGGCACACCCCCCACACGAGAGGAAAGACACGAACAGATAACGAGAACTCTCACACGCCCCCGACGATCACAGCCCCATGACACCCCACCACCACGAACGGACACCCGTGAGGCTCACCGACCGCGACCGGCTGCACCGCAGCCCCGCCACCACCGCACCCCGCGCCCGCCCCCTCGTCGAGTTCCACGACGTGTCCCACACCACCCTGCTCTCCCACCTGGACCTCACCGTCCACCCCGGCGAACACGTCGCCCTCATCGGCCTGCCCACCGACCACACCACCACCCTCACCGACCTCCTCACCGGCCACACCACCCCCACCCACGGCCGCATCACCACCCACACCACCCCCCACATCCACACCAGCACCCCCCACACCACCCTCGCCCACACCATCACCGGACACCCCGACCCCGACCCCCACGACCCCCACCTGCACACCGCCCTCACCCACGCCCACCTGCCCACCACCCCCACCACACCCCTGTCCGACCTGCCCACCGACCTCACCCACCGCCTCCACACCGCCCGCACCCACTACGCCGACCTCACCCACCACCACCTCCTCGTCCTCACCCACCCCGCCCCCGGCGAACACCTCACCCCCACCCCCACCACCGGCCTGCTCCAACTCACCGACCGCCCCACCCACACCCGCACCGCCGACCGCATCCTCCTCCTCCACCGCGGCCGCGTCACCGAAACCGGCACCCACCACCAACTCCTCGTCCGCGGCGGCGCCTACGCCCGCCTCTACGCCCTACGCGGCACCCACCGCAACCGCCCCTACACTTGAGAACCGTGCCGCCCATCACCAAGGAACTCACCGTGGGGCAGGTCTCCCAACGCTCCGGCGTGGCCGTCTCCGCCCTGCACTTCTACGAACGCCAGGGACTCATCCACAGCCGCCGCACCGCCGGCAACCAACGCCGCTACCGCCGCGACACCCTGCGCCGCGTCTCCTTCATCCGCGTCTCCCAACGCGTCGGCATCCCCCTGGCCCGCATCCGCCAGGCCCTGGACCGCCTCCCCGACAACCGCACCCCCACCCGCGCCGACTGGGCCCGCGTCTCCGAACAGTGGCGCGACGAACTCGACGCCCGCATCGCCCAACTCGTCCGCCTGCGCGACGACCTCACCGGCTGCATCGGCTGCGGCTGCCTCTCCCTGGACTCCTGCGTCCTGGTCAACCCCGACGACGAACTCGCCGCCGACGGCTCCGGCCCCCGCCGCCTGCTCATCGCCGACGACCCCGCCGACACCGACCACACCCACGACCGCACCGCCTGAACCCACCCCACAACGAAGGGGGGCGCCCCACCCGGGACGCCCCCCTTCACCATGCACCCGCCGCCTCAGCGCAGGGCCGCCGCCTCGTCACGGCCGCGCCGGGCCAGCTCGTCGGCCCGCTCATTGCCCTCGTCGCCGCTGTGGCCGCGCACCCACCGCCACTCCACCTCGTGACCCGCCGCGGCCTCCTCCAGCCGCCGCCACAGGTCCACGTTCTTGACCGGCTTGTTGTCCGCCGTACGCCACCCGCGCCGCTTCCACCCCGCCACCCACGACGTGATCCCGTTGCGCACGTACGACGAATCGGTGTACACCACCACCGGCACCGGCTTGGTCAGGCTCTCCAGACCCCGGATCGCCGCCATCAGCTCCATCCGGTTGTTGGTGGTCTGCTCCTCACCGCCGTAGAGCTCCTTCTCGTGCCCGCCGTAGCGCAGCCACACCCCCCACCCGCCGGGGCCGGGGTTCCCGCTGCACGCCCCGTCGGTGTACACGATCACTTTCTGTTCCCCGTCGTTCATGCCGGGCAATCTACCGCCCCACCCGATAACAAAAAGGCCACACACCCCCCGAAAGGGGCCACCTACGGCGCCACCACCCCCAATGGAACCCCGAAAGGCCCCCGAATGGCACCGAAAACCCGCTAAAGGCACCCCCATCCGGGCCACCCCACCCGCCACCACCGAACCGAACGAACGAACCCGCCAGGCTCCGCCGTGCGCATCCGCGCCCCCACCCTCGCCCAAGCCCGCTTCCGGTCCGCCGCCCTGCCCCCCGAGGCGACCACGGCACCACCCCCACCCTCACGTCCCCGAAACCGCCGAGAACCGCCTCCACCCCGACCCCCAGACCCCACCCCGCCCACGACACCGGGATCCACCGCCTCCCCACCCTCGGCGCCCGCCCCCTACACGACCACCGCCGCCCCGAAGACAACGAAGTCCGCCCCGGCCGACACACAAAAAAGGGGCGGGAGCCCCAGGCCCCCGCCCCACACCACACCCCCACGGGCTAGCCGGCGAACTCGCGCTCCAGCTCGGCCGCCCGCTCCTCACGACGCGCGAACACATCGTTGGCCATCTCGTTCATCTTCTTCAACACCCGCTTGCGCTCCCGCGCCGACAACCGGTCGATGTACAACCGACCCAACGTGTGATCGGTCTCATGCTGCAGGCACCGGGCGAAATACCCGCTCCCGCTCACCACCACCGGCTCCCCATCCCGGTCCACCCCGCGCACCGTCGCACGCTCCACACGCCCCAGCTCCGCATGCGGACCCGGCACCGACAGACACCCCTCGCTCTCCACCACCAGGGCATCCTCGGCCGAACGCTCGTCCAACACCGGATTCACCACATGCCCCACATGACGCACACCCTCATCATCAGGGCAGTCGTACACGAACACCCGCAGGTCCACACCCACCTGGTTCGCCGCCAACCCCACACCCTCGGCCGCGTACATCGTCACGAACATGTCATCGATCAACCGGCGCAGCTCCCCGCCGCCCAACATCTCCCCCGGCACATCCCGGCAACGACGGTGCAGCACATCCTCACCCGTCACCGTGATCCGCCGCACCGAACCCCGCGCCGCCTCCGGCGCCAACTCCGGGAAGCCGTCCACCTCACGGCCCTGAACAACGGCCGCCACCTGCGACTCATCCGGCATAGGGGTCCCACTCTCACAACGCGATCACCGGCGGCGCACACCGCCGCACCACCCCGCAAAATAGCACGGAACACCAGGTAGACGACCACACACCGTCAACGGAACCACGCATTGCCCTGCAACAGGCACCGCGCCAGATAATCACGCAACGACACCACCACCAACCGGCGCCGATCCGTCTCATGGTCCCACACCACCACACCCGGACCGTAGTCCGTGTGCACATACGCGAACTGCGGCCCCATGTCCGAATCCCCGAAGAAGATCATCTCGTCGAACGGCGCGTACAACTCCAAGTAATCCGGCTCACCCCGCATCGCCAGATTGTCCTCCACCAACCGCTGCGCACTCCACACCACCGCATCCCCGTACTCGTTGACCACACCGTCGGTCTCCCGCAGCAACGACGCCAACTCGAACGGCAACGGCAGCATCAAACGCTTCTCGACCTCGGCCAACGCCGCCTCATCGGCCGGATCACGAAGATCGGCCTCCGGATACAACTCCAGAATCAGTTCACGCCACACACCCCGATCATCACAGGTCATGCCAACACACGGGAAATCGTCAGCGGCGAGTTGCGCCAAAAACCCACACCCGCCCAGCCCACAACCCACCCACACCCCACCCAACCACCCCGCACCCGACACCCCCGCACACCCACCACCAGGGGAGCCACCACCACCGACCACCCCACACCCGACACGCCACAATGGAAACCACCACACCCCGAAGGAAGAGGACCCGCACCCACCATGGCCACCGCACACCACCACCGCGCAGGCCCCCTCACCACCCTGGCCTACCTCTTCCTCCTCCTCTCCCAGAACATCGCCGCCCTCCTCCTACTCCCCCTCGTCATCGCCTCCGCCGTCCTCTCCCTCATCTGGATCGGCCTCCCCTTCGTCATCCTCACCGGCCACCTCCTCCGCACCCTCGCCGACAGCCAACGCCGCACCCTCACCCACCTCGACCACCACCGCCCCGTCCACTCCGGCTACCGCCCCATACCCCCCACCGGCATCAACCGCCGCGCCAGCGTCATCATCACCGACCCCGCCACCTGGAAAGACCTCCTCTGGCTCATCACCGGAACCGTCAACATCCTCCTCATCGCCCTCCCCCTCACCCTCATCGGCCACGGCACCTACCAAACCCTCCACGCCCTCGGCCTCACCGGCGGCCCCGACATCTACGGCTACACCCCCACCGACACCACCGAACGCCTCCTCTTCCTCATCCCCGCCACCCTCCTCATCGCCCTCGGCACCACCCTCGCCACCCCCGCCCTCCGCCTCTACACCGCCTTCAACCGCCTCCTCCTCCAACCCTCCGAAAAAGCCCGCCTCACCGCCCGCGTCGCCCACCTCGCCACCAGCCGCGCCAACACCATCGACACCCAGGCCGCCGAAATCCGCCGCATCGAACGCGACCTCCACGACGGCGCCCAAGCCCGCCTCGTCGCCCTCGGCATGAACCTCGGCATGGCCGAACAAATCGTCGAACACGACCCCGCCACCGCCCGCGCCATGCTCGCCGAAGCCCGCGAGACCACCCGCACCGCCCTCATCGAACTCCGCGACCTCGTCCGCGGCATCCACCCACCCGTCCTCGTCGAACGCGGACTCCACGGCGCCGTCCACGCCCTCGCCCTCACCCACCACCTCCCCATCACCGTCACCGTCACCCTCCCCGGCCGCCCCGCCGACCCCGTCGAATCCGCCGCCTACTTCGCCATCGCCGAACTCCTCACCAACACCGCCAAACACGCCGACGCCACCCACGCATGGGTCCACATCAACCACGGAGACGACCGCCTCGTCATCACCGTCACCGACAACGGCCACGGCGGCGCCGACGCCGCCCCCGGCAGCGGCCTCGCCGGCATCCGACGCCGCATCGACGCCTTCGATGGCACCATGAACATCACCAGCCCCACAGGCGGCCCCACCATCGTCACCCTGGAGATCCCATGCGCGTTGTCATCGCCGAAGACCTCGCCCTCCTCCGAGAAGGACTGATCAAACTCCTCCAAGCCCACGACTTCACCGTCGTCGCCGCCGTCGACAACGGCCCCGACCTCCACAAAGCCCTCACCCACCACCACCCCGACGTCGCCGTCGTCGACGTCCGACTCCCCCCCACCTTCACCGACGAAGGCCTCCAAGCCGCCATCTCCGCCCGCGCCCAGATCCCCGGCCTGCCCATCCTCGTCCTCTCCCAGCACGTCGAACAGCTCTACGCCCGCGAACTCCTCTCCGACGACACCGGAGGCGTCGGCTACCTCCTCAAAGACCGCGTCTTCGACATCGGCCAATTCATCGAAGCCGTCCGCCGCGTCGCCGCCGGCGGCACCGCCATGGACCCCGCCGTCATCTCCCAACTCCTCGCCCGCCAAGACAGCCAAGGCCCCCTCGGCCAACTCACCCCCCGCGAACGCGAAGTCCTCTCCGAAATGGCCGAAGGCCGCTCCAACTCCGCCATCGCCGGACGCCTCTACATCACCGAAAAAGCCGTCAGCAAACACATCAACAACATCTTCACCAAACTCGACCTCCCCCCCTCCTCCGACGACAGCCGCCGCGTCCTCGCCGTCCTCGCCTACCTCAACGGCCAATGAACACACCAAAAGGCCCCGGAGCACAACGCCCCGGGGCCCGCCGCACCCCCGCCTACTGCTCCCGACGCACCCGGTACAACCCGTCGATCTCCTCCGAGAACGCCCGCAGCACAGCCTCACGCCGCAACCCGCCCGACGGATGCACCAACCCCGACTGCACCGTGAACTCCTCCGCCAACACATGGAACGACCGCACCGCCAAATGCCGCGGCACACTCCGATTGGCCTCGTACACCAACCCCTGCACCTCCCGCAGCAGATCCCGATCCCCCGCGATCTCCTCCGGCGCCATCGACAACGGCCGACCGTTCACCAACCGCCAATACTCCAACTGATCCCGCACCAACGTGATCAACGCACTCGCGAACGGCCGACCCTCCACGATCACCAACACCTGGCTGATCAACGGATGCGACCGCAACCGCGCCTCGAACCCCGCCACCAACTCAGCATCCGACACCACCGCCGGCTCCGCCTCCACCACCGGCAAAGCCACCGTCGCATCCGGCTCCGGCACCGGACGCTCCACCACCTCCGGCTCCGCCTCCACCACAGGCTCCACCACCGGCCCCTCCACAACCGGCTCCGCACCCGCCACAGCACGCGACCCCGCCACGAACCGGCCCGGCACCTCCTCCACCGCCGCCTGCCCCCGCAACCGGCCCCTCACCCACACGAACCCGTCACCGTCCACCGACCCCGCGAACCCCGTCGCCAACCACCCCTCACGAAACGCCGACCGCGTCCCGCCCTCATCACCCCAATACCCCGCGAACACCGCACCACCGCGCACATGGGCCTCACCCTCACGCGACACCCACACCTCGCGCCCCTCCAACGCACGCCCCACAGAACCCGGCACCCGCGCCCCCACCGCATTGGCCGCGAACGCCCCCGCCGTCTCCGCCGTACCGAACACCTGCACCACCGGCACCCCCACACCCCCGTAGAAGGAGTCCAACCGGTCCGACAACCCACCACCCCAGCACACCACCAGATGCGCCCGGTCCCCCAACACCTCCCGCACCTTCGCGAACTGCCAGTCGTACATCGACCGCGACAACCGCTGCCACGCCCCCTTCTTCGGCGAACGATCGAACTGCACCGCCGCGTCCACCGCCGAATTGAACGTCCCCAACGAATCCCACCCCGTCGACCGGGCGCTCCCCCGCTCCCCCTCGAAGACCTCCTCCAACACCCCCGCACCGCACACCACCACCGACGGCCCGAACTCCCGCACCCGATCCAGGAACCGGCCACCACCCCCCAACCCCAACCGCACCCGACCCACCACACACGCCAACACCGTCGCCAACCCCTGCACCTGCGACAACGCGGCATCCGACAGAGCCGTCGCCTTCCCCGGCCCCAACTCCGCCACCCGCGGACCCACCCGATCCACCACATCCGCCGCCGCCGACACCAGAGCACCGTGCGACAACGCCACCCCACGCATCCACCGCGACACCGTACTCACCGGATACAGCACCACCGCCACATCCTCCGGAGCCGTCGCATCCCGACGGAACCGCACCGACGAAGCATCCATGTACGCACCCAGCGACACGATCTCCGCCAACCCCGGCTCGAACCGCCACACACGCCCCAGATCCGGCAACTCCCGCTGCAACGCCGCCACCACCCGCAGCGACCCCTCACCCTCCACCACAGCAGCCGCAGGACGCGTCTGACGCACCGCATGCGCCACCCGCTCCGGACCCGCCGACACCGGCAACGGCACCAACACCGCCCGCACCGACCACACCGCGAACGCCAACCTCACCCAATCCAGATGATCGGCGCACACCACCAAAACCCGGTCGCCCTCACCCACACCAGCGGCCACCAACCCCTTGGCCAACCCCGTCACATCCGTCGCGAACGCCCCCGCGCTCACCGACCCCCACCGACGACCGCCCCGACGCCCCTCCTCCGGCACCGAGAACAACTCCGCGTGCGCATCATCGGTCGCCATCTCGTAGACCAGGTCGCTCAACCCGGCCACCCGCCGGGCCCACCCACCGGAGCCGACACCCGTCTCGCCCATGACCACAGACCACTCATCCTCAAACAGCGTCGAAGAGCACGGACCCCACCGGCCCGCACAGGACAGACATCCCGCACCAAGGGGGAAATAGTTCCCCTACAATGCCCAACCTCCCCCACCCACGGCAACATGGAGAGACCCACAAAACACAAGGCCCCATGACCCCCGCACAGGGTCATGGGGCCCAACACCCGAACCGATCACACCCGGGCACGCACCGCCGAACGCACCGTCCACAAGAACGACACACCCGCCAACGCCGCAGCCCCCACCATCACCACCGACATACTCACCAACGACGCCTCACCCGACGGGGTCAACCCCGCCAACGCCGCCACACCACCACCCAGCGCGAACTGCAACGCACCCATCAACGCCGACGCCGTACCCGCCACCGCCGCCGGCTGACCGTCCAACGCCGTCACCGTCGCATTGGGCATGATGAAACCCGTACTGAACATCATCAACGCCAACAACGCCACCACCAGCCACAACGACGCCACCCCCGACACCGCCGCCACCAGCAGACCCGACACCGCAGCCAGACCCACCACCAGGCCCAGACCCAAACGCCGCAACGTCTCCATCCGACCCACCAAGAACCCGTTCACCTGCGTCCCCGCCAACATCCCCAACGAGTTCACCGCGAACAACCACGCATACGTCTGCGCCGACACCCCCAGCTCCTGCTGCGCCACGAACGAGAACGCCGACACATACGTGAACAACATCCCGAAACCCAGACCCAACGTCAGCACCGGCCCCACGAACCGCGCCTGACGCACCAGACCCGCCACCGTCGCACCCAGCACCCGCGGACCCTGCGCACGCCGCTCCGCCACCGGCAACGACTCCGGCAACCACAACAGCACCAGCACGAAGCTCACCGCCGACATCGCCGCCAGCACCCAGAAACTCAACTGCCACGGCCCCACCAGCAACAACTGCGCACCCGCCAACGGCGCCAACAACGGAGCCAGCATCATCACCAGCGCCAACCGCGAGAAGAACCGCACCGCGTCATCGCCCTTGAACAGGTCACGCACCACCGCCCGCGAGATCACCGCACCCGCCGCACCGGCCACACCCTGCACGAACCGCAACACCACGAACAACGTCACATCCGGCACGAACACGCACAGCACCGACGTCACCGTGAACACCGCACCGCCCACCAGCAGCGGAACCCGCCGCCCCCAGGCATCGCTCATCGGCCCGATCACCAACTGACCGACCGCCAACCCCAACATGATCGAGGTCAACGTCAACTGGATCTGCGCCTCGGACGCCCCCAGATCCTCCGCGATCTGCGGAAACGCCGGCAGATACATATCCGTCGCCAACGGACCCACCGCCGCCAGCACACCCAGCACCAGGACCAGCAACACCACCGACCGGCGCGCACGAACCGGCGGCGCACCCTCGGCCGCCACCGGCCCGGGCACCGTGTCAGGGGAGTTCGGGGACTGCACAGGCCACTCCAAAAGATCTCGACGCGATCGAGGAAGAGAAGTACACAAAGCGAAAAGGGCCCCGGCGCGTGGGAGCGCGACCGAAAGGGGCCACTCCATCCCAACACCGGGACCCGCTCAAAGTCTCCTCGAATAACCCCGAATCCCCTGTGACATCCCTTACGCCACGACCCGCTACCTTACGAGCCGGTCCAGCAACCGCTCCACCTCGACCGCCGGATCCTCCGTCAACCCCCCGTGGATCGGCCCCGGCTGCACGATCGTGCTCCGCGGCGCCGTCAACCACCGGAACCGCTGCCCCGGCCGCTCCCTGCCCGCCGCACCCGCCACCGCACCACCACGGCACAGCGCCTCCACGGCCTCCAGCGCACGCCGCACCCCGGCCACGTCCACCCCCGGATCCAACGCCAGCAGCCGGGCCTCGTCCACCTCCGCACGGGCCGCCAGGAACGCCCGCTCCTGGCAGTACACGATCACCCCGGCGTTCACGCACTCACCGCGCTCCACCCGCGGGACCACCCGCAGCAGCGCGTACTCGAACACCGCCCGGTCGCGCTCCTCGCCGACCCGGCCCGTCGTCACCGCATCGCTGTACCTGCGCACGCTCACCGCCCCACCTCCGGCAGCCACGAACGGTCCGCCACCCGGGCCGCCAGATGGCGCACGTACGCCTCCCGGACCTCCTCCGGGGACGCGAACCCCGGTTCGCCCTCCAGCCACACATCGGGCACCAGCCCCACCACGTCCCGCAGCAGCCCCTCGGTCACCAACGGCGCGAACGCCGCGTCGGCGGCCGCCAGATCCGGCGACGACGGCAGCAGGACATGGTCGGAGGCGTCGTAGGCACGGCCGACGAAACGGTCCGCGTTGGCCCACGAGTGGTGGAAGATCAGCGTCGCACCGTGGTCGATGAGGTACGGCTCCCCGTGCCACACCACCATGTTCGGGTTGCGCCACGACCGGTCCACGTTGCCGGTCAGCGCGTCGAACCACAGCACCCGGCCGGCGAACCCGGGGGACGTCTCGAAGGCGAGCGGGTCGAACCCCAGCGAACCCGGCAGGAAGTCCATCCCCAGGTTGAGGCCGCCGCTCGCCTTGAGCAGCTCCTGCACCTCCTGGTCGGGCTCGCCCCGCGCGATGACCGCGTCGAAGTCCACCAGGGCCAGCTCCGGAACGGGAAGCCCCAGCGCGCGCCCCAGCTCACCGGCGATCACCTCGGCCACCAGGGTCTTGCGCCCCTGGCCCGCGCCGATGAACTTCACGACGTACATGCCGAGGTCGTCGGCCTCGACGAGTCCGGGCAGCGAACCGCCCTCGCGCAGCGGTAGGACGTACCGCGTGCCTGTCACTTCTTTCAGCGCCTTCACCACGCCGAACAGCCTAGGACCTCGCCGACCCTCCCCTCGACCGGCGGCGGCCGCTCCCGGCCCCGCTACGGCTCTCTGAGCGCGTTCGGGCGGGCGACCCCCTGGACCGCGACACGCCGACGGTCCTCTGACCAGGGGTTTTGATAGGAGTGTGCGGCGTAGCCGCACTCCTTCTGTTTTTCGTGGGTGCTTTTACAGTAAAGCTACGCCGCCTTTACGACGTAGATTCACAGAGCGGAATCAGACGGCCGACACAATGCGGCCCGGGCGCCACCGAAGTACCGGTGAGCGCCCGGGCCGCCGCGTGCGTCAGAGGTTGTCCTCCGGGTTCTCGCCCCAGCCCTCCTCGCCCTCCCCCGGCGTGGGGACCGTCGGCGTCGAGGGGTCGCCGTCCCCCTCCTCCTCCGGGCTGGGCCCGCTCTCCTCGCCGCTCTCCCCCGAGGGGCCCTCCTCCGGCACCGGCTGGCCCGGGGCCGGCATCTCCGGCGGCGGGAACTGGAGCAGGAACCAGTACAGCGCCACCACCAGCGCCAGGATCAGCAGCAGGACCGCGCCCAGCCCGCCGATCAGCCACCAGTTGCCGCGCCCCTCCTCCACCGCGCTGTCACGGCGGCCCGCCCAGGGCGCCCACGGCACCGCGGGCCCGGACCGTGACCCCGCCCAGTGCGGCATCACCACCGGACCGCGGGCGGCGATGCGGCCGGGCCGGCCCGCCTGCTCCAGGAAACGGGCGGCACCCCCCTCCCCGTCGGGGACCGCCACCCACAGCACCGAGCGGCCCTGGGTGCGCGCCGAGAGCACACCCGACTCGGCCCGCACCGCCTCAGCGAACCGCTCCCGGGCCTGCGGGTCGGCCACCGCGCCCGGGTTCAGCACGGCCACCTCCACCGCCGCTCCCTCGCGGTCGCGCCCCAGGTACACCACGCCCAGCGCGGACTCGCCCACCCGGCCCTGCAGCCGGTAGGCGCCCAACTGGCGCGGGTCTCCCGCGTTCAGTCCCATCAGGGGAGCCGTCACGCCCCCACCCCCTTTCCACTCCGCTCTCCCCGCGTCCACTGCGTCCCCTTGGGCGCGTTGTGCACCGGAACGAGGCGCCCGGAGCGGGTAGTCTCGCCCACAGGTGAGTGATCCACAACCTATCCGGCGCCCGGCGCCGGGCCTGGAAGGCGGAACATGGCACAGACCTCACCCGGCAACGGCGCCTCCCCCTCGGGGTCCGACGGCGCCCCGGGCGAGCCCACCCGGCTGCTGCGCGCGGCGCTGCACGAGGTGTCCACGGTCATCGTGGGACAGGAACGCATGGTGGAGCGCTCCCTCATCGCACTGGTCGCCAAGGGCCACTGCCTCATCGAGGGGGTGCCGGGCATCGCCAAGACCCTGGCGGTGTCCACGCTGGCCAAGGTGACCGGCGGCTCCTTCGCCCGTATCCAGTTCACCCCGGACCTGGTGCCCTCCGACATCGTCGGCACGCGCATCTACCACCCCTCCACCGAGAAGTTCGACGTGGAGCTGGGCCCGGTGTTCGCCAACTTCGTCCTGGCCGACGAGATCAACCGCGCCCCCGCCAAGGTGCAGTCGGCCCTGCTCGAGGTCATGGCCGAGCGGCAGGTCTCCCTGGGCGGGACCACCTACCCCCTCCCTTCCCCGTTCATCGTCATCGCCACACAGAACCCGGTGGAGTCCGAGGGCGTGTACCCGCTGCCCGAGGCCCAGCGCGACCGGTTCCTGATGAAGGTCGACGTGGGCCACCCCCGGGCGCACGAGGAGATGGAGATCCTGCGCCGGATGTCCACCGAGCCGCCCACCGCCCACCAGGTCCTGGACCCGGTCACCCTGGGCGAGCTGCAGGCCGACGCCGAGAAGGTGCACGTCCACCAGCTCATCGCCGACTACGTGGTGCGGCTGGTGATGGCCACCCGCGAGCCCGAGGCGCACCAGATGCCGGACCTGCGCGGGGTCCTGGAGGTCGGCGCCAGCCCGCGCGCCACCCTGGGCCTGGTGGCGGCGGCCCGCGCCCTGGCGCTGCTGCGCGGGCGCGACTACGTGCTCCCCGACGACGTGCGGGTGCTGGCCCGCGACGTCATCGCGCACCGCCTGGTGCTCAGCTTCGACGCGCTGGCCGACGGGGTGACCGCCGTCCAGGTGGTGGACCGCATCCTGGCGACGGTGCCCGCGCCCCGGGTGATCTGGGACGAGCCGCCCAGCGGTGAGACCGCCTCGTTCGCCGCGCGCGGGTGAGGCCCCGTGACCTCCCTGGGGAACGACCCCCGGCTGCGCTCGGCGCTGCGCCGGCTGGACCTGCGCATCATGCACCGGCTGGAGGGCCTGCTGCACGGTGAGCACCTGGGCCTGCGCCTGGGGCCGGGGTCGGAGGCCGCCGAGGCCCGGCTGTACCAGCCGGGCGAGGACGACGTGCGGCACATGGACTGGGCGGTGACCGCCCGCACCGACACCCCGCACGTGCGGGACCTGGTCGCCGACCGGGAGCTGGAGAGCTGGACCCTGCTGGACCTGTCGGCGAGCATGGACTTCGGCACCGACCGGCACGTCAAGCGCGAGGTGGCGGTGGGCGCGATGGTCGCCGTCACCCTGCTGACCCAGCGGGTGGCCGACCGGTTCGGGGCGCACTTCCTGCACCGCGGGGTGATCCGGCGCTGGCCCGCCCGCTCGGGCAACGAGGCGCTGCTGTCGCTGCTGGCGACGGTGGCGGCGGCCCCCACCGGGGACACCGCGCGGGAGGCGCACGGGCCCGGGCTGGCCGGGGCGGTCGACGACCTGGCGCGGACCCGGCGCCGCCGCGGGCTGCGGGTGGTGATCTCCGACTTCCTGGACACCCCGGCGTTCGGCGGCGAGGTGCCCTGGGAGCGGCCGATGTCGCGGCTGTCCTCCCGGCACCAGGTGCTGGTGGTGGAGGTGATCGACCCCCGGGAGCTGGACCTGCCCGAGGTCGGCGATGTGACGCTGCGCGACCCGGTGTCCGGCCGGGTGCGCGATGTGCGGATCAACCGCGCGGTGCGCGAGCGGTACCGTGAAGCGGCGCGGGCCCAGCGCGAGGAGGTGCGCCGGGCGCTGCGCCGTTGCGGGGTGGACCATCTGGTGCTGCGGACCGACCGTGATTGGGTACTGGACATTGCACGGTTCGTGATCCACCAGAGGCGGACCGCGCACCGGTTGTCCCGGCACACGCCGGGGGTGCCGCGATGAGGGCGGGCCGGGCCTGGAGACGGGGGAGTGGGCGATGACCTTCCTGGAACCCGAGCGGTTGTGGTGGCTGCTGCTGCTCGTTCCGCTGGTGGGGGCGTACGTGTTCGCCCAGATGCAGCGGCGCGAGTACACGGTGCGGTTCACCAACCTGTCCCTGCTGGACCAGGTGGCGCCGCACCGGCCGGACGCGCGCAGGCACGTGCCCGCGGCGCTGTTCACGGTCACCCTGGGAGTGCTGATCACGTCGATGGCGCTCCCGGCGATGCCGGTGGAGCAGCCGCGCGAGCGGGCGACGATCATCGTGGCGGTGGACGTGTCCCTGTCGATGGCGGCCACCGACATCGAGCCGGACCGGCTGCGGGCGGCCAAGGAGTCGGCGCAGGGGTTCGTGGAGACGCTGCCGGACCGGTTCAACGTGGGGCTGGTGGCGTTCTCGGCGCAGGCGACGGTGGTGTCCTCCCCCACCCAGGACCACCAGGCGGTGATCGGGTCGATCGAGAACCTGCAGCTGGGGCCGGGTACGGCGATCGGCGAGGGCGTCTTCGCGTCGCTGGAGGCGATCCGCGGGTTCGACGAGGAGTCGCAGGAGGACCCGCCGCCGTCGGCGATCGTGCTGCTGTCGGACGGGGAGAACACCAGCGGCCGGGAGATCGACCAGGCGTCGGCGGTGGCCCGCGACCAGGGCGTGCCGGTGTCGACGATCGCGTTCGGGACGGGGGCGGCGATGATCGACATCGACGGCTACCAGGTCCCGGCGGACATCGACAAGGAGGCGCTGCAGGAGCTGGCGCAGATCACCGAGGGGCACTTCTACGAGGCCGAGAGCGGGCACGAGCTGGACGACGTCTACGAGGACATCGGCTCGTCGCTGGGGACCGAGACGGTGCATGAGGAGATCGTCACACGGTTCGTGCTGGTCGCGATCCTGTTGGCGCTGGCCACGTCGATCACGTCGCTTCTATGGTTCCAACGCCTGCCCTAGGCGGTTCCGCAGGCGTGTGACGTGCGGTGACGGCATTATATGTGACCCTGGTCACATCCCTTTCGGAGGGGTTTACCCCTTTTCCGTCATCTGCACGGGTTAGCGTTGGCATGTTTTGTCATGCTCACCCAGTTGAGGAACGATGCCGAACATACCCGCTGCCCCGACCGCCATCTGCTTCGATCTGGACGACACCCTGATCGACGACGTCGCCGCGTCCTCGGCCGGACTGCGCGCACTCATGGAGCGGCTCGGCCACCCGGACTTCGGCGCCGCCCGGACACTGTGGGACGTGCAGACCGAGATCTCCTTCGGCGCCTACCTGCGCGGCGACCTGTCCCTGGAGGACCAGCGCCGCCAGCGGGTGCGCGCCCTGGCGGTCCAGGCCGGGCACTCGGGCATCGCCGACCAGCACTGCGACGAGCTGTACCGGCTCTACCTCGACGTGCACCGCTCGGCCTGGCAGGTCTTCCCCGACACGATCCCCGCCCTGGGCGCCCTGGCCTCGGCCGGGTACCGGCTGGCCGTCCTCACCAACGGGATCGAGGCCCTGCAGCACGCCAAGCTGCAGGCCCTGGAGCTGACCCCCTACTTCCACACCGTGGTCTGCGCCGACAGCGCGGGCGCCGGCAAGCCCGACCCGCGCATCTTCCACCTCGCCGCCCAGCGCCTGGGCGTGGACCCCGCCGCCTGCTGGCACGTGGGCGACCAGATCCAGTCCGACGGCGTGGGCGCCGTCGCCTCGCGCATGTACCCGGTCATGATCGACCGCCACCACGGCCGCCGCTTCGACGGCGTCACCACCGTCCACAACATGGACGAGCTGCTGCGCCTCATCGGCCTGCCCGCGGTCACCGCGGGAACGCTGTGATCCCCGCACTGCCCCGCCGCGTCACCGCGCACCTGGTCGTCCGCGGACCGGGCGGGCCCCGGCTGCTGGGCGCCCGGGTGCTGTTCGGCCAGGACCCCGCCGCCCTGGCCCGGACCCTGGGCGGCCTGCCCGAGGACGCGCCGCTGGTCGCCCTGGACGTGATCACCGAGGTCGCCTCCACCCCGGGCCGGTCCCCCTCGCCGCTGCACGTGGACCGCGTCGTGTTCGCCACCCCCGACGCGGTCGGCGAATGGCCCGCGGTCCTGCCGCCCCAGGGGCTGGAGCCGGGCCTGGCCGAGCTGCTCCCGGAGGAGCCCGACCCGGCCGGCGACCGTCCGCGGCTGCGCCGCATGGCCTCCTACGGGATCGTCACCGACCCCGCCGGGCGCATCCTGCTCAGCCTCATCGCCGACGGCTTCCCCGGCGCGGGCACCTGGCACCTGCCGGGCGGCGGCGTCGACGCGGGGGAGGACGTGCGCTCGGCCCTGCGCCGCGAGGTCCACGAGGAGACCGGCCAGGACGGCGTGGTGGGCCGCCTCATCACGGTCACCAGCCACCACCGCGTCCCGCCCACCGGGCACGAGGTGTACGCGGTGTGGGTGTTCTCCCACGTGCACGTGGCGCACCCGGTCCCGCCCCGGGTCCTGGAGCAGAGCGGCTCCACCGCCGACTGCGCCTGGTTCTCCCCCGACCAGCTCGGGGACCTGCGCCTGTCCACCACGACCCGGCGCGGCCTGGAGTTCCTGGTCCGCGGCTGACGCGGGGCGGCGTCAGCCCGCGGCGCGGGCGCCCAGCCGGTCGCGCACCCACCACAGGGCGGCGCCCGCGGCCAGCACCGCGGCGCCGGCCGCGACCGCGTTCAGCGGCAGGCTGCACGCCAGCACCACACAGCCCACCAGGCCGCCCAGCGGCACCGGCAGCGGCGGGCGGGGCTCGTCGGGGCCCAGCCGCAGCGCCGAGGCGTTGGTGATGGCGTAGTACACCAGCACCCCGAACGCGGAGAAGGAGATCGCCCCCGTCAGGTCGGTGAACAGCACCAGGCCCACCACGATCGCGGCGATCAGCGCCTCGGCGTACACCGGCACCCCGTGGCGGCCGCGGCGCGTGGCCAGCACCCGGGGCAGGTGGCCGTCGGCGGCCATCGCCGCCGTGGTCCGCGTGACCCCCATCAGCAGGGTGATCAGGGCGCTCAGGCAGGCCACCGCGGCGCCGACCGCCACCGCCGGGACCGCCCACTCCAGCCCGGCCACCCGCACCACGTCCGCCAGCGGCGCCGAGGAGTTGATGAGCCGCTCCCGGCCCAGCACGATCAGCGTCCCGGTACCCACCACCAGGTAGATCAGCAGCACCCCGCCCAGGGACAGGGTGACGGCGCGCGGAATGGTGGTCGCCGGGTCGCGGACCTCCCCGCCCAGGGTCGCCACCCGGGCGTACCCGGCGAACGCGAAGAAGATCATCCCGGCCGCGCCCAGCACCCCGAAGGAGCCGGGCCAGGGGCCCAGCCCGTCGACCTCGGCGACGGCGGCCAGCCGCCCGCTCATCAGCATGGCGACCACCACGCCGGCCAGCACCGCCAGCACCACCGACAGCAGGACCTTGACCACGAGCGTGGAGCGGCGCACCCCCCGGTGGCCCAGGGCGGCCGTCAGCACCACCGCGGCGGCCGCCACCGGTCTCTCCCACCCGGGCAGCACGTAGGCGGCGAAGGTGAGCGCCATGGCCGCGCAGGAGGCGAGCTTGCCCACGACGAACGACCACCCGGCCAGGAAGCCCCACATGTCGCCCAGGCGCTCGCGGCCGTAGATGTAGGCGCCGCCCGACTCGGGGTGGCGGGCCGCCAGCCGCGCCGAGGACATCGCGTTGCAGTAGGCGACCAGTCCGGCGATGAGGACGGCCACGGGCAGCCACGCGCCGGCGCCCTGCGCCGCGGGGGCGAACACGGAGAAGACCCCGGCCCCCAGCATCGCGCCCGCGCCGATGGCGACCGCGTCGACGGTGCCGAGCACCCGGGCGGGTCCGGCCTGCGGTGATGAGGTGGTCAACAGGGCGTCTCCTTGCCTGATGGACGTCGGTGGCGGGCCCTCCCGGCCCGGGGCCTCCTTTCGGTGGACGTTTCGAGTGTGCCCGATCCCGGTGACCACCGGGTGCGTTCCCCCGGTGGTGAGGGTGGCCACTTCCGGTCCGAGGGGTGTCGGTCCCGGCCGGGGCGGGCACGGCCGGACCCCCGGCCCTGCGGGGCCGGGGGTCCGTGTTCCCTCGTGATCGCCGCCCGGCGGGCGGGCCCGGTCAGGTGGGCCGCCACGGGGTGCCGGTGTTGTCGTTGATGTCCTCGGCGGCGACCTGCCGGAGCTGGCGCGAGAGGTCCGACAGCGCCCGGGAGACGGCGAGCTCCTCGCCGATCTCGGGGACGTCCATGTCCATCGGGTGCTTGCGTGCCATCCCGTGACCGCGCAGCGCCGTACCGTCGTCGGCGACCATGCCCACCTCCGCCCAGGTGCGGGCGGCCTCACCCTCGTTCTCCTCCGAGATCAAGACGTCGACGTTCCAGCGCTTGGTCGTGTGCATCTGCGCCCCCTCCGTGCTCGTCCCGGCGTCCGCGCCGGGCGGGTGTTCGATGTGCGCGTCCGGGCCGGGGTAGACCAGGGCGTCGTGCCCCTGCCCGGCGTCGAGCCAGTGCACCTGGTACGGGGGCTCCCCGCCGCTCCCCCGGATCCCGGTGACGACGCCGGTCCGGCGGTGTGCGTCCGCGCGCTGGCTCTCGATGACCAGACGATCTCCTACCTGTGCTCGCATGGGTTCCCCCGCCATCCCTCGGATAACTCCATCTTCCGCACCCCTTGCCGGGTCGTGTCGGGGCTTGGCACGTCGTTTTCCGCAGCATGTGAGGTTTTTGCCGGGCGTGGGACGCGCACCGGTGCTGGTAGCGTCACGGCGTGGCCCAGCACTACTTCGACTCCGACCCGGACGCCGCGAGCCGTCCCTCCACCGCGGACCTGGTCCTGCCCGACCTGCACCTGCGCCTGCACACCGACCGCGGGGTGTTCTCCCCCGACAAGGTGGACCTGGGCACCCGGGTGCTGCTGGAGTCGGTCCCGGCCCCGCCCGAGGGCGGGCGGCTGCTGGACGTGGGCTGCGGCTACGGGCCGATCGCGCTGACACTGGCCTCCCGCGCCCCCGCCGCACAGGTGCTGGGGGTGGACGTGAACTCCCGCGCGGTGGGCCTGGCCCGCCGCAACGCCGCCGAGCACGGCCTGGACAACGCCCGCTTCGCGGTCGTCACCCCCGAGGGGGAGCCCGCCGAGGAGGACGCGCCCGACCTGTCCGGCCCCTTCGACGCGATCTGGTCCAACCCGCCGATCCGGGTGGGCAAGGGCGTCCTGCACACCCTGCTGCGGGTGTGGCTGGGGCGGCTGTCGGAGCAGGGCGTCGCCCACCTGGTGGTGCAGCGCCACCTGGGCGCCGACTCCCTGCACAAGTGGCTGGTGGAGCAGGGGTTCCCGACCGAGCGCACCGCCTCCCGCGCGGGCTTCCGCGTCCTCGCCGTCCGCCGCGGCTGAACGCGGGCTCCTGCGGGCCACGCGCCGTCCGTATCCGTGAAGACCTCGGCCGCAGCCCGCCCGTGTACGGGAGGTTCGCGGCCACAGCCCGCCCGTATGCGGAAGGGCCATGATCGCGGGCCGTCCGTTGAGGGCGGCGGGAGGCGGGAGCGCCGCGGTGCGGCGGCGTGGGGACACCCACGGGCGGCGGGGAGGCCGTGGGCGAGAGGAGGCTCTTGTCCTCTTGTGTCCGGTCACACGTGCGTGTCCGGGTTCCGCCCGGTAACCTGGTGCGCACACCCGGTCCCGGGTGGCCGTCCACACACCGCCGAGGAACACACCGCAGTTGAGCACGCAGTTGCGCCCCACGGATGTCAAACGCCTGAACCGCCAGTGGCGCAGGAGCACCGAGGGACGCCTCGCCCTGATCGTCGAGTCGGTCACCCAGCCCTACAACCTGGGCTCGATCCTGCGCACCTGCGCGACCCTGGGCGTGGACCGCCTCTGGCTCGCCGGCAACAGCGCCGACCCGCTCGACCCCAAGGTCGGCAAGACCGCCCTGGGCACCGCCGCCAAGGTGGACCACGTCCGGGCGGGCTCCACCGCCGAGGCGCTGGCCGCCGCCCGCGCCGACGGCTACAAGGTGGTCGCCCTGGAACTGGCCTCGGGGGCCGTGCCGCTGCACGCCGCCCCGCTGGACGGCGACGTGTGCCTGGCCGTCGGCGCCGAGGACCACGGCTGCTCCCCCGCCCTGCTGGCGGGCGCGGACGCCGTCACCTACATTCCGCAGATCGGGCGGGTGGGATCGCTGAACGTGGCCGTGGCCACCGCGATCGCGCTCGCCGAGGCCCGCCGTCGCGAGTGGGCCTCCCTCGGTGGTGAGGCGGACGCTCCGGTCGGGAACTGAGCAGGTGGCGGGAACTTTCCCCCGCCGCCCTTCGTCTTTGATCGCGTAGCAGGTCTCCCACCTGTCACAGCCGTACCACAAACGGCATCACCCTGAGCGCATCAGCGCAGAGAGAGGAAAAGTGGACCCGTCCCGAAGTACCGGCAGCATCCCTGAGGGATGCTGTGGCCCTGAAACAGACGAGCCTCCTTCTCCCGGGGGCACGCGCCCTCGTAGAACCGTTCCCGGTGGCGCCGGGAACACTGCCCAGGCGGTGCGTGCCCGATGATGAGCACCGTTCTCAGTATCGGCCTGGGGATTCTGGTGGTCTTCCTGATCACCGTGGCGACGGGATACTTCGTCGCCCAGGAATTCGGCTACATGGCCGTGGACCGCTCCCGACTGCGGGCGCGGGCCTCGGCGGGTGACGCCGGCGCCAAGCGGGCGCTGGGCATCACCAACCGCACCTCGTTCATGCTCTCCGGTGCCCAGCTGGGCATCACGGTCACCGCACTGCTCGTCGGCTACGTCGCCGAGCCGCTGATCGGCGAGGGCATCGGCGAACTCCTCGGCGGGGTCGGGGTGCCCACCGGCGTCGGCGTCGCCGTCGGCACCGTGCTGGCCCTGCTGTTCTCGACCGTCGTCCAGATGGTCTTCGGCGAGCTCTTCCCCAAGAACCTGGCCATCGCCCGGCCCGAGCCCGTGGCCCGCGCCCTGGCCCTGTCCACGGGGATCTACCTCAAGGTGTTCGGCCCGGTCATCTGGCTGTTCGACCAGGCGGCGATCCTGATCCTGAAGCTGGTCCGGATCGAGCCGGTGGAGGACGTCCAGCACGCGGCGACCCCGCGCGACCTGGAGAGCATCATCGCCGAGTCCAAGGAGAGCGGGGACCTGCCCGCGGAGCTGTCCACCCTGCTGGACCGCACCCTGGACTTCCACGAGAGCACGGCGGGGCACGCGATGATCCCACGCCCCGAGGTGACCACGGTGGAGGAGGGCGACCCGGTCAGCCGGGTCGTGGAGCTCATGGCCTCCGACCACTCCCGCTTCCCGGTCCTGGGCGACGGCGTCGACGACATCGTGGGCGTCATCTGCCTGCGCGACGTGCTGGCGCTGGGCGACCGCGACCTGGAGCACGTCAAGGTCAGCGAGGTGGCCCGGCCCACCGTCATGGTGCCGGCGTCGCTGCCGCTGCCGGGCGTGCTCGACCAGCTGCGCGAGGCGAACGAGGAGTTCGCCTGCGTGGTGGACGAGTACGGCGGCCTGGCGGGCGTGATCACCACCGAGGACCTGGCCGAGGAGCTGGTCGGCGAGATCGCCGACGAGCACGCCCCGGAGGAGGAGGCCCCCGCCCACCTGGACGGTGAGGGCTCCTACCTGGTCCCGGGCGGGCTGCACATCGACGAGGTGGAGCGGCTGATCGAGCACGACCTGCCCGAGGGCGACTACGAGACGCTGGGCGGCCTGGTCATCCACGAGCTGCACCGGCTGCCGCAGGTGGGCGACACCATCGCCCTGCCGCTGCCGCGCCCGGTCAGCGCCCACGACGATGACCCCGACATGGCGCTGACCCTGCGGGTGTCCTCCGTCCAGCGGCACGTGCCGCACACCGTGGAGGTGCGCCTGCACGAGGCCGGCTCCGAGCAGGCCGAGGAGGCGCGCGCATGAGCGACATGAACATCTGGGTGGCGCTGGCGCTGACCGTCGCCATCATCGCGTTGAGCGCGTTCTTCGTCGCGATCGAGTTCGCGCTGGTGGCGGCCCGCCGCTACCGGCTCGAGGAGGAGGCCAAGACCAGCGCCTCGGCGCGGGCGGCCGTCAAGAGCGCCCGGGACCTGTCGCTGCTGCTGGCCGGCTCCCAGCTGGGGATCACGCTGTGCGCGCTGGCGCTGGGCGCGATCTCCAAGCCCGCGGTGCACCACCTGCTGGAGCCGCTGTTCGGCGGCCTGCCCAGCGCGGTGGGGTACGTGGTGTCGTTCGTGCTGTCGCTGATCGTGGTGACGTTCCTGCACCTGGTCGTGGGCGAGATGGCCCCCAAGTCGTGGGCGATCTCGCACCCGGAGAAGTCGGCGATCATGCTGGCGATCCCGATGCGGGTGTTCATGTGGTTCACCCGGCCGCTGCTGCTGGCCCTGAACGGGATGGCCAACTGGTGCCTGCACCGGTTCGGGGTCGAGGCCGTGGACGAGATGCACTCGGGCCACAACCCCGAGGACGTCCGCGAGCTGGTGGAGCACTCGGCCAAGGCCGGTGCGCTGGACTCCGAGCGCCGCGACCAGCTGGCCACGGCTCTGGAGGTCAACTCCCGTCCGCTGAGCGAGATCGTCACCCCCCGGGAGGAGATCGCCTCGGTGGGGCCCGACGACGGTGTGGAGGAGATCAAGCGGGTCTCCCGCGAGTCCTCGCACCTGCGCCTGGTGGTCATGGACGGCGGGGTGCCGGTGGGCGTGCTGCACGTGCGCGAGGCGCTGACGAGCCCGGCGGGGACGACCGCCGCGGACCTGATGCGCCCGGTGCTGACGCTGCCCGCGGGCACGCCGATGTACTCGGCGATGAGCACCATGCGGGAGAGCCGCAGCCACCTGTCCCTGGTGGAGGAGGACGGCGAGACCATCGGTCTGGTCACCCTCCAGGACATCCTGGACCGGCTGCTGCTGCTGGACACCGCCGCCTGAGGGTGAGCCCGAAGGGGGCCCGGGGTCGTACGACCCCGGGCCCCCTTTTTCCGTTCCGTCTCAGGGGCGCCGCCGGAGGGCGCAGTAGGCCGCCAGGGCCGCCGCGCCCGCGAGCGCCTGTGCCGCGAACAGCGTGCCGCTCCCCCCGGCGGTGAAGGCGAGGAGCGCGGGCAGGCAGCCGAGTGCGGCCAGGTCGGGGCCGGTCAGCGCCCACTGCACCGGACCGAGCGGCACCGGGCCCAGGGGCGTGTCCATGACGGGGGCCGTGTGCTCGACGGGGCGGCGCCGCGCCATCCGCAGGGCGCCCGCCGCCAGCGCGGGCGCGCACAGCGCCCCCAGCGGCCACAGGGGCGCGCCGGTGGCAGCGGTGCCCGGTCCCGCCAGGTCCAGGCCCGCCAGGGCGAGGGTCAGCCAGGCGCCGCCGAGCAGGGCGGGCGGCCCAGCACGCGCACGGTGCCCTCGGACCGCTGCAGCCCGGCCAGGCAGCGCAGCAGGGTGGTCTTCCCGGCGCCGTTGGCGCCCAGTACCGCGACCACCTCCCCGGGGGCGGCCGTGAGGTCGGCTCCGCGCAGGACCGGGACGCCGCCCGGTTCCACGCCCACGCCGCGGGCGATGACGGTGGGTTCGCTCACCGGTCCACTCTAGGTGCGCTCGGCGATGACGGCGACGGTGGTGCGGTGCACGGGGAAGGCGCCCCCGGCGGCGTCGATGGCGGCGCCCACGCCCTCCAGCAGGGCGTCCAGGACCGGGCGGGGCAGCCGTGTGTACAGGCCGCCGGTGGGCAGCAGCTCCAGCCAGGCCTCGCGGGTGAAGTGCTCCCGGGTGGTGTGCCGCCACGGTTCGGGGGCGGCGAAGGCTCCGCTCGCGGTGAGGTCCGCGGCGACCCTGGAGGCCAGGTCGGTGTATCCCTCGGCGCCCGTGCGGCGCGGCATCGCGGGCAGGTCGGGCAGGACGCGCTCGTGGACGCGGGCGAAGTCCTCGGCCAGGTCGGCGGGCGGGTCCAGGGCGTTCCAGAACACGGCCAGGCGCCCGCCCGGGCGCAGCGCCGCGGCGGCGGCCGCCGGTCCGGCGACCGGGTCGACCCAGTGCCAGGCCTGGCCGCACACGACGGCGTCGAAGAGGCGTCCGGCCGGGTCCCAGTCCTCCAGGGCGGCGTTCTGGACGGCGAGGCCGCCGGCGCGGGCCAGGTCGGTCATCCGGGGGTCGGGGTCGATGCCCAGGACGCGGTGGCCGGCGGCGCGGAAGGGGCGGGCGGAGATCCCGGTGCCGCAGCCGACGTCGAGGACGTCCCGGGGTCCGGGGCCGGGCAGGACCCTCTCGACCAGGGCGGCGGGGTATCCGGGGCGGGCGCGGTCGTAGCGTGCGGCGTCGGTACCGAAGGAGACGGCGGTCCCCGGTGCGGGGCGGAACTCAGAAGTGGGCATGCGCCCACCTTAGTGGGCGCATGCCCATTCTGGGAACCTGGTATCCCAGAAAAGAACGGGGAGAGGGGTGGGGCCGATGCCGACCGGGGTGGCCATCCGCGACGTGCGCGAACTGCTCTTCGACGCCGCCGAGCGCATCCTGGTCGGGTCCGGGCCCAGCGCGCTCACCAGCCGCGCCGTCACCGACACCGCCGGCTGCGCCAAGGGAGTGCTGCACCGCCACTTCGACGACTTCGACGACTTCCTCGCCGCGTTCGTGCTCGACCGCTCCCGGCGCCTGGACGCCCGCACCGCGCTGCTGCGCGACCGGGCCGGCCGGGGCGAGGTCGTCGACAACCTCACCGGCGCCCTCACCGACCTGTTCGACTCGATCGCGGTCGCGGTGGTCGCCCTGGTCACCTTCCGGGACGGCCTGCGCGCCCGGCTGCGCCGCGACCTCCCGGCCGGGGTCCCGGTGCTCACCGAGGCCGTGGACCGGATCGGCGCCTACCTGGCCGCCGAGCGGGACCTGGGCCGCCTGCGCCACGACACCGACGTCGAGGCCCTGGCGCCCGCCCTCATCGGCACCGCCCACCTGCTGTTCGCCGACCGCACCGGGCGGCGGCCCGACCCCGGGGCCGTGCGGCGCGCGATCGCCGCGGCCGTGGGCGGGGCGCTCGCCCCCTGACCCCGGGCACGGCGACCCCGGGCACGGCGAAGGGGGCGCCCCGTGCGGGACGCCCCCCGAGTACTGCGCGGTACGGGCTCAGACGGCCTTGGCGGTCAGCTTGACCTCGATGTTGCCGCGCGTGGCGCGGGAGTAGGGGCACATCTGGTGGGCGGCCTCGACCAGCTCCTCGGCCTTGGCCTGGTCGACACCGGGGATGGTGACGTCCAGCTCCACCGCGATGTCCAGGCCCTCATCGGACTTGCCCAGGCTGACGTGCGACTCGATGGTGGAGCCGTCGACGCTCGTCTTGTCCTTGCGGGCGACGGCCTTGAGCGCGCCGTGGAAGCACGCGGCGTAGCCGACGGCGAAGAGCTGCTCGGGGTTGGTGCCCGGGCCGTCGTCGCCGCCCATGCCCTTGGGCACGGACAGGTCGACGTCCAGACGGCCGTCGTCGGTGCGGCCGTGGCCCTTGCGGCCCTCGCCAGTGACGGTGGCCTGCGCGGTGTACATGACGTCGTATGCCATGGGTTCCTCTCCTTCGGCTCCCCGCGGAGCCTGTGGTGGCGTTCGTGGTGGCGTGCGGCGGTCGGTCCTCACCCGGTCCCGCAGGGCCGCCGGGCGGCCGCGTTCTCGACCGAGCGGGTGAGCTCGTCGAGGGTGGTGATGAGGTCGCGGACCCGGTCGGCGGGCTGCCCCGAGGCGCAGGTGAGCTGCTCGGGGATGCCCAGGGCCCGCTCCCGCATCGCGGCGCCGCGCTCGGTGAGCCCGATCTCGACGACCCGCTCGTCGGCGGCGCTGCGGGTGCGGGTGATCGCCCCGGCGGCCTCCAGCCGGCGCAGCAGCGGCGACAGGGTGCCCGAGTCCAGGTGCAGGACCCGGCTGAGCCCCTTGACGCTGAGGGTTCCGTGCTCCCACAGCGCGAGCATGACCAGGTACTGGGGGTAGGTCAGGCCCAGGTCGCCCAGCAGCTCCCGGTAGAGCCCGGTCAGGGCGCGGGAGGCGGCGTACAGGGAGAAGCACAGCTGGTTGTCCAGGGCGAGCGGGTCGTACTCGGTCTCGGCCACGGCTCTTCTCCTCCCCGTCCCGTCCTTCGGGTGCCGTCACACCGTAACAGAGATCGGTTGCCCACAACAAGATTGAGCACAAACATTTTTTCGCGCACGGAACCCCGGCGACGGGGCGGGCCCGCGGACCCGCCCCGCCCCCGCCCCTAGAGGAACCGGACCCCCTGGGCCAACGGCAGCTCACCGCCGAAGTTCACCGTGTTGGTGGCCCGGCGCATGTACGCCTTCCACGAGTCCGAACCCGACTCCCGACCGCCGCCGGTGTCCTTCTCCCCGCCGAACGCCCCGCCGATCTCCGCACCCGAGGTGCCGATGTTGACGTTGACGATCCCGCAGTCCGACCCCGCCGAGGACAGGAACCGCTCCGCCTCCTGCTGGTCGCGGGTGAAGATCGCCGAGGACAGCCCCTGCGGCACCCCGTTGTGCAGCTCCACCGCCTCCTCCAGGGTGCGGTAGGCCAGCACGTACAGGATCGGCGCGAACGTCTCCCGGCGCACCACCTCGGTCTGCCCCGGCATCCGCACCACCGCGGGCTCCACGTAGTAGGCGTCCTTGGCGTCCTGCTCCAGCCGCCGCGCCCCGCCGACCAGCACCCGGCCCCCGTCGGCCTCGGCCCGGTCCAGGGCCTCGCGCATCGCCGTGTACCCGCGCTCGCCGATCAGCGGACCCACCAGCGTCTCCTCGGCGAACGGGTCGCCGATGCGCTCCTCCAGCTGCCGGTAGGCGGCCACGACCTTCTCCGCGACCTCCTCCACCACGTCCTCGTGCACGATGAGGCGGCGCAGGCTCGTGCAGCGCTGCCCGGCCGTGCCCGCCGCCGCGAACACGCTGCCGCGCACCACCAGGTCCAGGTCGGCCGAGGGGGCCACCACGGCGGCGTTGTTGCCGCCCAGCTCCAGCAGGTACCGGCCCATCCGCGCCGCCACCCGCGGCGCCACCGCCCTGCCCATCGCCGTGGACCCGGTCGCCGACAGCAGCGCCACCCGCGCGTCGTCCACCAGGGCCTCGCCCACCGACCGGTCCCCCAGCACCACGCGGTGGACGTCGTCCGGCGCCCCCGTCTCCCGCGCGGCGCGCATCAGCAGGGCGTGGCAGGCCAGCGCCGTCAGCGGGGTCAGCTCCGAGGGCTTCCACACCACCGTGTCACCGCACACCAGGGCGATACAGGTGTTCCACGACCACACCGCCACCGGGAAGTTGAACGCCGTGATCACCCCGACCACGCCCAGCGGGTGCCAGGTCTCCATCAGCCGGTGCCCGGGCCGCTCCGAGGGCATGGTCCGCCCGTACAGCTGGCGCGACAGGCCCACCGCGAACTCGCAGACGTCGATCATCTCCTGGACCTCGCCCAGCGCCTCGGAGCGGATCTTGCCCGCCTCGATCGTCACCAGCTCGGCCAGGTCGCCCTTGTGCTCGCGCAGCAGCTCCCCCAGGCGGCGCACCAGCGCCCCGCGCACCGGGGCCGGGGTGTCCCGCCAGGCCGGGAAGGCGGCGTGCGCCGCCGCCACCGCCCGCTCGGCGGAGGCCGCCGTGTCGAACTCCACGGGGAACAGGATCCCCCCGGTGACGGGGGTCCGCGCGGTCCCGGCGGCGCCTACCGGCTCGCGCAGCCGGTCCACGCCGCACCGGGCCAGCGCCTCCCTGGCCCGCTCGGCGAGGTGTTCGGTGTCGGGGAGTCCGGAAGTGTGCATGTGCGACTCTCTTCGTCGAGAGGGGGCAGGACACTCAACACCCTGCCAAGTCCGGGGCCGCCGGTCCAGCCCCGCCGTCCAGGTTTCGCGGCGCGCCCGATCCCCGTACCCCGGGGCGCCCCCGCGCGGCGTTAGACTCGCGAGCGCCCATCCCCCGGCCGCACCGGCCGACTTCGAGACAGACAGCGATCCCGTGCACCACGACACCACCCCCGAAGAGGACCGCGCCGACCTCGACGTCCCCCGAAGGATCCTCGACCGCTCCGGTTTCGGAGCCGCCGACCCCCTCTTCGCCGCCGACCTCAACGACGCCGCCGACACCGAGGCGGCCCGCCAGGCCGTCGCCGCCCACGCCTCGCGGCTGTGGACCGAGGCCGCCCGCACCGACGTCGGGACGGTCGACGACCGCCCCCTGTACTGGGCCCGGCTGCGGCTGGCCGCCCGCCTGCGCACCTGGCGGCCCGCCTTCGACCTGGCCGAGGAGGACCGCGCCGGGCTCCTGCACCTGCTGGAGACCGCCTCGCGCGGCATCACCGAACTGCTCTTCCCGCCCGGCGAGCGCCTGCTGCGCATCGTCGTCACCGGGTTCGACCCCTTCCGCCTGGACGAGGACCCCGCCTGCGCCAACCCGTCGGGGGCCGCCGCCCTGGACCTGAACGGGTGGACCTTCCCCGTGGGCGGGCGCACCGCCGTGGTGCGCACCGCGGTCTTCCCCGTGCGCTGGGCCGACTTCGACGCGGGCCTGGTGGAGGAGGCCCTGGGCCGGGTCCACGGGGAGGCCGACGCCGTCCTCACCCTCAGCCGCGGCCGCCCCGACCGGTTCGACCTGGAGGTGTGGAACGGCGTGTGGCGCGGCGGCGGCACCGACAACCTGGGGGCGGCGCGCACCGGCCGGGCCCTGCCCCCGGACGCGCCCGAGTGGACCCGCTCCTCCCTGCCCGTGGAGGAGATCGCCGCCCGGGTCGGCGGACCGGTGGTGGTCAACACCGAGGTCACCGAGGTCCCCGCGGGCGGCGGCGAACCGGTCGTGCGCCCCGGCGGGCCCACACCGGGCTCGGCGGCCCGGCGCGGGGGCGGCGGCGACTACCTGTCCAACGAGATCGCCTACCGCAACACCCTGCTGCGCGACCGGGCCGGGTCCTCGATCCCGGCGGGGCACGTCCACCTGCCCCGCACCGGCTCCACCGGCGAGCACGCCCCGGTGCTGGCCCGGGTGCGCGAGATCGTCGCCGCGGTGGCCGCGACCCTGGTCTGAGCCGGAAAGAGGGAACGGCGGGCGCACGGCCGGGAAGGCCGCGCGCCCGCCGTGTCACCGGGCCGTGCCGGCCGTGGCCGGCCGGCGGGGGCACGTCAGTACGAGGACAGCGCCGTCAGGTACCAGGCCCCGTACAGGACCATGTAGATGATGCCGACCACGATCCCCACGCCGAACAGCACCCAGGAGATGATGGTGCACGTCTTGGCGGCCTTGGGGTTGCTGGTGGCCAGGGACGCGCCGATGACGCCCAGGATCAGGCCGATGAGGGCGAAGCCCCAGCACACGCACAGGCCGATGACGTTGGCGATGATCGCGCCGATGGCCGCGCCCATGCTGAAGGGCGGTTCCTGGGGCCCGTGGCCGCCCGGGGGCGGGTAGCCGCCGGGGCCGCCGGGCGGAGGCGGCGGGTAGCCGCCCGGTCCGCCGGGGGGCGGGGGATAGCCGCCGCCCGGAGGGGGATAGCCGCCGGTTCCTCCCGGAGGCGGGGGGAAGTATCCTCCGGTTCCGCCGTTGGGCGGCTGGCCGGGGCCTGGACCGTAGCTCATGAGTCCCTTTCGAAACAGATGCGTGGAGCGGACACCACGTTAAAGGGTGGGACGCCCGACCCGGGCCACGGGTTCGCCTCTTCGCGCTTGTTCACTCTCCTCCAAAATCATGACAGAGAGTATTCAATCGGGCGCGTTCTGATTATTGTTTCGGTGGCCCCTTCGATATGGTCCCCTCGTGCCTGTCACCTCGATTAGCCGAAAACTCGCCGTCACCGCCGTTCTGGGCCTGCTCCTGGTACCCGGCTGCCACGCCGCGGAACCGGCCCTGCCCTATGCCGAGGCGGTGCGCATACCACTCGACGCGTGGCCTGCGGTGCAGGTGGGAACGCGTTCGGTGGCCACCGACGCCGGCACGGTCGGGTACCGCTACCCGATCCTGGGGCCGGACCACCCGCTGACCACGGAGATCCACACCTCCATGGCCGAGCGCCAGACCGAATTCCTGGAGGACCTGCCCGAGAACGGCACGCCCGAACTGCTCCAGGACGCGACCGTGCTGGCCGCCTCGCCGAAGGTGGTGGGCGTCCGCGTCACCGAGACCGTCAAGGCCGGCGTCAACGAGACCTTCGGCGCCCGCACCCTGTGGTACGACGCCGAGCACGACACCGTCCTGCCCTGGACGTCGCTGTTCCGCGACGAGGAGGCCATCGAGAGCGCCCACCTGGCCCTGGCCGGCGTGCTGGAGGACGACTACGACATGCCGACCGAGCAACTGCCCGGCCTGGTCGGCGAGGTGGCGCTGCGCGCCGCCCAACAGGAGGAGGCCCCGGACTCCGGGCCCGGCGAGGCCGGGGTCGGCTCCGCACCGCCCTCCCCCGGCGCCACCGGCGAGGACACCGCCCCGCTGGACCTGTCCGACCCCGAGCAGGCGCTGCGCGCCGCCGAACTGTGGGAGGGCTCGCCCCTGGCCGACCTGGCCTTCAGCACCGCCGGCGGACTGGCGGTGCGCATGGAGCCGGGCGACGTGCCCGAGGCCGGGCGGGTCAGCGAGGTCCTGCTGCCGGTCCAGCCCGAGGACACCGAGGGCCTGCTGTCGGAGCTGGGCTACCACGCACGGGAGGCCGCCCTGTCCGGCGAGCCCGACTTCCCGCTGGACGGGGAGCTGTCGGCCGAGGGCGACAGCCTGGACTGCTCACGCCTCAAGTGCGTGGCGCTGACCTTCGACGACGGCCCGGGCGAGGACACCGAGCGGCTGCTGGACATGCTCGCCGAGTACGACGCCCGCGCCACGTTCTACGTGCTGGGCTCGCTCGTGGGCGAGTTCCCCGAGGTGGTGGAGCGCACCCACGCCGAGGGGCACGAGATGGGCAACCACTCCTGGAAGCACGACGACCTGGCGGGCAAGTCCGAGGCGGGGGTCGCCGACGACATCACGCGCACCAACGAGGCCGTACGGGCGATCACCGGCTCCGACCCGCTGACGATCCGCCCGCCCTACGGCTCGCTCAACGGGACCGTGCGCAAGGCCGTGGACCAGCCGCTGATCCTGTGGGACGTGGACACCATGGACTGGCAGAGCCGCGACACCGCCAAGGTGGCCGAGCACGCCCTGGAGCACACGACGGCGGGCAGCGTGGTGCTGTTCCACGACATCCACCCGAGCACGGTGGACGCCGTTCCCCAGGTACTGGAGGGGCTGCACCGGCAGGGCTACCACTTCGTGACCGTCACCGACCTGTTCGGCCTGGAGGCGCTGGCCCCGGGCGACGTCTTCACCGACGCCCGCGTGAACTGAGGGCGCCCCGGGCGCCGGACGCGCGAACCCCCGCCGTGGCGGGGGTTCGCGCATTCCATTCCCCCACGGACGCAAAGAGCGGTTCGTCACTTCGTGGGCGTTCACCTTTTCCCAGGTCACGGGCTCGCATACATTCTCCTGCGTGAACGTTACCTTTCCGAAACCCAAACTCGCCCTGGTCGCCACCGGCGGCCTCGCCCTCGCCGCCCTCCTGATCCCCGCCTCGCCCGCCGCGGCCGACACCGCCCTCAAGGCCGAGGCCAAGAGCATCGCCGCCCCGGACTGCACCAAGGAGAAGTGCGTCGCCCTGACCTTCGACGACGGCCCCGGACAGTACACCGACAAGGTCCTGGACACCCTCGCCGACCACGACGCCAAGGCCACCTTCTACCTGCTCGGCTCCAACGTGGGGAACTTCCCCGACACCGTGGAGCGCATGGCCGACGAGGGCCACGAGATCGGCAACCACTCCTGGAAGCACGACGACCTGGCCACCCTGTCCGGCTCCGCCGTCAAGGACGACATCGAGCGCACCGACAAGGCCATCGAGGACGTCACCGGCGAGAAGCCCACCACCGTGCGCCCGCCCTACGGCTCGCTCGACGACACCGCCCGCGAGGCCATCGACAAGCCCATCGTCCTGTGGGACGTGGACACCCTCGACTGGCAGAGCCGCGACGCCGGCGCCGTCACCGACGTCACCCTGGAAGAGACCGACCAGGGCAGCGTCGTCCTCTTCCACGACATCCACGAGAGCACCGTGGACGCCATCCCCGGCATCCTCGACGGACTCGCCGACGACGGATACGAGTTCGTCACCGTCTCCGACCTGGCCGGGGACGACCTGGAGCCGGGCGTCGCCATCACCGACGCCCGCTAGCCCCGCGCCCCGCCGCGGCTCACAGCATCCGCCGCAGGATCTTCTCCTTCAGGTCCGTGATCGGCGCGTAGGCCACCCGCATGGTGTCCAGCACCAGCGACTTGTCCAGCACCGACTTGGTGTGCGAGAACGTGTCGATGGACGCCGTCGAGTGGTAGGCGCCCATGCCGCTCTCGCCCACACCGCCGAACGGCAGGTCGGGCACGGCCAGGTGCGCGATGGGCAGGCCGAACGCCAGGCCGCCGGAGGAGGTCTCCGTGGTCAGGCGGCGCTTGGTCTCCTCCGACTCGGTGAACGCGTACAGGGCCAGGGGCTTGTCCCGCTCGTTGACGAACGCGATCGCCGCGTCCAGGTCCGGCACGCCGACCACCGGCAGGATCGGACCGAAGATCTCCTCGGCCATGACCGGGGTGTCGGCCGTGACGTCGCCCAGCACCGTCGGCGCGATGTACAGGTCCCCGCGGTCGTGGCGCCCGCCCGCCACCACCGTGCCGCTGCCCAGCAGCGCGACCAGGCGGTCGAAGTGGCGCTCGTTGACGATGCGCCCGTAGTCGCCGCTGGCCTTGGGGTCCTCGCCGAACATCTCGGTGATCGCGGCCGCCAGCTCCCGCTGGAGCCCGTCCGCCGTACCGCCGACGGCCAGCACGTAGTCCGGGGCCACACAGGTCTGGCCGGCGTTGGTGAACTTGCCCCACGCCAGCCGCCGCGCCGTGGCGGCCAGGTCCACACCCGGCTCCACGATGGCCGGGCTCTTGCCGCCCAGCTCCAGGGTGACCGGGGTCAGGTGCTTGACCGCCGCCGCCATGACGATACGGGCCACCTGGCCGTTGCCGGTGTAGAAGATGTGGTCGAAGTGCTGCTCCAGCAGCGCGGTGCTCTCGGGGACACCGCCCTCGACCACGGCGACCGCCTCCGGGTCCAGGTACCGGGGCACCAGGTCGGCCAGCAGCGCCGACGTCGCCGGCGACAGCTCGCTGGGCTTGATCACCACGGCGTTGCCCGCGGCCAGGGCGCCGACCAGGGGGGCCAGCGCCAGGTTCACCGGGTAGTTCCACGGGCTGATGATGAGCACCGTGCCCAGCGGCTCGCGGACCGTGCGGGCCTTGGCGGGGGCCAGCGCCATCGGCACCGGCACGCGCCGGGGGCGCAGCCACGACGCCAGGTGCTTGAGCGTGTGGTCGATCTCGTTGATGACGAAACCGATCTCGGTGGTGTGCGCCTCCACGGGGCTCTTGCCCAGGTCGGCCTTGAGCGCCTTCTCCAGCGCGGGGCGCTCCTCCACCAGGAGGGCGCGCAGCCGCCGCAGCTGGGTGCGGCGCCAGGCGACGGGCTTGGTGCGGCCGGAGGCGAAGGCGGCGCGCAGGCCGCGCACGAGCGCGGAGATCTCCGCGGCGGCGTCGCCGTCGATGGGGGCCGGCGCCGCGGTCTGAACGGTGGCCTGCCGGATGGTCGGGGTGCCAGGGGTGTCGTTCGTCATAGCCGGATACTAAACGAAACCTTTTCGTTTTGACCAGGGACCGTAGGATGCTGCCATGACCACGGACCATCTGCCCGAGACGACGCCCCGCCGCGGAAGGCCGAGGGACGCCGCCCGGGACCGCGCGCTGATGGACGCCACCCTGGACGAACTCCGCCTGCACGGCTACGGCGGACTGACCACCGCCGCCGTCGCCCGCCGCGCCGGCGTCTCCACCGCGACCCTGTACCGCCGCTGGCGCTCCAAGGAGGACCTGGTTCTCCAGGCCGCGGCGGTGTGGTGCGAGGACCTGGGCCCCGACCACGACACCGGGGCCCTGCGCTCGGACCTGAGCGAACTGCTGCACGACAAGGCCACCGCCCTGGACGGCCCCTCCGGGCAGCTGCTGCGCGCCATCCTGGGCGAGGCGGCGCACAACCGGGCGTTGGCCGACGTGCTGGTGAGCGAGTACGTGGCACCGCTTCAGGACCGCGTGGCGGCCATCGTGGCCCGCGCGGCCGACCGGGGGGAGATCCCCCCGGTGGAGGACCCGGTGGTGGTGGGCGAGCTGGTGATCGGGCCGATGGTGACGCACACGTTCCTGGTCCCGCACGAACCGGGCGGGCGCCCGGGGCGGGACATGGCGGAACGGCTGCTCCCCTACCTGCTGAGGGCGCTGGGGGCTCAGGACGCGTCCGGCGGATGATTCCGCCCCGCGATGCCCGGGCCGACCCGCGCCCGCCGTCTCGCGGGAGATCCCCCGGAGGCCGTCCGTGCTCCTTCGGCGCCCGCGCCGGACCGCCCGGGGGTGTCCGCCGAACACGCTTCAGGAAGGGTGTGCGGCGTAGCCGCACGCCTCTTTGTTCTCTTGGTCTTGTAGTTTCTCGAACCCCCGCCTTTACGACGTAGATTCAATCCGGTGCGCCGGCCGGACCGCGCAAACGACTTGCGGGGGCACGAAGCCGAACACCACACTGTCCGCCATGCACATCCGCACCGCGCTCCCGGCCGACTGGCCCGCGATCTGGCCCGTCCTCCACCGGATCGTCGCCGCCGGCGACACCTTCACCTACCCCGCGGACCTGGGCGAGGAGGCCGCGCGCGACATGTGGCTGCTCCCCGAGCCGGACCGGACGGTGGTCGCGGTGGACGGCGACGGCCGCGTCCTGGGCACCGCCAAGATGAACCGCAACCACGGCGGGAACGCCTCGCACATCGCGAGCGCCAGCTACATGGTCGACCCCGCCCACTCCGGCAAGGGGGTGGGGCGGGCCCTGTGCGAGTACTCGCTGGACTGGGCGCGCGCGGCGGGCTACCGCGGGATGCAGTTCAACGCGGTCGTGGAGGGCAACGAGCGGGCGGTGGGGCTGTACCGGTCGCTGGGGTTCGAGGTGGTGGGGACGCTGCCGGAGGGGTTCGCGCACCCGCGAAAGGGGTTCGTGGGACTGCACATCATGTACCGGAGGCTGTGAGCCCGGATCCCGTCCGGAGTCCGAACGGCCCGGCCGCCCACGACTCCCCCGGGCGTCGCCGTCAGGTGCCGCCCAGGTACTCCACGGAACGCACCGCGATCCCGCCCCCGGCGCAGGAGACGCCGACCATGCGGCCGGTGAACCCCCCGGCCACCTCCGTGGACAGGTACCGCCCGTCCAGCCGTGCCAGCTCGGTGGTCCCGCCGTCCGGGGTGCGGACACCGGCGACGAGCACGTCCGGCCCCCGCTCCCTGCTGTACAGGGGCGCGGTCGGGGGCACCGCGCGCAGTTCGAGCTCCGTCCCCGGCCGCAGGGGGAGCTCCCCCAGCACGGTGGTGAGCGGCCCGGCCTGCGCCACGGCGCGCACCCGGTCCGCGTCGACCTCCAGCGCGAACCGGTGGGCGGGGTCGATGCGCAGCTCCAGGGCGCCGGTCCCGCCGTCCGCGGCGACGACCGCCCGGGCGGTCATGGTGGTGTGCTCCTGGCGGCGGCCCACGAACACCCGGCCGGGGCCGGGCGGGGCCATCCGCCACCGGTCCCCCGCCCACCGCAGCACACGGCCGGGGAGGACGCCGGCGCCGACCCAGTCGGGCCCGATCACGCCGTCGGCGAGGACCGACCACACCGGGGGCCGCGGCGGGGGTTCCAGCGGGCCGGAGACCACGGGCCAGCCGTCCCTCCAGGAGACCTCCGCGGCGAACGTCTCCCGGCCCAGCACGTGCCAGCCGGGGAAGGAGCCCGCGGGGCGCACGCCGAGGAACACCATCGCCCACGACCCGTCGGGGCGTTCGACCAGGTCGGCGTGGCCGGTGTTCTGGACCGGGCCGGGGGTGCCCCGGGCGGTCAGCAGGGGGTTGTCCGGACAGGGCTCGAACGGGCCCTGCGGGGAGGGCCCGCGGGCGACCGTGACCGCGTGCCCGGGACCGGTGCCGCCCTCGGCGATCACCAGGTACCACCACCGGCCGACCCGGTACAGGTGCGGCCCCTCCGGGTCCCTGCCGCCGGTGCCGCTCCACAGGGTGCGCGGCCCGGTCAGCAGCTCGCCGGTGGCCGGGTCCAGAACGGCCTGGCGGATCCCGCCGTCCGACCAGGTGAGCAGGCACCGGCCGTCCTCGTCCCAGGCCAGGTCGGGGTCGATGCCGCCCGCCCCGCGGATGCGGACGGGGTCCGACCAGGGGCCGGCGGGGTCGGACGCGGTCATCAGCAGGTGGCCGGGACCGGCGGAGACGTCGGTCGTCACCAGGTGGAAGGTCCCGTCGCGGTGGCGCAGGGTCGGGGCGTACACGCCGCCCGAGGGGCCGGCGCCGGCCGCCAGGTGCGCGGGGCGGTCCATCACATGGCCGATCGGCTCCCAGGCCAGCAGGTCCCGGGACCGGAACAGCGGGACCCCCGGCGCGTACTCGAAGCTGGAGCACGCCAGGTAGAAGTCGTCGCCCACCCGGCAGACGGTGGGGTCGGGGTGGAAGCCCCCGAGGACGGGACGGGTCGGCAGCACACCGGCCGGGGAGGAGGGCGCCTCGGGCTCGATCACGCGACGAGTCTGGCACGTCGCGGGCGCGCCCGGAAGGGGCCGCCCGGAAAGCACGCCTCCCCTCGGCGGAGGCGTTTCCGGGCGGCCCGTGCGCGTTCAGGCGGCCGCGGATCCGAACCACCGGGACAGCGCGTCGGGCAGCCCCTCCCGGTCGCGCCCCACCCAGACCGCGTGGCCGTCCGGGCGCAGCAGCACCGCGGGCACGTCCATCTCCGCCAGCTCCTCGCTGTCATCGACGACGTGGTCCACCCGGTCCCGCCACCCCTGTGCCGACAGGCTCCCCGTCCGGTCCAGCAGCAGTCCGCGGCCGCCGTGCATCAGCCCGTACAGGCGCCCGTGCTCCTTCAGCTCCACGTCCCGCAGCCGCGCGCCCAGCAGCGGGTGCCCCTCCGCGCCCACGTCGTAGCGGATCCCCGTGGCGATGATCTTCTCGGTCAGGTACCGGTTCACCTCCTCGATGTCCATCAGCTCCGACACCAGGCGGCGCGCCGCCTGCGGCCCCGGCTCCGGGGACATCAGCTCCATCTGCGCGCGGGTGTTGTCCAGCACGTCGGCCGCCACCGGGCGGCGCTCCGCCTCGTAGGTGTCCAGCAGCCCCGCCGGGGCCCGGCCGTTCACCTCGGCGGCCAGCTTCCACCCCAGGTTGAAGGCGTCCTGGACGCCCAGGTTGAGCCCCTGCCCGCCCACCGGCGGGTGGACGTGCGCCGCGTCCCCGGCCAGCAGCACCCGGCCGACCCGGTAGCGGTCCGCCAGCCGGGTCGCGTCGCCGAAGCGGGACATCCAGCGCGGGGAGTGCACCCCGAAGTCGGTGCCCGCGTACTCGCGCAGCTGCTGTTTGAAGTCCTCCAGGGTCGGCGCGGCGGTCCGGTCAGGCGCCACCCCCGCGGCGGGCACGACCACCCGGTGGACCCCGTCGCCCATGGGGCCGATGCCGAAGCGCAGGTGGGTCCTGCGGACCTCGGCCATCGCCGCCGCCAGCTCCTCCGGCGACGCGGTCACCTCCATCTCGCCCAGCAGCGTCTCCGTCCGGCTGGGCTCGCCGGGGAAGCCGACGCCCAGCAGCCTGCGCACGGTGCTGCGGCCGCCGTCGCAGCCGACGAGGTGGCGCGTGCGCAGCCGTGTCCCGTCGGCCAGTTCGACGTCCACCCCCTCCGCGTCCTGCTCCAGGCCGACCAGCTCGCGGCCGCGCCGGATGTCGGCGCCGGCCTCGGCGGCGTGTTCCTCCAGCAGCCGGTCGATGGTCGTCTGCGGGATGGCGAGCACGTAGCCGTGCGCGGTGTCGAGCCCCGCGGGGGCGGGCTTGCGGATGGCTGCGAAGAACCCGCCCAGGGGGTGCTCGCGCCCTTCCGCGAGGAACCGGCCCAGCAGGCCGCGCTGGTCCATCACCTCGATGCTGCGCGCGTGCAGCCCCAGCGCGCGGACGAAGGGCGGCCGCTCGGCCTCCTTCTCCAGCACGACCACCTCCACCCCGTGCAGCCGCAGTTCGGCGGCCAGCATCATGCCGGTCGGCCCCCCGCCGGCGATGACCACGTCGATCATGTGTCCCCCGTTCGGTGCGTGTCGATGGCGGCGCGCCCCTCACCGGGTCCCGGGGATCCCGCCGACGGCGGCCGCGATCGACGATTCTGCGCCCTGACCCGGGTCTTGCCGCAAGCCCCGGGGTGCGCTATAGATTGAGAGTGGCAGGAGGTTCCCGGAACCCCTGCCTTTCGCTTTGGGGCGGCCTTCTTCCCGGGCCGCCGCATCCGCTTGCGGGGTCCCGTAATTCCCTGAGTTCTCGCCCGGGGATGTGCTACTTTGCCCGCCATGTCTGAACTCGGGCCCGATATCTGGCCACCCTCCCCGATCAAGACCGAACGCCTCGTGCTCCGTGAGACCGAGGCCCGGGACCGTGAAGCGTTCATCGACCTGTTCTCCTCGCCGGAGGTGGGCACCTACCTCGGCGGACCGCAGCCGCGCGAGGACCTCGAACGCGCGATGCCCGAGGTGCCCGGACGGCGCCCCGGCCTGTTCGCGGTCGAGCTCGACGGGGCGATGGTCGGCATGACCACGCTCGACCGGCGCGACCCGGAGCGCCCGGGCCACGTGCGTCCGGAGGGCGCGGAGGCCGAGCTCGGCTACCTGTTCCTGCCCCGGGCCTGGGGGCACGGGTACGCCGCCGAGGCGTGCGCCGCGGTGCTCGACTGGTTCGCCGGGGCGCTGCCCGGTGAGCCGGTGGTGCTGTGCACGCAGACCGCCAACGACCGCGCGATGCGCCTGGCGGCGAGGCTGGGGTTCACCGAGGCGGAGCGGTTCGAGGAGTACGGCGCCGAGCAGTGGTTCGGCGTGTGGTCCCCGGCCGCGCCGACCGGCTGAGCCGGGCCGGCCCCAAGGGCACCGCCCCGGCCGACGGCCGGGGCGGACCGGTGCCGAGGGCCCGGCGGGGGCCGGGGCGCGGGCGCACCTGCCGCGTTCCCGGCGGTCCCGGAAGGCGGGGGGAGGTACGCTCCGCGGCGAAAAGGACCACCACGGCCCCCGCAGGTCCGCGCCCCTCCCCGCGCCGGGGCCCCGGCCGCCGCGGCGCCCCGGCGGGGCCCTCCACCATCCGATACCAGACGATTCAGGAGGCCCCATGGCTCCGCTCCCCGACGTGGACGTGGTCGTGTTCGACATCCTCGGCACCATGGTCGACGAACCCGGCGGGATCGCACGCGGTATCCGCTCGCTGCCCGCCCGGCTCGACGACGCGCGCGTGGACGGCCTCGTCGGGACGTGGCAGCGGCATGTCGAGGAGCGGCAGCGGGACATCCTCGCGGGCCGCCACCCCTACACCGACAGCACCGCGATCGACCGGGAGGCCGCCGAACGCGTCGCCGCGGAGGCCGGCGTCGCCGACGCGGACGCGGTCCGCGCGCTGGCGGACTCCGCGCAGCGCCTGGATCCGTGGCCGGACTCGGTGTCGGGCCTGGAGCGGATCGCCGCGCGCCTGCCCGTGATGGGGCTGTCGAACGCCGGCCGTCCGGCGCTCACCCGCATCAACACCCACGCCGGGCTGCGCTGGCACCAGGTGCTCTCCGCCGAGGATGTGCGCGGGTACAAGCCCCACCCGGACGTGTACCGCCTCGCCGTGGCCAACACCGGCCTGGCGCCCGAACGCCTGCTCATGGTCGCCGCCCACGCCTGGGACCTGCGCGGCGCCCGAGCCGTGGGCATGAGGACCGCCTACGTCGAACGCCCCGTCGGGGACCCGCCCCGGCCGGCGGACGCCTTCGACCTGAGCGCGGAGGGCCTCGACGACCTGGCCGCGCTGCTCACCGCCGACTGACGGCCCGCCACCGGGGATGCCGGGGGCGGGCCGCCGCGGTGTGCACCGTGTAGTGACGACCCGAGCCCGGGGCGGCCCCGCGAGCGGCGGCCGGGCCCCCTGTACCCGGGCACACGGCTCGGGTCGCGCCGGGAACGGGCGGCGACGCCGTCCGTGCCGGGCCGCCGGGGCCGGACGGCCGGCCCCGCATGCCGCGCCGGAGCAGGTCCGGGCGGGCGGGGGCGCGTCCGCGCCGACGCGGGCGCCGCTTCCGGGCGTCGGCGGCGCCGGTCCGGCGCCCGGTTCCCCTCACGGGGGCGCGAGGATGGGGCGGACCGCCCCTCCCGTCCTCGGGCAGGCCCAGGCGGGGACCCCCGAGACCAGGCGGGCGGTCGGGGGGTGCGGGTGGCCGGGGCAGGGCGGCAGCGGCCGCCCGAGGGCCTGCTCCACGGCGGCGTCCTGGAGGCCGTCGGCCAGGTGGACCACCGCTTCGGCGTCGGTCATGGCGGCCTGGAGGTAGGAGCCCGCTGCGGTGCCGTCGGGGAACCACAGCACGACCTCCACCTCCCCGCTCTCCGGCCGGGACTCCACCACGAGGTCGCGCAGGGGCGGGTCGCCCAGGCCGCGCAGGATCTCCTCCGCCCAGGCGCGCACCGGCGCGCGGACCACGTCCATCTCCGGCCTCCGTTCTCCGTTTCCACGACGCGGCGTGCGCACGGGACCACCGTGAACCGCCGCAGATGACCGGCACCGGCACGGTTCAACGGCATATCGGGGCGATATGCGGTGACGTCCGCGCGGTTCCGGTTCAGGACCTTGGTTTCCGCTTCCGGAAGATATCCCGACAGCCCGGCGAACCCCATCCTCCGGCTGTACAAAGGACCTCATGCGCTCACTCTCGGACACGGACCCCCTGCTCCTCCCCCGCCGGGCGGTCGGCCCCGGGGACCCCTACGCCCTTCTCCCGGCCGGACGGCCCCACGGCGTCCCGTACGGGGAACCGCCCTTCGCGGGATCGGGCCGCGCGCCTCGGAGCCCGTGTCCGGGCCCGGCCGGCGGGAACCGGGGCCTCCGGCTCGCCTGCCTGTCCGCGGCCACCGCCGCCGTGCTGCTGGGCCTGGTGGAGTTCGCCTCCCGGCACCCCGCGTTCGGCGGGCCCGGCTCCGTCGGCCACTGCCTGCTCACCGGCGGCCCGTAGCGGCCCGCCGCCGCCCCGCGGTCAGCGCCGGGCCGGGGCCGCGGCACGCTCCCCCGCGGCCGCCGGACCGCGGCAGACGGCCCACTCGGCGACGGCGAGGTTGACCACCCACCCCGCCGCCATCAGCACCGTCCGGGTGGCCTCTCCCGGCTGTCCCAGCAGCAGCACCCAGGGCAGGTGGGTGAACACCTGGGTCCCCGCCCCCAGCCCGATCGCGTACCCGCGGGTCATCCAGGCCCGGTGCCCGGCGATGTCGCCGCGCCGGACGGCCGCGAACCCCAGCAGGACCGCCGCCGCCATGGCGCTCCCGAACACCAGCCGCACCAGGGTCAGCGAGGCGCCCTCCCCCTCGTTCAGGGGGGTAGGCCAGGCTCATCCACACCCCCGTCAGGGCCGCGACGAGCCCCAGTGGGACCAGCAGGCGCCCCGACAGGCGGTGCCAGCGGCGGCGGCGCAGCCCGGGCGCGAACTGCAGGGCGCCCAGCAGGCAGTAGGGCACCACGGCGACGATGTGCAGCACCACGGGCACCGGGTCGGCGAAGAACCGGGCGTTGTCCGGGGTGACCGGCCCGCCGCCGCCGAGGTCGCCCAGGCGCACGCCGCCCGCGATCACGGGCACGGCGCTGAGCAGGATCAGCAGAACGGGTACGGGCCACTCGCGTCGGGCGGAGGGGGTCACGACGGGTCCTTTCGCTGCCGCGGCGGACACCGCGCCCGCCGCCGTGCTCCGATCGTGGCCGCCGGGCCGGTGCCGGGGCATCGGCATTCGGGCCGGGTCCGGGTCCGCCGGAAGGAGGAGGGCCGACTCGTCCTTCCGGTCAGCGCGGCGTGTTCCCGGCCCTGCCGGTCTCGTAGGCCCACATGGCGACCTCCACCCGGTTGCGGGCGCCGAGCTTGGCCATGATGCCGGCGATGTGGGTCTTGACCGTGCTCACCGCGATGTAGGTCTCGCGGGCGATCTCGTCGTTGGTCCTCCCCCGGGCCACGGCCCGCAGGATCTGCTCCTCCCGGTCCGTGAGCGCCTCGGCGGGCTGCTCGGGAGGCCCGGCGGGGCGGTTGCGCGCGAACGCGTCGAGCAGCCGCCGGGTGACGCCCGGGGCGATGAGCGCGTCGCCCGCGGCGGCGGCCCGCACGGCCTGGGCGAGCAGGTCGGCCCCGGCGTCCTTGAGCAGGAACCCGCGGGCCCCGGCCCTGAGCGCGGCGTACACGTACTCGTCGAGGTCGAACACGGTGATGACGACGACGGCGAGGGGGTCCTCCACCCCGGGGCCGGCCAGCAGGCGCGTGGCCTCGATGCCGTCGGTGCCGGGCATCCGGATGTCGAACAGGCACACGTCGGGGCGCAGGCGCCGCGCCAGCGCGACGGCCTCGCGGCCGTCGGCGGCCTGGCCGACGACCTCGATGCCCGGCTGGGCGTCGAGGATCATCGTCAGGCCGGTGCGGACGATCTCCTGGTCGTCGGCGACGACCACCCGGACGTGTCCGTGACCGCCGCTCATGCGGCCGCCCCGGCCCGGGGCAGATCGGCGGCCACGGTCCAGCCCCGCCCGGGGCCGGGCGCGGCCCGGCAGGTGCCGCCGAGCAGTTCGGCCCGTTCGGCCATGCCGATGAGCCCGTAACCGGTCGATCCGCGGCTGACGGGGTCGCCGTCGTCGCTGACCCGCAGGTGCACCGTCGTGTCGTCGGCGGTGACGCGCACCCGGACGCGGGTGGCGTTGCGGGCGTGCCTGCGCGCGTTGGCGACCGCCTCCCGGGCCAGGCGGTGGACCGCGGCCGCCACCTCCGGCGGCAGGTCGTCGAGGCCGTCGTCGACCTCCACCTCCACGGCGGGGCCGCCGGAGGCCCCGGCGAGCGCGCGCAGGTCGCCCACCCGCGGGTGGGGCACCCGAGCCGCGGGGCCGTCCTCGTCCCGGCGCAGGACGCGCACCAGGGCGCGCATCTCGGTCAGGGCGCGGGCGGCCTCGGCCTCGATGACCTCCAGGGCGTCGACCGCGGCCCCGGGCCGCGTCCGCGCCACCGCCAGCCCGGCCTGGGCCCGGACCGCCATCGCCGAGACGTGGTGGGCGACGGTGTCGTGCAGGTCGCGGGCGATCCGTTCGCGTTCGAGCAGGCGGGCCCGCTCGAACTCGCGCTCGCGGGCCCCGGCCCGGTACCGCACCGCCGCGCCCAGGGCCGCGGCCGAGAAGAGCACGGCGGCCCCGCCCAGCGTGTCGGCGGGGGCGCCCGAGAGGACGGGGACCGCCGCATTGGCGAGCATGACGGCCGATCCCGCCGCGATCTCCCGGCCGGATCCCCAGCGGAAGAGCGCGTAGGGCAGCAGCAGGAAGCAGACCGTCGTGTACAGCGGGGCGCTCTGGCCGCCCAGGACCGCTGTGGCCAGACCGGAGAGGCCGAAGGTGGCCGCGACCACCGCCAGCGGCCGGGTGCGGCGCAGCGGCAGCAGGGCGATCAGGCCGACGGTCAGGAGCAGCGTCGGGATCCGCCACGGCAGGTCGGGGCGCAGCACGGCCTCGGCCACCGCGGCGGCCGCGAGCACACCCGCGAGCGCCAGGTCCCGACGTGGCCGCGACGGCGGGCGAGGGGGCCGGGGCTCGTCCCACAGGGAGCGGAGGAGGCCGCGCACACGGCCAGGGTACAGGGGGCTCAGCGGCCCATGGCGGTGCGGACCCAGTCCAGGGGTTCCTGCGCCAGCACCGCCGCGGCGAGCGCCCGCCCCCCGTCCGTGGCGATCCGCTCCAGGCTGGAGTCGATCCACCTCTGCGCCGCCGCGTGCCCCTGCGCCCGGTACTCCACGGCCTGGATCAGGCACTCCAGTTTGTCGGCGTCCTTGGCGCAGCGCGCCTCCGGGGTGTCCTGCTCCTCGTAGGCGGCCACGGCGGAGCGCACCATCGCGCCCACCGCCTCCGGGACCCCCCCGGTCTGGTCGGCGGCGATGTCCCGGGCGTCGGGCTTGGACTCCAGGTACCTCTGGGCCAGGTGGTGGAGGTCGCCGGTGCGGGTCTCGCCGGTGTCGTGCCACACAGCGATCAGCGCGGCCTTCGCGGGGTCGGCGCCCTCCATCGACGCCAGCACCGACGCGATCAGGGCGGTCCGCCACGAGTGCTCGGCCACCGACTCGGGGTCGCGCACCCCGGCGACCCACCAGCCGGTACGGCGCTGGTTCTTGAGCGTCCCGGCCTCGAACAGCAGGTGTGCGATGCGGGCCGGCCCGTCGTCGCCCATGGTCACGTCCTTCCGCGTCGGGGGCGGCGGGTCGCGCCCCCGGACATCCAACTACATCCGGCCCCGGTCCGCCCGGGTTTCCGCCACCCACAGGAGGAGAGTCCACTGAAACTCCTCATCATTCCCTTTCTAGTTGCCTGTTAGGGAATGAAAGAGTACTTTCGGTACGTTCCGGCTTCGTACCCCGAGGCCCCGGAGGAAGGAGGGACGACGTGGACACGCCACCCGGGCACCGCCCGCCCCAGGAGCTGCGCGCGCTGCTGCGCGCCGACCTGGTCGCCGCGATGAAGGCCCGCAGGCCCGAGGCCGTCTCAGCGCTGCGCACGGCCCTGGCCGCCATCGAGAACGCCGAGGCCGTCACCGCCCCCGCGGGCGGCGGGGCGGCCGGGAGCGAGCACGTCGCCGGCGCGAGCGCGGGCGTCGGCTCGACCGAGGCGCCCCGCCGCGTCCTGTCCGCCGAGGACGTCCACGGCCTGCTGCGCGCCCAGGTCACCGAGCGGCGGGCCGAGGCCGAGCGCTACGCCGCCCACGGCCGGCACGACGCCGCCCTGCGCCTGCGCGCCGAGGCCGACGTCCTCGCCGGCCACCTCACCGGCGCGGGGGACGCAACGGTGTGACCCCGCGGGGCCGGTCGGCGGAGCCCGCCGCCCGGCCCCGCCGGCTCATCCGTCCAGGCGCCCGCGCAGCACCTCCACCCCGTCCCCGCTCAGGTCGCCGAGGTGTGCGGACCGGCCGGTCATCGCCATGATCAGCGCGAGCGTGCTCCCGGCGACCCGCGGCCCCTCCCCGGCCGCGAAGGGGCCGTCGGCGGCCTCCAGCCGCAGGTCCGCCACCCGGCTCCTGGCGACGACGACCTGGTCCGAGCCCCGGTAGTACTCGGCGACCCGCGTCAGGGTGCCGACAGGCCGGTCGGCCGCGATGCCCAGCGGGCGCCGGATGTCCTCGCCGTGCACGACGGCCTCGCCCAGCATGGCGATCCGGGGCAGCGGCGGCGAGGTCGTGCTCGACACCACCGCGCGGAAGCGGGCGAGGGTGTCGGCGCCGGAGGCCCCCATCTGCTCGGCCAGGCGCATCGCGACCTGGGCGTCGAAGTCGAACCGGCAGCGGACGACACCGGCGAACCACCGGAGCCCGTTGAGGCTCGCCCCGGCGGTCAGGTGCGCGAGGACCTCGCGCACCGTCAGCCCGGCGCACAGCGACGGGGTCGCCCAGTCCTCCTCGGACAGCCCGGCGAGGTCGTCGGCCAGGGCGGCGCGCTCGGCGTGGACCAGGGGCCACAGGTCCTCTCCCCGCCTCATTCCGGCCGCCTCCGCCGAACGCCGTCCTCGGGTCCGCCCTGCGCCATCGGGTCCTCCAGGTCGTCGGTACCGGTCCTACGGTCAGGGGCGATCCTGCCCCACGGTTCCGACAATCCTCCGGCCCGGCGGCGGAGCCGGGTTCCCGGGGCCGCGCCCCGGAGGGCGGGGCGGGGGCCCGCGGCCCCCGCCCGGCGCCTACACGGCGGGCAGGATCCGCCCGCTCACCTCGCCGAAGTGGACCAGGGTCCCGTCCGGGCCCGGGGCGGTCGCCGTGATGGTGACCTCGTCCCCGTCCTCCAGGAAGGTGCGCTCGGTGCCGTCCGGCAGCCGCAGCGGCTCCTTGCCGCTCCAGGTCAGCTCCAGGAAGCAGCCCCGCTGCTCCACCTCGGGGCCGCTCACCGTGCCCGAGGCGTACACGTCGCCGGTGCGCAGCGACGCCCCGTTGACGGTCATGTGGGCGAGCTGCTGCGCCGCCGTCCAGTACATCTGCGAGAACGGGGGGCGCGACACCACGTGCCCGTTGAGCCGGACCTCCAGCCGCAGGTCCAGGCCCCAGGGCTGTGTGCCGCGCAGGTAGGGCAGCGGCTCGGGGTCCTGGGCGGGCTGTTCCACGCGGGCCGCCTCCAGGGCGGCCAGCGGCACCACCCATGGGGAGACGGACGTGGCGAACGACTTGCCCAGGAACGGGCCCAGCGGCACGTACTCCCAGGCCTGGAGGTCGCGCGAGGACCAGTCGTTGAGCAGGAACACGCCGAAGACGTGGTCGGCGAAGCCGTCCACCCCGACCCGCCCGCCCATCGGGCTGGGGGTGCCGACCACGAAGCCCACCTCGGCCTCGATGTCCAGCCGCACCGACGGCCCGAAGACCGGGGACGGCTCGGTGGGCGGCTTGCGCTGCCCGGTGGGGCGGACGATGTCGGTGCCCGACACCACGATGGTCCCGGAGCGGCCGTGGTAGCCGATGGGCAGGTGCTTCCAGTTGGGGGTGAGCGGCTCCTGGTCGGGGCGGAAGATCCGGCCGACGTTGGTGGCGTGGTGCTCGGAGGCGTAGAAGTCCACGTAGTCGGCGACGGTGAACGGCAGGTGCAGCCGCACCGACGCCCGGTCCACCAGGTGGGGGCGCAGGGCCTCCTCGCGGGCGGGGTCGGTGAGCCAGTCCGCCAGGTCGGCGCGGACCCGGTCCCAGACGGGGCGGCCGGCGGCCAGCAGCGCGTCGAGGTTCGGGGTGCGGAGCAGGTCGGCGTGGGGGGATCCGGCGGTCAGGGCCGCGGCCCCCAGGTCCAGGACGTGGGAGCCGACGGCGACGCCGATACGGGTGCCGCGGTCGTCGCCGGGGCCGGTGTCGTACACCCCGTAGGGCAGGGTGGCCAGGCCGAACTCGGTGTCCTGGGGCAGGTCGATCCAGCTGTCGGGCATGGGGTGCGCGCTTTCTGGGTGCGGCCCCGCGGCCGGGCCGTCGGTTCCGGCCCGGCCGCGGGGGTGGTCGTTCGTCGGCGGTTCAGGGGCTGAGCGCCCCGAGGACGATGAGGTCCTCCAGCGGCTCGATGATGCTGCACGTGCCGAAGGAGCGGAACGCGGCCCGGACCGCGGCCGCCTCCCCGGCGGTGAGCCCCTTGGCGCGGGCGGCCAGGGCTCCGCCGTCCCGGTCGGCCAGGACCGCGGCCGCCTCCGCGGCGCTCCCGCCCCGGACCAGGGTGTCGGCGGCCAGCAGCACGTTGAGGAAACCGTGCTGCTCGAACCCCTCGGAGGTGGTGTGCCGGACGGCGTGGTGCAGCCCGGCGGTGCACTTGAAGGGCACTCCGAGGTCGACGGCGGCGTACAGGTACGCGGCCAGCTCGTCCTCGTCCGGGTGGGCCTGTGCGGTGACCCCGCCGGTGCGGAACTTGGCGCGGAGCCCGGCGGAGGCGAGCGCCGCCAGGTCCGCACGGGCCCCTTCGGGCCCGCCTTGGCGGGAGACCTCCACGTACCCCTGGACGCTCCCGTGCCCGCCCGACCCGTCGGGGAGGTGGGCGTTGAGCACGGCGGCCACCCCGTCGGCGCCGCCGGGCGGGGCGGCGACCTCCAGGCCCTCCAGGCGCAGGGCGGGGTCGGCCAGGACCGCCTCGACGGCGGGGGCGACCCCGTCGGCGCCGCCGGGGACGGTGACCACGACCCCCAGGGGCGGGTGGTCGCCGTCCTCGCGGGACAGCACCGCGCGCAGCTCGGCCACACGGGCGTCGGAGACCAGGAAGGGGCCCACGTAGGCGGCCCGGGACGAGGTCCGGTGCCCGCGGTGGGCGGGCAGGGCCTCGCCCATGGGGGCGTTGCCGGGCGGGAACAGGGCGGCGTCGTCGAACAGGGAGCGGTACAGGGCGTCCCCGGCCCCGCCTGCGCCCGCCGCCGCGTCGGCGCCGCTCACGACTCCCGCCTCCCTCCGGCCCAGGTCCAGGCGTAGGCGCCGTCGTCGCAGGCGGTCCCGCCCTCGCCCAGGTCCAGGGGCCGGAAGGTGTCCACCATGACGGCGAGCTCGTCGAACCGCTCGGCGCCGATGCTGCGCTCGTAGGCGCCGGGCTGCGGGCCGTGGGAGTGGCCGCCCGGGTGCAGTGAGATGGAGCCCTGCCCGATCCCGGAGCCCTTGCGGGCCTCGTAGTCGCCCCCGCAGTAGAACATGACCTCGTCGGAGTCCACGTTGGAGTGGTAGTACGGCACGGGGATCGCCCCGGGGTGGTAGTCCACCTTGCGCGGCACGAAGTTGCAGATGACGAAGTTGTGGCCCTCGAACACCTGGTGGACGGGCGGTGGCTGGTGCACCCGGCCGGTGATGGGCTGGAAGTCGTCGATGTTGAACGCGTACGGGTACAGGCACCCGTCCCAGCCGACCACGTCGAAGGGGTGGGTGGGGTAGGTGTAGCGGGTGCCGGAGATGCCGCCGGGGCCGTCGCCGCGGTGCTTGATGAGCACGTCCACGTTCTCGCCCTCGACCAGCAGCGGCTCGGAGGGGCCGCGCAGGTCGCGCTCGCAGTAGGGCGCGTGCTCCAACAGCTGCCCGTAGCGGGACAGGTAGCGCTTGGGCGGGGCGATGTGGCTGTTGGCCTCGATCACGTAGGCGCGCAGCGGCTCGTCGCCGGTGGGCACCCAGCGGTGGGTGGTGGCCCGGGGCAGGATGACGTAGTCGCCGCGGCCGACCTCCAGCAGGCCGAACACGGTCTCCACGCGGGCGCTGCCGGACTCCACGTACACGCACTCGTCGCCGATGCCGTTGCGGTACAGCTCCGAGGGCGCCCCGGCGACCACGTAGGAGATGCGCACGTCGTCGTTGCCCAGGACCAGGCGGCGCGATTGGACGACGTCGGCGGCCTTCCACTCCTGGTCGTCGAAGAGCGAGTGCAGCCGCAGGTGGCGCGGCACCATCGGCGCGTTGCGGGTGCGGCTCTGGTCGGGGACCTCCCACTCGGCGGCGTCGACGATGGCCGACGGGATCGCGCGGTGGTAGAGCAGTGAGGAGTCGGCGGAGAAGCCCTCCTCCCCCATCAGCTCCTCGTAGTACAGGCCGCCCTCGGGGGTGCGGTGCTGGGTGTGGCGGGTGCGGGGCACCTCGCCTACCTGGCGGTAGTAGGCCATGGCATGTCCTCCAGGTGGTCGTCGTGGGTCGTGGTTCGTGCGGTCGCGCCGGGCGTCAGAGCGCGGGCGCCGGTCGTTCGGGGGCGGCGGCCCGCCCCAGGCAGGTGCGGACGGCGGCGGCGACGGCCCCGGTGTCGGCGGCGTCGACGACGGCGGCGATGTGGGCGTCGGGCCGCAGCACCCACACCCCGCCGGGGTGGCAGTCCAGGGCCTTGGCGAGGGCCCCGGTGGTGTCGATGTCGGCGAGGTGGAACGCGGCCACGGGCGCGCCGGTGGCGCCCCGGGCTGCGGCCAGGACGCCGTCGCGGGCGGCGTCGGCGTCGGTGCCCTCCGGGAGGGGGCCCAGCAGCAGGGTGACGCCCTCACGGAGCAGGGACCGCAGCCGGGTCGGCGCGTCCCCGCCGGACGGGCCGCCGGGCACCTCGACCGGGGCGTCGGGGGCGATCACGCCGGGGCAGGGCTCGGGGGCCCGGCCGCGGGGCGGGCGGCCGCCGAAGGGGAACCGCGCGTTGGGCGTGGTGAGCGGGGAGTCCACGTACCAGAAGGGCTCGGCCAGGCGCCCGGAGTCGACCCGGGCGCGGGCGGCCTCGTCGGTGAGCGCCTGCTCCAGGACGCTCACCCGCGTGGTGTGCTCGGCCTCGTCCTGGGGGACGAGGAAGCGCATGGTGGCGCCGGTGATCTCGGCGTTCTCCAGTGCGGCGGCGTGGCGTTCGGTGTGGTAGGTCTCCAGGAACTCCTCGTCCGCCCACCCGGCGCGGACGTAGGCGATCTTCCAGGCGGCGTTCTCGGCGTCCTGGACGCCGGAGTTGAGCCCGCGGGCGCCGAACGGCGCGACCAGGTGGGCGTTGTCGCCGACGAGCAGGATGCGGCCCGCGCGCATGCGGTCCACCACGCGGGTGTGGAACCGGTACACCGAGTGCCAGACGATCTCGTAGGGCTTCTCCCCGATGATCTGGCGGATGCGGGCGTCCAGTCGTCCGCTGGCCTCCTCCGCCTCCAGGTCGAAGTCGGCGGGGACCTGCCAGTCGATGCGGAACACCGAGTCGGGACAGGGGTGGATGAGCACCTGGCGGCCGGGGTTCCACTCGGGGTCGAAGTAGAAGCGGCGCTCGCGGGCCCAGTCGCCCAGGTCGGCGCGGATGTCGCAGATGAGGAAGCGGTCGTGGAAGCTGGTGCCCTCGAAGCCCAGGCCCAGTGCGCGGCGGACGACCCCGCCGTGGGCGCCCAGGCAGGACAGGGCGTGGGTGCCGCGCAGGCGGACCGGGCCGGCGGGGGTGTCGCAGGTGACGGTGACGCCGGTGTCGTCCTGCTCGATGCCGGTGACGGTGTGGTCCCAGGAGATCGCCACCCCCGCCTCGGCGAGGCGGCGGTCGAGGATCTCCTCGGTGCGGGACTGGGAGATGTTGACGAAGGGCGGCAGGGGGGAGGCGCCCGGGTCGGCGAGGCGGACGCTGAACAGTTCGCTGTCGCGGTAGAAGGTGCGGGCGGTGTCCCAGGTCAGGCCCTCTTCGGCGACCTCTCCGGCGCCCACCCAGTCCCACACGTCCAGGACGTCGCGCTGCTGGCAGATGGCCTTGGAGCCGACGGCGTCGCGCTCGGGCCGGGAGTCGACGATGCGGACGGGGACGCCGCGCCGGGCCAGCAGCAGGGCCGCGGTCTGGCCGACGGGGCCGGCGCCCAGGACCAGGACGGGCTCGGCGGAGGTGTCGGCGGGGGGTCGTGGAGCGGGAGGTCGCATGTCGGGCTCCTGGGCGTCGGCGCCCCTTCGGGGCGGGGGTGGTCGGTGGGCGGCCCCGGCGGCGGGACGGGTGCCCGCCGCCGGGGCGTCGGCGGCCGCGGGTCCCCTGCGGGAGGTTCCCCTCCCGCGGGGGCGGGGCTCGGCCCCGGCGGTCCGCTCAGGCCTGGAGGAGGTCCCAGACCTCGCGGTCGCGCTCGGCCGTCCAGATGACGGGGCGCTCGATGCCGGAGAACTCGTCCCACAGGCGCGAGACGTCGAAGGGCAGGCAGTGCTCGAAGATCGGCCAGTGGCCGTAGTCGTCGACGAGGGCGGCGTGGGTGGCCTCGAACGCCTCCTTGAGGGTGCCGCCGCGCTCGTGGACGCCGCCGACCTCGCGGATCATCACGTTGAGGAAGTTGCGGGTCTGCTCGATGGCGGCGTCGACCTCCGAGCGGCCGCGGCTGACCGCGCCGCGCCCGCCGACGAGCATCTCGGCGCCCAGGGCCTTGACCCTGTCCAGGGTGGCGCCGGCCCAGTCCTTGTGGAAGGCGTCGCCGGTGTAGAGGGCGGCCTGGGCCTCGACGAGGTCGCCGGCGAAGAGGATCTTCTGCCGGGGCAGCCAGGCGACGATGTCGCCCTCGGTGTGGCCGCGGCCGAAGTACTCCAGGACGAGTTCGCCGCGGTCGCCGCCCAGGTCGATGGTGGTGCGGTCGGCGAAGGTCTGGGTGGGCCAGGTCAGGCCGGGCACGGAGCCGGCGTCCTTGGCCAGGCGGGGCATGCGGCCGAACTCGCTGGCCCAGTCCTCCTTGCCGCGCTCGCGGATCAGCTCGTGGGTCTTCTCGTGGGTGAGGATGATCTCGGCGTCGAAGGCGCTGGCGCCCAGGACGCGGACCGCGTGGTAGTGGGAGAGGACCAGGTAGCGGACGGGCTTGTCGGTGTGCTCGCGCAGCTTGGCCAGCCACTCGCGGGCCGCGGTGGGCGTGGCCAGGGCCTCGAACGCCACGAGGAAGTCCTCGCCCTCGATGGCGCCCACGTTGGGGTCGCCCTCGGCGGTGAGCGCGTAGACGCCGTCGGCCAGGACCTCCAGGGTCTGCTGCTTGGCCTCGGTGTCGGCGGACGAGGCGAACGGCTTGGCTGCCATGGTCGTCGGGACCCCTTCACTCGCTCCGGGCGGCGGCCGCCGCCCATAATGATCAAACGTTTGATGATTCAGACCATAACGTGCTCTGCGTCACCGGACCAAGAGGCGCAGAGCCACCTCGCCGGTGATACAGGTCACACTGTACGCCTGTCGGCCGCCGACGGCAGGGCACCGACCTGCCCCGCTCCCCCACTCTCCCCACGGCGCGCACGACACCCCCGCCTCCCCGCGGCGGGTCGCGGTCCCCCCGGGAACGAAGAACGGAAAAAGCGCCGCCTCCACCCCGAAAAGAGCATTCGCCGCGTTCCACCCGTCCGCCGTCACCACTGAACAAGGCGCCCACGGAAAGGGAAAAGCACGGTAAACACGGCCCGGACCCCAGGTATTAGGCTGGTCCCGTGACCCATGACACCGCACCCCCCAGCAGTGACCTCACCTTCTGGTCGTTCGTCGACTACGCGGTGCAGAAGGCCGAGCAGGAACTCCCCTCCGTCAACGCCGACGCCATGCGCATGGTCCTCACCCTCAACCGGGCCACGAGCATGGTCATCTACGACCTGGAGTCCACGGTCCACCGGCCGCGCGGGCTCACCTGGCCCGGGTTCCGGGTGATCTTCGCGCTCTGGCTGGCCGGGCCGATGGAGGCCAAGACCACCGCCGAGATCTCCGGCATGAGCCGGGCCGCCCTGTCCGCGCTGCTCAACACCCTGGAGCGCGACGGACTCATCCTGCGCGAGCGCGCCACCCACGACCGCCGCGCCCTCCAGCTCAGCCTGACCGAGGCGGGCTACCACGCCATCCTCGGCGGGTTCCGCGCCCACAACCGCCGCGAGTCCGCCTGGGCCGAGGCCCTGGAGCCCGAGGAGCGGCGCGAGCTGGTCCGCCTGCTCAACAAGCTCATGGCCGGGTCCACCGACGCCCAGGCCAAGTTCCGCAACTGAGGGCGCCCGGCCCGGGGGCACCCGGCCGCCGTCCCGCGCCCTTCCCCGCGACAAGGGCCAATCCCGACCCGAGCGGCCCTTGAACCCGGTTCCCCGGCGTGGGGAGCATGGGGGCATGGACGACTCCACCCGTGCCCGCATCGACGCCGCACGACGGCACTTCTCCCCCGGGGCCGTGTACCTCAACACGGCCACCCACGGGCTGACCCCCGACACCGCGCTGGACGCGGTGACGCAGTACACCCGCGCCGTGGCCGAGGGTCGGTTCTCCCCTGCCGACGCCGACCCGGGCGTCGAACGCGCCCGCGCCTCCTACGCCCGCCTGCTGGGCGTGCCCGCGGAGAACACCGCGATCGGCGCCTACACCGCCCAGTTCGTCGGAACGGTCGCCGCCGCGCTGCCGCCGGGCGCCGAGGTCGTCGTCGCCGCCCGCGAGTTCAGCTCGGTGGTGCACCCCTTCCTGGCCCGGGCCGACCTCGCCGTCCGGGAGGTCCCGCTGGAGCACCTGGCCGACGCGGTCGGCCCGGACACCCGGCTGGTGGCGGTGTCGGCGGTGCAGTCCTCCGACGGGCGCATCGCTCCCCTGGAGGACCTGCTGGCGGCCCGCGACGCCCACGGGGCGCGGCTGCTCGTGGACGCCACCCAGGCGGCCGGGTGGCTGCCGCTGCCCGCCGACCGGATCGACTACACGGTGTGCAGCACCTACAAGTGGCTGCTGGGGCCGCGCGGCGCGGCGTTCCTCACCGGCACCGCGGAGGCGCTGGCGGAGCTGTCCCCGCTCGCGGGCAACTGGTACGCCGCCGAGGAGCCGTGGAACAGCCTGTACGGCGGGCCGCTGGCGTTGGCGCCGGGCGCCCGCAGGCTGGACCTGCCGCCGGTGTGGCCCGCCTGGGCGGGGCTGGAGCGCACCCTGGCGCTGCTGGAGGAGGCCGGGGTCGGCGCCGTGCACGCGCACAACACGGCCCTGGGCGACCTGCTGCGCACCGGCCTGGGCCTGGAGCCGGCGGGCTCGGCGATCGTGTCCGTCGCCGCCCCGGCGGGCGGGGTGGAGCGGGTGCTGGACGAGGGCATCGCGGTGGCCGCCCGCGACGGGCGCCTGCGCGCCTCGTTCCACCTGTACAACACCGAGGAGGACGTGGAGCGGCTGGTCAAGGCGCTCACCGGCTGAAACGGGCCGGCCCGGCCCGCAGCGGACGCTGCGGGCCGGGCGGCCGCCGACGGCTAGAAGATGGACCCGTTGAAGGCCGCGTCCGGACGGTGCAGGGCCGCGTCCAGGCGGGCGACCGCCCCCGGGGTGTGCTCGGTGAGCAGCCCGGCGGCGGCGTACCCGGTGAGCGGGGTCTGCCCCAGGTAGGCCGCGCCCAGCAGGGCCGCGTCCAGCGACACGTCCGGGGTGGCGTCGGTGGCCTCCACCCGCGCGCCCTCGGGGGACGCCTTCAGCGACCACGTCCCGGCGTTCCACGGCGCGTACCGGTCGGTGACCGCCAGGACCGCCTCCACCGGGGCGGCGTAGGTGCGCTCGGACAGCGCGCCGGGCACGTCCACCAGCCGGAACCAGAGGCTGTTGAAGACCTCCCGGACCAGCCGGTCCCGGTTGCCGAGCAGGTGCACGAGCGGGTCGTCCACCGGCATGAACTCGAACTCGATCCGGGCCGTCAGGTCGCGGTCGAGCAGGTGCTCGTAGAGCAGGGTCCAGGCCGCCGGGACCGTGGCCCGCATCTCCTGGACGTACACCGTCCCGGCCGGGCCGTCCGACTCCCACTTGCTCCGCGTGCTGTACAGGGCGTAGCCCACCGGGCCCTGCGGCCCGCGGACCACGACGGCGTGTTTGGGGCCCCGGCCCTCGCGGTGCTCGGGCTTGTCGCGCAGGGTCCGGTCCCACCAGTGGCCGGGGCGCGCGACCTGGCCGAGCCGGGCGGCGGCGGCCTCCGCGTACACCCGCTCCAGGTCGGCGCGCAGCTCCGCGGCGTAGCCCAGGCGGACCTCCAGCTCCGGGTCGCGGGGCGCGTCGGGGCGCAGCGCGGCGTGCGGCCGGGCGATGTGGGCCTCGGTCTCGGCGACGGCCGGGCCGTAGCCGAAGCGGCCGTAGATGGCGCCCTCGGACGCCCACAGGGCGGCGTACCTGACCCCCGCGGCGTGGATGTCGGCGAGCTGGCGGCGCATGAGGGAGCTGAGCACGCCCCGGCGGCGGTGGGTGGGCCACACGCCCACCCCGGTCACCCCGGCCACGCGGCGCGGCCCGCCGGGCAGGGTCATCTCGAAGCGGAAGTCGTTGGTGGCGCCGACGATCCGCTCTTCGCCGTCGATGTCGTCGACGGCCACGCGGACGCGCTCGTAGCCCTCGGCGTCGTGGATCGGACGCATCCGCTCCAGCATGGCGGGCACGTCCTCGGCGACCAGGAGGGCCTCGCCGATGACCCGGGCCGCCCGTGCGTACTCGTCCCGGTCGGTGCCGCGCACGGTCCACTCGGCGCGCGGGCTGTCGGATGTGGTCATGGTGTTCTTCGCCTTGTCGTTCGGTGCGGTCGGGACGGGATGGGGGGCGTTCGGAACGGGGCGGGGCCCGGCGGACCCGTGTCGGCCGGGGCCCGTCCCGCTCAGAAGCCGGTGTCGCAGCGGGGTGCCCGGGGGGTGTACAGGGAGGTGTCCAGGCGGGCGGCGGCGCCGGGCGTGTGCTCGACGGCGGTGCCGGCGTCGACGTGGGTGGTCACCGGCCCGCGGCCCAGGTAGGCGGAGCCCAGGTGGGCGGCGTCCAGGGACAGGTCGGGGGCCGTCGTGGCGGCCTCCACCCGGGTGTGCTCCCCGTCGGTCTTCAGGTGCCAGCGCCCGGCGTTCCAGGGGGCGTGCCGGTCGGCGACCTCGATGACGGTGTCCAAGGGGTGGGCGTAGGTGCGCTCGGCCAGGGCGGCGGGCACGTCGACCAGGCGCAGCCACAGGCCCCCGCCGGCGCGGCGGACGGCCTGGGCGGGGTCGGCCAGCAGGGCGGGGAGGGGGTCGTCCTCGGGCAGGCCGACGACCTCGGTCTCCACGGTGAGGTCGGTGTCGAAGAGGTACTCGTACAGGGCGGTGCGGGCGGCCGGGGTGAGGGCGTTGACCTCCCGGACGGAGACCGTCCCGGTGGGCAGGCCGCCCTCGCCGTAGCCGGTGGTGACCCGGTGCAGGGCCGCGCCCACGGGGCGGCCCCGGGCGTCCCGGACGACGACGGCGCGCAGGTCGGAGGTGTCGGGCCGGGGGCGGGAGAGCATCCACAGGCGCAGCTTCCACCAGTTGCCCTCGCGGGGGAAGCCGCCCGGGCGTTCGGCCTGGGCGGCGCGGTGCAGCAGGTCCAGGTCGGGCAGGACGTCGGCGGGCTCGGCAAGCTCCAGGGTGAGCGAGGGGTCGCGGGGCGCGTCGGGGCGCAGGGCGGCATGGGCCCGGCTCACGGAGTAGGTGTGCTGGCGGAACGCCTGGCCGTAGCCGTAACGGCCGTAGATGCCGCCTTCGGAGGCCCATAGGATCGCCAGGTTCTCGCCGCACCGGCGCAGGTCGGCGAGCTGTTCGCGCAGGAGCGCGGTGAGGATGCCGCGTCTGCGGTGGGTGGGCAGCACGCCCACCCCGGTCACCCCGGCCGCCGGGCGCGGACCGCCCGGGACGGTGAGGGAGAAGGGGTGGGAGTTGGTGGTGCCGACGATGCGGCCGCCGTCGCGGACGACCAGGAAGCGGTCGGGCTCGTTGACGGGGTGGTCGCGCTCGGTGTCGAGCAGGTCGTTCAACGGGATGTTGATGGCGGTGGCGAACACCCCGGTGGCCTCGGATATCTCGTCCTCCGCGGGCCGGTCGACCTCCCATCCGGGTCCGTCGGATCGGGGTGTCGCGGGGTGGTGCTCTGCTGCCATGGACCGACCCTCTCAGGACCGCCGCGGGGCGCGCCACTGCTTTTCCCTGTGTCCGCGGTTACGCCTCCCCCGGCTGACCGGCGGGGTGTCGGCGGGCGGCCGCGGCGGCCAGGGAGCGCTGGATCCGGTCGGCGGCGGTGAACGCCCCCAGGACCACCAGGCGCACCAGGTCGGCGTCGGCGGTGCGGCCGGTGGCGGCCCGCCAGGCGGCGACGTCGGCGTCGGCGATCCGGTGCGGGGACAGGGCGGCGAGCACGGCCAGGCGCACGGCGGTCCGGTCGGGCGCGTCGAGCCCGTCGGCGTGCGCGCCCACGGGGTCCTCGAAGAGGGCGGGCGGGCGCCCGTCCCAGGCGGCGACGGCGTCCCGCGTGCGGGCGCGGACGGTGTCGGGGACGTCCAGGGAGGCGACGGTCCCGGCCAGTGCGGCGTAGGCGGTGCCGACGGGTCCGTCGGCCCAGGCGGGCGGGGCGGTGTCGGTGGCCGGCAGCAGTTCCAGGGAGCGGCCGGGCGCCACGGGCCGGCCGGGGCCGCGGCGCACGGCCGCGCCCAGGACCCGGCGCACGGTCCGGGAGCGCTGGAGGTCGCCGGGCAGCAGGCGCTCGACGAGGAGGGAGGAGGTGACCCGGTTGATGATGTGCGTGACCAGGGCGGTGCCGATGAACGCGGCGGTGTGATCGGCGGGGAAGGGCGGCGCGGGCCGGGGGCCGGGGGTGGGGTCGCCGGTGGCGGCGGCCCAGTCGGCCAGGGCCGCCAGGGCGGGGTCGCGGGGGCGGCGGCCCGCCCGGACGGCCTCGGCGGCGGTGTGGTCGCCCCCGGCGTGGCCCAGGGCGGTGTGGGCGTCGACGCAGAAGGGGCAGGTGTTGGCGGCGGAGACGGCGACGGCGACGAGTTCGCGCTCGGCGCGCGGGACCGGCCCGGCCAGTTCGGACTCGCGCAGCAGCGCCCAGACGCACACCAGGAGCTCGGGGGCGCGGGACAGGGTCATGAGGGGGCCGTCGGCGAGCAGGAACTCGTCCTTGATCTGGGCGTAGGCGGCGGCGACGGGTCCGGTGGCGTCCTTGGGGGCCACCGGTGAGGTGTAGCGGTAGATGTCGGGCACGGGTCCTCCTCGAACCACGGGGGCTATCGCAACTTTTTGTTGCGATAGCTTCAGTATGCGTGCGCCGGGCACCTGCGGCAAGGGAGAATCGGGACGATCCCGGGAGGACGATGACCCACGAACACGACGCCGGCCCCGCCCGGCCGGTGGGGCGCGGGGCCAAGGTGCTGGCCGCCGTCCGCGCCGCCACCCTGGCCGAACTGGGCGAGCGGGGCTACGCCGACCTCAGCGTCGAGTCGGTGGCCCGCCGCGCCGGAGTGCACAAGACCACCGTGTACCGGCGCTGGCGCGACCGGCAGGCGCTGGTCGTGGACGCCTTCGAGCACCTGGCCGCCACGGAGGTCCCGGTGCCCGACACCGGCGCGCTGGCGGGCGACCTGGAGGCCCTGGCCCGCGCCCTGGTCGGCCTGCTCACCTCGCCGCGGGGCGCGGTGATGACCGCGATGCTCGCCGACGCCGCGCGCATCCCCGAGATCGCGCGGGCGCGCGAGCGGGTCTTCGCCGACCGCGTCGAGCACGTCCGGCCGGTGGTGGAACGGGCCGTCGCCCGGGGCGAGGCCCCGCCCGGCACCGACCCGGCGCGGGTCGCCCGCGCGCTGGCCGCGCCGGTCTACCTCAGGCTGCTGGTCAGCGGGGACCCGCTGGACGAGGGGGCCGCGGCCGAGGCCGCCCAGACCGCGCTGGCCGTGGTCGGCCGCCTGCGCGAAGAGTATTCCGACCGCTGAAAGGGCAGTTCCCTCCTGTGACAGCCGTGACCTCTTCGACGACGAAGCGCTCCGACCGCCCCCGCCTGGTGGTGGGGGTGGACGCGGGCGGCACCTCCACCCGGGCCCTGGTCGCCACCCCGGCCGGCGAGCGGGTGGGCCTGGCCCGGGCCGGCGGCGCCAACCCCAACACGCACGGCACCGCGCGGGCGGGCCGGGAACTGGCCCGGGCGGTGGGCGCCGCCCTCGACCAGGCCGGGCCGCGCGCCCGCGAGGACGTGGTGGCCGGGGCGATCGGCCTGGCCGGGGTGTCGGCGCTGCGCGACGACCGGGTGCGCGCGGCACTGGTGGAGGAGCTGCTGCTGGTCGGCGTGCCGGCGGACCGGATGGTGTTCGTCGGCGACGACGAGGTGGCGTTCGCCTCCGGCACCCCCGAACCCGACGGGACGGTGCTCATCGCGGGCACCGGCGCGATCGCGACCCGGATCGAGGGGCGGCGCCGCAGCCGGTCCGCGGACGGGATGGGCTGGCTGATCGGCGACGAGGGGTCGGCGTTCTGGATCGGCCACCAGGCGGCCCGGGAGACCGCCCGCCAGCTGAGCCGGGGCACGGCGCTGAGCCCGCTCGCGCGGATGGTGGCCAAGCGGGTCATCCCCGGCAGGCGCCCGGTCCAGGGGCGCGAGCACCTGCCCGAGGAGCACGCGCGCGCCTTCGCCCGCACACTGACCGGGCGGCCGCCGATCGGGCTGGCCGAGCTGGCCCCGCTGGTCTCGGAGGCGTTCGCGCAGGGGGACGAGGCGGCCGAGGTGATCGTGAACGCCGCGGCCGGGCACCTGGCGCACTCGGTGCACCAGGTGCGCACGCCCGGGGAGCGGCGGCCGGTGGTGCTGGCCGGCGGGGTGCTGCTGGGGTCCGCGCCGGTGCACGAGGCGCTCACCCGCAAACTGGCGCTGGGCACCGCGGGGTCGCCGCTGTCGACGGCCGGGTGCACCGCCGGGGCGGCGGCCTGGCTGGCGGCCCTGGAGGCCGGGGCCCCCGCCGACGACACCCGCCTGCACGCGGTCTTCACCGCCCCCACCCGCGACGGCCGCAGCGACGCCGCCTGAGGCCCGTCCTCGGCCGCCGGGGGTTTCCGTGAGGCGCCCGGCCGGGTTCCGGAGGCCCGGAGGAGAGGCCCCCGGGGAGGACCCGTGGCCGTGGGCCGTCCGCCACGCGACGGGCGGGGATGCCGGTGCAGGACCGAAGGCTCCCGCCCTCAACGGGCGCCGGGCGGGACGGGGGTGCCGCGGCCGCGGGCCGCCCGTCGAGGGCGGCGGCCCGGACGGCGGGGCCGCCCGGGCCGGCCTTCACACCCGCGCCGGGGACGGGGCGGCCGAAGCGCGTTCGCGCGGCCACAGGGCCGCGGCCGCCGCGGCCCCGCCGACGGCCAGGACGGCCAGGACGGTCCAGGCGGGCGCGAACCCGGCGGCGGTGCCGATCCACCCGGCGACCGGGTAGGTGACCAGCCACGCCGCGTGCGACAGCGAGAACTGGGCCGCGAAGGCCGCGGGCAGGCCCGCGGGGGCGACCGAGGAGCGGATCACCCGGCCGGTCGGCGTGATGACCAGCGCCATCCCGGCGCCGACGGCCACCCAGACCGGCACCGCGACCGCCCAGGCGGCGATCTGCGCGTACGCCGTCCCCACGGCGGCCAGTACGGCGGCCACGAGGACCGCGGCGCCGGTCATCATGACCGCGCGTTCGGCGACGCGGTCGAGCACGCGCGGCAGGACCAGGGCGACGGCCAGGGTGCCGCCGCCGGAGGCGGCGAGCATCCAGGCGACGTCGGCCTGCGTGCCGCCGAGCCCGTCGCGGACGAAGTTGACGGTGTTGACGACCACGATCGACCCGGACGCGGCGACCACCAGGTTCAGGGCCAGGACCCCGCGCAGCCGGGGGGCGGCCGCGAAGGCCCGGATCCCCGAGGCCAGCCGGTCCCAGACCCGGGTGAGCCCGCTGGGCCGGGCGTCGGGGACCCGGGTCGCCAGGACCAGCGCGGCCGAGGCGGCGAAGCCGGCCGACGTCCCGACGAACAGCCAGTCGAAGGTCATGAACGTCAGGGCGACGGCGGCGAGCACCGGGCTGAGCAGGCTCTCCATGGTGTAGGCCACCTGGGAGGCCGACAGCGCCCGCGTGTAGTCGGACTCACGGGTCACGATGTCGGGGATGACCGCCTGGAAGGTGGGCGTGAACGCCGCGGAGGCGGCCTGGAGGACGCCGATCAGCACGTAGATGTGCCAGATCTCGGTGACGAAGGGTAACGCCAGGACGACCGCGGCGCGCACCGCGTCGAGCAGTGTCAGGAACAGCCGTCTGGGCAGCCGGTCCGCGTAGGCGGCGACCACGGGCGCGATGAGGACGTACATGACCATCTTGATCGTGAGCGCGGTGCCCAGGACCGCGCCGGCGTCCGGGCCCGCCAGGTCGTAGGCGAGCAGCCCCAGGGCCACGGTGGCCAGCCCCGTGCCGAACAGGGCGATGACCTGGGCGGAGAACAGGTTGCGGTAGTCGCGGATGGCGAAAAGTCCCATGGTGGCGCTCCTCGTGGAGTGGTCGTCGTCGAACGCGGTAACCATATACCCCCCAGGGGTATTTCCACCACCCTCTCCGGCACCCCGGAGGGGTACCCTGGCCGAGGGTGGTGTTAGGTTCGCCTAACACGTTTCGACGAAGGGGGCCGCCGTGACCGAGCGACGGGAACGACCGAAGGCGACCGTGCACGTGGGCCGGGTGGAGGCGGTGGAGCGCCTCACCCCGCACATGGTGCGGGTGGTGTTCGGCGGGGAGGGCCTGGACGCCTTCGCCACCGCCGGGTACACCGACTCCTACGTGAAGCTGCTGTTCCCGCCGCCCGCCGAGGGCGACCCCGAGCCCTACGACGTGCGGGAGATCCGCGAGAGCCGCCCGCGCGAGGAGTGGCCGGTCACCCGCACCTACACCGTGCGGGCCTTCGACCCGGCCACCCGGCGGCTGACCGTCGACTTCGTCCACCACGGCGACGCCGGGCTCGCCGGGCCGTGGGCGGCCGCGGCCCGCCCCGGCGACACGCTGCGCCTGCTCGGCCCGGGCGGCGGCTACTCCCCCGACCCGGACGCCGACTGGCACCTGCTGGCAGGGGACGAGAGCGCCCTCCCGGCGATCGCGGCCGCGGTGGAGCGCCTGCCCGAGGGGCGTCCCGCGCACGTGTTCGTGGAGGTCGCCGACCCCCGGGAGGAACAGAAGCTGGACGCCCACTCCGGGGTGCGCGTGCACTGGCTGCACCGGGGCGACCGACCGGTGGGCTCCCTGCTCACCGAGGCGGTGCGGGCCCTGGAGTTCCCGGCGGGACGGGTGCACGCGTTCGTGCACGGCGAGGCCGGGTTCGTGCGCGACCTGCGCCGGCTGCTGCGCGTCGAGCACGGCCTGCCCAAGGAGGACCTGTCGATCTCCGGCTACTGGCGGCTGGGCCGCGACGAGGACGGCTGGCAGTCCTCCAAGGCCGAGTGGAACAGGCAGGTGGAGGACGAGGAGGCCGCGGCCCTGGCCGACCGCTCCTAGGGCGCGCTCGGCGGATCATTCCGGGTCGCGGCCGCGAGGCCTCCTCTCGCCGCACCGCCTGCGCTCGGACAGCCGAACCCGGGCTGACCTGCGCCGGTCGTCCTGCGAGAGATCACCTCGCGGCCGCTCCCGGCATTCGACGCAAGCGCCGAAACGCTCGAAAGCATCCACCGAACACGCCCCAGGACCCGCGGCCGCGGTACCGCGGCGGACCGCGTTCTGTCACCGTATCCTCACGATACGTACTACCGGTCTTGACAGGTCTAGACCACACTTGCTTGGGTGACGGCACCCCCTGCGGCGCGCGGTCGGATGCGCGCCGCCCCCGAGGAGTGTGATCACGTGATCCGACGTCTCCTGAGCCAGTTCGCCGCGCTCGGCGCGATGGCGGCCCTGCTCACCGTTCTCCCCGCGACCGCCGCGCAGGCCGCCGTCTGCGCGGCGCCCTGGAGCGCCTCCGCCGTCTACACCGGCGGCAAGACGGCCTCCTACGAGGGCCGCAACTACACCGCCAAGTGGTGGACGCAGAACGAGCGCCCCGGCGCCTCGGACGTGTGGGCCGACCAGGGCCCCTGTACCGGCGGCGACGGCGGCGAGCAGCCGGGGCCGAGCGACTTCATCGTCACCCAGGCCCAGTTCGACCAGATGTTCCCGAACCGGAACCCCTTCTACACCTACAGCGGCCTGGTCGCCGCGCTGAGCTCCTACCCGGCGTTCACCAACACCGGGAGCACCGAGATCCGCAAGCGCGAGGCGGCCGCCTTCCTGGCCAACGTCAGCCACGAGACCGGCGGCCTCGTCCACATCAAGGAGACCAACGAGGCCAACTACCCCCACTACTGCGACCGGAACCAGCCCTTCGGCTGCCCGGCGGGCCAGGCCGCCTACTACGGCCGCGGCCCGATCCAGCTCAGCTGGAACTACAACTACAAGGCCGCGGGCGACGCCCTGGGCATCGACCTGCTCAACAACCCCTACCAGGTCGAGCAGAACGCCTCGGTCGCCTGGCGGACCGGCCTGTGGTACTGGAACACCCAGACCGGCGCGGGCTCGATCACTCCGCACAGGGCCATCGTCGACGGCCACGGCTTCGGCGAGACGATCCGCGCGATCAACGGCGGCCTGGAGTGCAACGGGGGCAACCCGGGGCAGGTCCAGAGCCGGATCGACAAGTTCACCCGGTTCGCCCAGATCCTGGGCACCACCACCGGCTCGAACCTGGGCTGCTGACCTCCCGGGCGGGTCCGAACGCCCGTGGAGAGCAGCCGGTCCGGCTGTACAGAGCGGGGGCGTGCCCGGCCGTCCGGCCGGGGGCGCCCCCGCTCCCCCGTTCTGCGGCGCTACAGGTCCAGCTGTTCCAGCGCCGCCACGTAGCCCTCGTTGAAGGTGGGGAACTGCGGCGTGGAGTCGATGAGGTAGCCCACCGGGATCCGCGCGCGGATCGCCAGCGCCGCGGTGTTGATCCATTCGGAGACCATCGGCCCGAACGCCCACGCCCCCACCAGCACGCCCTCGTCCCGGTCGGCGATCACCCCGAGGGTGCCGCGCGGGTCGGTGGCGTGGGTCCAGGGCCGGGCCAGGGTCTCGGGCAGGTCGATCTCGGCGGTGGCCACGTCGATCCCCCGGTCCCGGGCCTGCTCGGAGGTGAGCCCGACCCCGGCGATCTCGGGGTGGGCGAACACCACCCGGGGCACCCCCGTGTAGTCGGCGCGGCGGTCCCCTCCCAGGATGTTGGCGGCCACCAGCCGCCCCTGGTACTTGGCGACGTGGGTGAACATGGCGCGGGCGGTGACGTCGCCGACCGCCCACAGCCCCGGGGCGACCCGGCAGCGTTCGTCGACGGGCAGGGCGCCCCGGTCCGTCTCCACGCCGAGGTCGGCCAGGCCGAGCCCGTCGCCGCGCGGCCTGCGCCCCGTGGCCAGCACGAGGACGTCGGCGCCGACGCTCTCCCCCGAGCCCAGCACCGCCGCGACGCCGTCGCCGTCGGCGGCCGCCGAGGCCACCTCGGTGCCCAGGTGGACGGTGATGCCGTCGCGCTCGAACTGCTCGGAGACCAGTTCGCACAGGCGCGGGTCCTCGCGGTCCAGCAGCCGGTCGCCGCGCTGCACGAGGGTCACCGCCGACCCCATGCGGGCGAGGAACTGGCCGAGTTCGACGGCGACCGCTCCGCCGCCCACCACCAGCGCCCGGCCGGGGATCCGGGTCAGGGTGGTGGCCTCGCGGTTGGTCCACACCCGGTCCGGGCCCAGGCCGTCCAGGCCGTCGACGGGCGGGCGCACCGCCTCGGAGCCGGTGGCGACCACCACGTGGTCGGCGGTGTACTCCCGCCCGTCGACCGCGACCCGCCAGGGGTCGCGGCCCACGACGCGGGCGGCGCCCTTGAGGACCAGCGCCCCCTGGTCCCGGTACCCCCGGACCTGCCGGGAGTCGTCCAGGTGGCGGATCATCTGGTCGCGGTAGGCGCGCAGCGCGGGCCAGTCCAGGCCGGGCCGGTCCAGCCCGGCGGCCTCCTCCGCGTCGGCCCGGGCCTCGGGCGGGCGGATGAGCGTCTTGCTGGGGATGCAGGCGTAGTACCCGCACTCGCCGCCGATGAGCTCGCGCTCCGCGACGGCCACCCGTTTGCCGGCCTTCAGGAGCCGGTCGGCGACGACCTCGCCGCCCGGTCCCATGCCGATGACGATGGCGTCCAGGTGCTCCATTGGTGTCCTCCGCTCGCCGGGTCCCCACCGATGGTGTCCCCTGCCGGCCCGCACCGGGTGCCCGACACGCGGTCACCACCGGGGTTCGCGGGTCCAGATGCGGGCGGGGACACCGGTGACCAGGTCGCGGCCGCGCAGCACCTGCACGCGCCAGGGGTCCACCCGAAGCACGGAGAGCTCCGGGTCGTCGGGGCCCTTCCAGAACCCGGACGGGTCGTAGCCGGCCCCGGGCGGGCTGCCGTAGCGGTACAGGTCCCAGACCCGGCGGCGGTCGGCGGGGTCCTCGGTCCAGGCGGCGGTGGCGTCGACGGAGGCCGTGTTCTGGGTGGGGTTCCAGTAGGAGAAGGTGACGTGCGGGTTGTTCGCCAGGTGGGCGGCCTTGACCGGGGTGCGGTAGGTGGCCAGCCAGCCCCGGGGCTCGTCGCCCTCGGTCTCCCAGACGGGGATGAGGACGCGGGTGCGGGGCCTGCCCTTGGCGTCGACGGTGACCATGGTGGCGTAGTTGACGGAGCCGACGACGGCGTCGAAGTCCTCGCGGAGGTCGGCGAAGGTGTGGACGCGGCCGCGGCGGCGGGTGGCGGTGCTGTCATCGTTCATGGCACCACCGTGCGCCGCGCGGCTCCGGGGATCCTCAGGGTCCGCTCAGGGCCTCCCGGTCCGCCGGGGCGGCGGGGCCGGAAGGGCCGGAGCGGCCTGCGAGCAGCGCCTCGGTCCCCTCCACGGCGCCCCGCGCCGTCTCCCGGGCCAGCCCCTCCGCGCCGAGGGCCCGCCGGATCCGGTCCTCGATCCGGGCCACGTCGTCGCGTTCGGCGTCGGGCAGCGGCACCCCCACCGAACGGCGCAGGGCGTCGGCGGCGCCGAGCAGCCGGGCGGCGTGCCCGGCCCGCCCGGCCAGGGAGCGGGCCCCGGCCAGCCCCTCCAGGGCCAGGGCCAGGGCGCGGGGGTCGCCGGTGCGGCGGGCCGCCGCCAGCCCGCGCAGGTGCAGGTCCTCGGCCCCGGCGGCGTCGCCGTCCAGTTCGGCCGCGAACCCCAGCTCGGCGAGGATGAGCGCGGCCCCGAAGTCCGAGCCCGACTCCAGGTGCCAGTCCAGCCAGGCGCCCAGGTGGGTGCGGGCGGCCGCCAGGTCGCCGCGGCGGCGGGCCACCAGGCCCAGGCCCAGCACCGCGGACTCCTCCCCCACCACGTGCCCCTGTTCGGCGGCCACCCGGCGGGCCCGCTCGTGGAGTTCGGCGCTGCGGGTCAGGTCGCGGCGGAGCAGGGCAATGCGGCCCAGGGAGGTGAGGCGTTCGCCGACCTCGGTCCACAGGCCCAGGTCCTCGGCGGTGCCCAGGGCCTCGCGGTGGTGGCGTTCGGCGGCGTCCAGGTCGCCGGCGGGCTCGGCCCGGGAGGCGAGCAGGAAGGAGGCCAGGGCCTGGCCCCACCGGTCGCCGAGGTCGGTGAACAGCGCCCGGGCGCGCTCGCCGCGGCGCAGGACGGCGTCCAGGTCGCTGCGGCCGAAGGCGCGCCGGGCCAGGGTCGCCGCGGCCGCGGCCTCGCCCCAGCGGTCCCCGGTGCGGACGAAGAAGGCGTGCAGGTCCTCCAGACCGGCCTCGTCCCCGCCGCCGAACCCGGTGCGCACGTGGGCGAGGAACCAGCGGGCCCGCGCCTCGCCCGCGGCCAGCTCGCCTGCGGGCTCCGGGACGGGGCCCGCGTCGCGGCCCAGGCCGTGCCCCAGGGCGGCGCGCCACAGCAGAGCGGTGCGGTGCAGCGGGTGGTCCGGGGCGCCGGGCAGGTGCAGGGCGGTGTCCAGGGCGCGCACGCCCTCGGCCAGGCGGCCGCGCATCACCCGGTACCAGGCCAGGGAGACGGCCAGGCGCAGGGCCGCGTCGGCGTCCCCCGCGGTGCGGGCGGTCTCCAGGGCGCGGCGCAGGTCCGCGCCCTCGGCGTCCAGGGCGTTCAGCCACCTGCGCTGGGCGCCGGTGCGCAGCAGGGGGTCGGCCCTCTCGGCCAGGGCGAGGTGGTGGTCCAGGTGGCGGCGGCGGACCCGCTCCTCCTCCCCGGCCTCGCGCAGCCGCTCCGTCCCGTAGAGCGCGACGGACTCCAGCAGCCGGTAGCGGGGGCGGGCCTCGCGCGAGGCGGTGACCAGGGAGCGGTCGACCAGCCGGGCGAGCAGGTCGGGCACCTCCGCGCGGGGGACGCCGTCGCCGGAGACGACCTCCTCGGCCGAGGCCAGGGAGGCGCCGTCGGCGTGCACGGCCAGGCGGCGCAGCACGGCGCGCTCGGGGCCGGTGAGCAGCTCCCAGCTCCAGTCCAGGGCGGCGCGCAGGGTGCGGTGCCGGTCGGGGGCGTCCCGGTAGCCGTCGGTGAGCAGGGCGAACCTGTCGTCGACGCGGTCGGCGAGCTCGTGGACGCCCAGGGCCCGCACCCGGGTGGCGGCCAGCTCCAGGGCGAGGGGGACGCCGTCGAGGCGGCGGACGATGGAGGTGACGGCGTCGGCGTTGTCGTCGGTGACCGCGAACCCGGGGGCCGAGGCGGCGGCGCGGTCGGCGAACAGGCGCACCGCGTCGGCCTCGGGCAGGGGCTCCACGGCGTGCAGGTGCTCGGCGGCGATGCCCAGCGGCACCTGGCTGGTGACCAGGGCGCGCAGCCCGGGGGCGGCGGCCAGCAGGGCGGACAGGACCGGGGCGAGCGCGGCCGCCACGTGCTCGGCGTTGTCCAGCAGCAGCAGGGCGTCGCGGGTGCGCAGGGCGTCGGCCAGCCGGGTGGTGCGGGTGCCGGGCGGGGCGGTGAAGGGGCTGGTCCCGGAGGAGTCGTCGCGCACCCCCAGGGCGGCGGACAGCGCCTCCACCACGGCCGCCTCGGCGCTGTCGGCGTCCTCGCCCGGGCAGACCCCGGCCAGGTCGACGGGGTGGACGCCGCCGGGGGCGGCCTGTGCGGCGGCGGCCAGGGCCAGCCGGGTCTTGCCGACGCCGCCGGGGCCGGTGAGGGTGACCGCGCGGGCCCGCTCCAGCAGGGCGAGCACCCGGGCGAGGTCGTCCTCGCGGCCGACCAGCGGGGTGAGGGGCACGGGCGGGTCCGGCGGGGGCGGCAGCCGCGGGGCGTCCCCGCCGGGTGCGGGCGGTGCCGGGATGCCGGGGACGGTGTGCGTCACCGGGGCGGCGGGCGCCGCGGGGGCGTCCAAGGCGGGGTCCTGGGCGAGCACGGCCTGGTGCAGGGCGGTCAGCTCCGGCCCCGGGTCCAGGCCCATCTCGTCGGCCAGCAGGTCGCGCAGCCTGCGGTAGGACTCCAGGGCCAGGGTCTGGCGGCCGGACCGGTACAGGGCGAGCATGTGGGCGGCGCGCAGGCGCTCGCGCAGCGGGTGCTCCTCCACCAGGTCGCCGAGCCCGTCGGCGACCGCGGCGTGCTCCCCCAGGTCCAGGCGGGCCCGGGCCTGGTCCTCCAGCGCGGTGAGCCGCCGCTCCTCCCAGCGCAGGACGGCGGCGCGGACGAAGTCGTGGTCGGCCAGGTCGGCCAGGGCCGGCCCCCGCCACAGCGCCAGGGCGTCGCCCAGCAGGCCCACCCGCGCGGCCGGGTCGGCGGTGTCGCGGGCCCGGCCCAGCAGGTCCTCGAAGTCGCGCGCGTCCAGTCGGCCGGGAGCGGCCTCCAGCAGGTAGCCGGGGCGGCGGGAGACCAGCAGGGCGCGGCCGCCCGGCTCCGCGGCGTCCAGGACCCGGCGCAGCTGGGAGGCGCGGGTCTGGAGCGAGGCGGTGGGGTCGGCGGGCAGCTCGGCTCCCCACAGGTCGTCGACCAGCCGGTCGGCGGGCACCACCCGGCCCGGCTCGATGAGCAGCGCCGCCAGCAGCAGGCGGACCTTGAGCTCGGGCACCCGCACCGGCTCCCCGCGCTCGTCCCACACGGCCAGCGGCCCCAGCACCCCGAATCTCATGATCCGAACTCTAGGGGGCCTCAGGGCCGGCCGCGCCGCCGCCCTGAGTCCGCCCGAAGGGTTTCCGGAGCCCGGGCCGCCACGGTGGTGACCGTTCGATCCGATCCGCGAAGAAGGTTCACGATGCCACTCGATGCCTCTCCCCGGGCGACCGCCCGGACCTGGACGGGCCTGGCGGTCCTGATGGCGCCCACGGTGCTGCTGTTCCTGGCGATGACCGTCCTGTTCCTGGCCACCCCCTACATCGCCGCCGACCTGGGTCCCACCGGCGGCCAGCTGCTGTGGATCAACGACGTCTACGGCTTCGTCATGGCCGGGTTCCTGGTCACCATGGGCACGCTCGGCGACCGGGTGGGGCGGCGCCGCCTGCTGCTGGCCGGCGCGGCGGTGTTCGCGCTCGCCTCGGTGGGGGCGGCCTACGCCCCGAGCCCTGAGATCCTCATCGCCGCACGCGCCCTGATGGGCCTGGGCGCGGCCGCGATCATGCCCGCCACGCTGTCGCTGATCACCGTGATGTTCACCGATCCGCGCCAGCGCGGCACGGCGATCGGCCTGTGGGCGGCCTCGGTGTCGGCCGGTGTGGCGCTGGGCCCCCTGGTGGGCGGCCTGCTGCTGGAGTCCCTGTGGTGGGGCGCGGCGATGCTCATCGGCGTCCCGGTGATGGCCCTGGTGCTGGTCGCGGTGCCGTTCCTGGTGCCGGAGTACCGTGCCCCGGTCGCCGGGCGGCTGGAGCCGCTGAGCGTGCTGCTGTCGCTGGCCGCGCTGCTGCCGTTCGTGTACGGCGTCAAGAAGCTCGCCGAGGAGGGCTGGGAAGCTCTTCCGTTGACGGCCCTGGCCGCCGGTGCGGTCTTCGGGGTCCTGTTCGTGCGGCGCCAGCTCAGGGCGGCCGACCCGCTGCTGGACGTGCGGCTGTTCGCGAACCGCGTGTTCAGCGGGTCGCTGGTGGTGTTCCTGCTGGCGGCCGTGGGCATCGGCGGCGTGTACCTGCTGTTCACCCAGTACCTGCAGCTGGTGGCGGAGCAGTCGCCGCTGCGGGCCGGGCTGTGGATCCTCCCGGCGGCGGTCCTGCTGGTGATCGTCTCGACGGTGACCCCGGTGATCGCCCGCCGGGTGCGGCCCGCCTACGTGATCGCCGCCGGCATGGCGCTGTCGGCGGCCGGGTACCTGATGCTGACCGGTGTGGACGCCGCGGGCGGGCTGCCGCTGCTGGTCGCCGCGTTCTACGTGCTCTACCCGGGTGTCGCCCCGGCGATGGCGCTGGTGCCGGGGCTGGTCGTCGGCGCGGCCCCGCCGGAGAAGGCCGGTGCGGCCTCGGCGGTCAACACGACCGCCAGCGACCTGGGCACCTCGCTGGGCGTGGCGCTGCTGGGCAGTGTGGGCACCCTGGTCTACCGGGCCCGCATGGAGGGCGCCGGGGAGGAGGCCGGCCGGACGCTGCCGGGGGCGCTGGAGACGGCGGCGGGCCTGCCGCAGGAGGCGGGCGCGGCGCTGGCGGAGTCGGCGCGGGCCGCGTTCACCGACGGGCTGAACACGGCGGCGTGGGCGGCCGCGGCCCTGGCGGTGCTGGGCGCGGTGCTGGCGCTGGCCCTGCTGCGCCGGGTCCCCGCCACCGGGGCGGCCGAGGCCGCCGGGGCCGCTGCGCCGGAGCCGGCGGAGAAGGAGGCCGCCGGACGCTGAGCCGGGGGTCCCGGGCCCGCCGCGGGGAGGACGCCCCCGCGGCGGGCCCGGCCGCGTCCCCGGCGGAGTGCGGCGCGTCACCTCCGCGAACGCGGGTGCGCGCGGCCCGGGCGTGGTGAAATGACCGGTCGGCACACCGCTCTCACCAGGGACCCGCGCTCCATGTCCACGCAGACCATCCTCCTGATCCTCGACCTCGTCGGGATCTTCGCCTTCGCCGTCGACGGGGCCCTCACCGCCATCCGCACCGCCCGGGTGGACATCGTGGGCGTCCTGGTCCTGGGGCTGGTGACCGCCATCGGCGGCGGCATCATCCGGGACGTGCTGCTGGGGGTGACCCCCGCGACGTTCCAGGACTGGCGGTACGTGACCGTGGCCCTGGCGGGCGGGATGGTGGCGTTCTTCCTGAGCTCCCGGCTCACCCGGCTGACCAAGCCGATCCTGCTGTTCGACGCCGCGGGCCTGAGCCTGTTCGTGGTCATCGGGGCGGCCAAGGCGATCGAGCTGGGCTTCGGGCCGCTGCAGGCGGTCCTGCTGGGGGCGATCACCGGGGTGGGCGGCGGCACCATCCGCGACGTGCTGCTCAACCGGGTGCCGACGGTGCTCAGCGCCAACTCGCACCTGTACGCGATCCCGGCGCTGCTGGGCGCGGGGACGGTGTCGGTGGCGCACGTGCTCGGCTTCGACGCCGGGTGGGTGGCGGTGGTCGGCGCGCTGCTGTGCTTCACGATCCGGGTGCTGGCCCTGCGCTACCGGTGGAACGCGCCGCGCCCGCCGGGCGTCCCGCCGCTGTAGCGGACGCTCACGGGGCGGGCGCCTCCTCCAGGGCGCGGGCGGCGACCCCGCGCAGGGTGGCGACCAGCTCCGGCAGCGGTTCGGGGGGCCTGCGCCGGTGCACCACGTACACCTCGCGGGCCAGCCGGGCGCCGAGCAGCGGCCGGCTCACCCAGCCGCCGCGGCGGGCGGCGCCCAGGATGGTGGAGGGGATCAGCGCCACCCCCACGCCCACCTCGATCAGGGCCAGGGCCACCTCGTAGTCGCGGGTCTCGTAGGTGACGGTCGGCTTCACCCCGGCGGCCGCGGCGGCCGCGTCCAGGGTGGTGCGGTTGGCGATGCCCGGGGCGCCGCAGATCCACTCCTCCCCCGCAAGGTCGGCCAGGGACATGGGCCGGTCGGCGATGGGGTGCCCGGCCGGGGCCACCACCATGAGCGGGTCCACGAGGATGCGCTCGCGGTGCAGGCCCGAGGCGCGCGGCAGCGGGACCGCCGGGTAGCGGTGGGTGACGAGCACGTCGAGTTCGCCGGAGGTGACCAGGTCGTGGCCGCCGGGGGGCTCGATGTCGGCCAGGGACAGGCGCACGTTCGGGTGGGCGCGGCCGAACGCGGCCAGGGTCTGGGGCAGCAGGATCTGGCCCGCGCTGGCGAACGCCCCCAGGGACAGGTGGTCGGGCGGGGTCCCGGCGTGGGCGCGGACGGCCGCCTCGGCGTCGCGGAGCTCGCCCAGGACGCGTTCGCCGTGTTCGAGCAGGATCCTCCCGGCGCCGGTGAGGGTGGCCCCGGTGCGGCCGCGCTCCACCAGCACCGCGCCGACCTCGCGCTCCAGTTTGGTGAGCTGCTGGGACAGGGCGGGCGGGGTGAAGGAGAGGCGTTCGGCGGCGGCGGAGATGGAGCCGGCGTGCGCGATCTCCACGAGTACGCGCAGGCGGTTGGCGTCCAGCACGGCGGCCTCCTGGGACAAGGGTCGGTGCAAAGTTCTGCTTAAGGTTCCTTAGCAGACCCAACTTTAAGTTAATCGTGGGTAGCGGCAGCATGGTGCCATGACCACGACCGCGCACGCCGTGCCCACGGCCACCGACGTCCGTGCCGCCGCCGAACGCATCGCGCCCTACGCCCGCCGCACCCCGGTGATGCACACCGAGGTCGACGGCAGGCCCGTGACCCTGAAGCTGGAGCACCTCCAGCTCACCGGCGCGTTCAAGCTGCGCGGCGCGCTCAACGCCCTGCTCGGCGGCGGCCCCGTCGACCGGGTGATCACCGCCTCCGGCGGCAACCACGGGCTGGGGGTGGCCACCGCGGCCCGCCTGCTCGGGGTGCGCGCCACCGTCTACGTGCCCGAGACCGTCCCCGAGGCCAAGGCGGCGCCGCTGGCCGCCACGGGTGCCGAGGTCGTCCGGGTGGGCGAGCACTACGCCGTGGCCGCCGAGGCCGCCCGCGCGCACGCGGACCGGGAGGGCATCCGCTACCTGCACGCGTTCGACGACCCGCTGGTGGTCGCGGGCCAGGGCACCCTGGGCCTGGAGATCGCCGCCGACGCGCCCGAGTGCGACACCGTCGTGGTGGCGGTGGGCGGCGGCGGACTGGCCGCCGGGGTGCGGCTGGGCGCGGACGGGCGCGAGGTCGTGGGGGTGGAGCCCGAGGGCTGCCGGAGCCTGCACGCGGCCATGGACGCGGGCCGTCCGGTGCAGACCCCCGTGGACTCGGTGGCGGCGTCCGCGCTGGGCGCGTCGGTGCTGGGCCGGGTGCCGTTCGAGGTGCTGCGCGACAACCCGATCACCCGGAGGCTGGTGAGCGACGCCGAGATCGTCGCCGCCCAGGACCGGCTGTGGTCGGAGTTCCGCATCGCCACCGAGCCCGCCGCCGCGGTGCCCTTCGCCGCCTGGCTGGCCGGCAGGGTGCCGGGCGAGCGGCCCTGCCTGGTGGTGTGCGGCGCCAACGCCCGCTGGGACCGCGTGGGCTGACCCCCGCCGGCCGCCCGTGCGCCGCGCCCCGGGGGCGCGCGGTCCGGTCCGGGCGTGGGAGCCTGGTCCGATGGAGAACGCACCCGTCGACCGGACCGCCGCCCTGCGCCTGTGGGAGGAGTACCGGTCGGCCAGGCCCGACCTGGCGACCGACCCGGAACCCCCGTCCGTGGAGTACTTCGGCGACCACCCCGAGCTGACCGACGAGCTGCTGGGGCTGGTCCTGGCCGGGACCAAGCGGGCCACCGCCGCGCTGGCCGTCGAGTTCGCCGCCGCGGGCGACCCGCTGCCCAGGGTGGGCGGCCACTGGATCGCCTGCGACTCCTCCGGGCGCCCGCGCGTGGTCCTGCGCAGTACCGAGCTGCGGCTGGGCGGGTTCGCGAGCGCGGACGCGGCGTTCGCCCGCGACGAGGGCGAGGGCGACCTGTCCCTGGAGTACTGGCGCGAGGGGCACCTGCGGTACTGGCGGCGGGTGTGCCGCGGCCTGGGCCTGGAATGGGACGAGGACAGGGAGATCGTCTTCGAGCGGTTCTCGGTGGTCTGGCCGCCGGAGCACGCCGACGGCTGACCCCCTGCCCGCGGCCCCGTGCGCGCGGACGCGTCCCCGGGTCGGGCGCCCGAAGGAATTCCACCGAACGGCGGCGGGCGAATGCGGCGTCACATCCTCCCCATTCGCCCCAGGCCGGGAAAAGGACTTCCGCCTCACAGGTCCGTGAGCTGCGGTTTCGCGCCCACGTGGCCGAAACTGCGGACGGCGCACAGGGGCTCGAAAAAGACCGATTACAGCGCCGGGTTCCGGTCCTTCCGAATATACGAAGCAGAGGTTTTTTCCGTAATATTCCGATCCGAATGCCCGGCGGTCGCATCCTACGCAGGGAATCGGCCCCAGGTCGTTCATCCCCCGTCACCCCCTGCACAGAGAGAAGCAGCCGTGTCCTTCGAGATCGTCGGAACCGAGGGCGCCCTCTGCGGGCACCGCTTCCCCGTCGGCGACGCGCCGGTGACGTTCGGCCGCCACACCGACAACACCGTGGTCTTCCCTGGCCGCGCGGTCTCCCGCTTCCACGCCGAGCTGCGGCGGGAGGGGGAGAACCACGTCCTGCGCGACCGCGGCAGCAGCAACGGCACCCTCGTCAACGGCGAGCGGGTCACCGAGCACCTGCTGCTGCCCGGCGATCTCATCGCCATCGGCGAGGAGACGTTCCGCTGGGAGGCGGCCGAGACCCCGGGGGCGCCCTCCGACCTGCCGGTGACCCAGATGTTCGTCCGGCCCGAGGTGTTCTCCGGGCCCGTCCTGAACGTCGCCGTGTCCGGCGGCGGCCCCGTCGGGCTGGCCTTCGCCCTGCTGCTGGACCACCTGCTGGGCCCGCAGGTGTCGGTGACCGTGTACGACTCCCGCTGGACCCGCGAGGACGGCCGGGTCGTGTGGAAGGACGAACGGCAGGGCAACGTCCGGCGCCGGCAGGTGGTGACGATCCAGAGCCGCCAGTTCCTCAACCTGTCCGAGGAGATGCGCGAGCGGCTGTTCGCCCCCGGCGAGTACACCGAGATGTGGCCCTCGGGCGCCGACTCCATCGGCGGCCTGGGGCCGCGCAACATCCGCATCGCGCGCATCGAGGACGTGCTGCTGCGGATGTGCGGCGAGCGGCCCGACCGCATCCGGCTGGTCCCGGAGAAGTTCGACGTGACCGCGCCCGGGGCGCTGGAGGGCCGGCACGTGCTGGCCGTGTGCGAGGGGTCGCGCTCGCGCACCCGCGAGCACCTCACCGGCCGCTTCGGGCAGGCCGACAGCGGCATCTACTCGCTGGACGGCGAGCACGTCGAGGACGTGGTGCTGGGGCTCCAGGTGCGGTCGGCCCTGTCGGACCCGGCGACCGTGCTGCTGACGGTCGCCCAGAACCGGTTCCTGCTCAACTCGCTGCGCGGCGAGGGGTTCCTCAACATGCGCCTCACCGACGAGGAGGCGCAGGAGGTCGTGGGCATCGACCCGGTCCGGCGGTCGTTCGAGCAGTGCATCGGCTCCCGCCCGTGCGTCATGGACCGCGACGGGGACGGCGACTTCGCCTGCTCCACCCACAGCACCCTGTTCCTGCCCGCCCTCGTCAAGGGGTCGAAACTGTGGAAGCGGGTGCGCCAGGGGCTGGAGTTCTTCGCGGTCCCCGAGGAGGACCTGAGCGCCGTCACCGCGTTCCGGCTGAGCATGGTGCAGCGGCCGCGGTTCACCGCCCAGCTGCGGGCGGAGACCCCCGCCTCCCCCGGCACCTACGGGTTCCTGCTGGGGGACGCCGCCAACGCCATCCACTTCTGGCCCGGGCGCGGCCTCAACAGCGGACTGGCCTCGGCGATCTCGCTGGCCCGCTCGCTGAGCAGCGCCTGGAGCGGGCGCCCCTTCCGGGACGCGGACTTCATCCGCCACGAGGCGGCCATGTCGATGCTCCAGTACCGGCACAAGAGCCGGGCCTGGAAGGCGATGGTGGCCAGCGACGAGGACGGGGTGACGAGCACGGTCAAGGAGCTGATCGCCCGGAGCCTGGCCGGGGAGGGCGCCGGGCGCGAGGCCGACACCGAGGTGCTCATGGAGCGGCTGGGGTCGATCCGGTCCCGGCTGGCGGGCCGGATCGAGGGGCTGCCCGACGACGGGGCCCTGCGCGAGCACCTGGCCCGGCTCACCGACGAGACCCTGCGTTCGCTGGTCGCCGGGGGTCCGTGGGACACTCTCACGGTGGGCGGCGAGGAGGTCGACATCGACATCTTCTACCGCGAGGAGGCGGCCCAGCCCGCACGGGCGTGACGCACGGGGCGGAGCGGGGCGCGGTGCGGAACGTGACCGCGGGCGCGCCCTGTTCGTCCGCGTCGTCCCTGTTCGGTGACCTGCGGCACTCTCCCCGGCGGAACCGCTCATTACCCGTGGGTCACCCTTACCATCGGGTTCGACCACCACCCTGAGTGAGGGAGACCACGTGCTCTACGATGTGCTGCGGCAGACGGCGTCACTCCTGGCCCGGTCCCTGTGCCGCCCGACCATCGAGGGCCGCGAGAACGTCCCCGCGACCGGGCCGGTGCTGCTGGCCAGCAACCACCTGTCCTTCGTGGACAGCGTGGTGATCCCGCTGTCGGTGACCCAGCGCCGGGTGCGGTTCCTGGCCAAGAGCGACTACTTCGAGGGCAAGGGGATCAAGGGCCGGGTCACCGGCACCGTGTTCGGCGCGCTGGGGGCCATCCCGGTGGAGCGGCGCAACGCCCGCGACGCCCTGGTGTCCCTGGACGTGATGCTGGAGCGGCTGCGCGAGGGCGAGGCCTGCGTGATCTACCCCGAGGGCACCCGCTCCAAGGACGGCCGCCTGTACCGGGGCCGCACCGGGGTGGCGCACCTGGCCCTGGAGTCCAAGGCCCCGGTGGTCCCGGTGGCGGTGGCGGGCACCCAGGAGGTCCAGCCGATCGGGGCGTCGATGCCGCGGCCGCGCCCCTTCACCGTGCGCTTCGGGAAGCCGCTGGACTTCTCCACCGGCTACGACCACCTGGCCCCCGGCAAGGCCCGCCGCGAGATCACCGACCGGGTGATGGACGCCATCCACTCCCTGTCCGGACAGGAGCGGGCGGACCACTACAACTCCGTGGGCTGACCCGGCGCCTGCCCGGGGCCGGGGCGCCCGTGCGGGAGGTCCCGGCGGACCGGGCGGGCCAGCAGGGCGAGTCCGGCGGCGGCCGCCGCCATCGCCGCGCCCACCGCCGCCCAGCCCCAGGCCCCCGCGGCCAGGACGAACGGCAGCAGCGCCGCCGACCCGGCGATGCGCGCCACCGAACCGGCCATCCCGAACACGGCCTGGTGCCTGGCCTGGAGCGCGGCCGGCACGTCGCGCAGGGCCAGATGCCAGGCGGGCGGTCCGCCCGCCACCTCGCCGACGGTGATCAGCACGATCCCCGCCAGGACGAGGGCGGTGGCCGCGGCCGCGCCGCCCGTTCCGGCCGCGCCGAGGAGCACGCACCCGCCCGGCAGGGCGGCGGCCGCCCACAGCGCCGACCGGGCCGCCGCCGCGTCCGAGACCACGCGGTCGGCCCAGGGGCGCTGCACGGCCAGGACCAGCACCGTGTTCAGGCCCAGCGCCACCGCGGGGACCCACCCGGGTGCGCGGGTCCCCTGGGCCGCCCACAGCGGCAGGATCACCGACAGCACGGGCAGGCACAGCTGCACCACCGACGTCAGCGCGGTGACCGCCAGCAGCCGCCGGTCGCCCAGGGCGGCCGAGATCCGGCGGTCGCGGCCCGCCGCCGCGGAGTCGGCCGGGTCCGCGGGCATCCCCGCCAGCAGCAGCGCGCAGCCGAGCACCACGAGCGCCCCGCCCCCGTACAGGAGCGTGAACCCGGCGTCGGCGCCCGCGGCCAGCACCAGCGCGCCCAGCACCGTCCCGGCGCCCATGCCCGCGTTGAGCAGGGTGTGCATCCTCCCCCGGGCGGCCACCCGGGCCCGGGGCTCCACCCGGGCGGCCACCACCGCCTGGCGGGCGGCGCCCAGCCCGGTCTGGGCCACCACGAACACGACCGCGCCGACCGCGTACGTCCACGGCCCGTCCGCCACCGCGTAGACGGCCAGGGACGCCCCCACCAGGCAGGTGAAGCCCACCGCCGCCCGGCGCGCCCCGACCGCGTCGGCCAGGGCCCCCAACGGCACCGCCGCCGCCAGGGCTGCCAGGTTGCCCGCCCCCAGGACCAGGCCGATCCAGGGGACCGGCACCCCGACCCGGGTCCCGAAGTACAGCACCGCCGTGGCCAGCACCGCGCCGTCGACCACCGCTCCGACCGCCTGCGCGGCGTACATCCGCCGCAACCCGCCGTCCCGGGCGGCCCGCAGGGCGGCGCCGGCCGGGTTCGTTCCCGTGTTCACGGGTCGAGGCTACGGAGCGATCGGCCCACCGCTACAGTGCGATCCCATGGAGAGAACATGGGCCATTTCCGGGATCGACCTGCACGTGGAGGTCGGCGGGACCCGGGTGGCCCGGTCCCTGGAGCGGGAGCTGCGCGCCGCCGTCACCGGGGGGCGCCTGCCCGCCGGGACCCGGCTGCCGTCCTCGCGCACGCTCGGCGCCGACCTGGGCATCGCCCGCAACACCGTGGCCGAGGTGTACGGGCGGCTGGCCGCCGAGGGGTGGCTGGAGTCGCGTGTGGGGGCGGGCACCTGGGTGGCCCGCCGCCCCGGGCCGCCGCCCGCGGGTGCCGACGCCGAGCCACCGCCACCGCCCGCCCTGGACCTGCGCGGCGGCATCCCCGACCCGTCGGCGTTCCCGCGCGGGGAGTGGGCGGCGGCGCTGCGCCGGGCCGTGGAGTCCGCGCCCGCCGACGCCTTCGACTACCCCGACCCGCGCGGGGCGGCACCGCTGCGCGAGGCCCTGGCGGGGTACACGGCGCGGGCGCGCGGCGTGCGCGCCCGCGCGGAGAACGTGGTGGTGGGGCACGGTTTCGGTGACCTGCTGGCACTGCTGTGCCGGGCGCTGGCCCGGCGCGGGGCCCAGCGCATCGCGGTGGAGGCGTACGGGCACGGGCGGCACCGGCGCATCGCGGCCGCCCACGGGCTGGAGCCGGTACCGGTGCCGGTGGACGCCGACGGCGCGGACGTGGCGGCGCTGGAGGGGCTGAATGTGGGAGCGGTGCTGCTCACCCCGGCCCACCAGTTCCCGACGGGGGCGGTGCTCTCACCCGAGCGGCGCCGGGCGCTGGTGCGGTGGGCGCAGCGGCGGGACGCCCTGGTGCTGGAGGACGACTACGACGGCGAGTTCCGCTACGACCGCCGGGCGGTGGGCGCGGTGCAGGCGCTGGCCCCCGACCGCGTCGTCTACCTGGGCACGGCCAGCAAGTCGCTGGCCCCGGGCCTGGGGACGGCCTGGGCGGTGGCGCCCGCGGAGCTGGTGCCCGAGCTGGTGGGGCTGCGCGAGCTGTCGGGGGCGGGCCACCACGTCCCGGGGCAGCTGGCGCTGGCGGACCTGATCACCTCGCACCGCTACGACCTGGCGGTGCGCCGGGCCCGGGCCGTCCACCGGGACCGGCGGCGGGCGGTGGCCGCGGCCGTCGCCGGGCTGCCCGGCTGCTCCCTGTCGGGGCCCGAGGCGGGGCTGCACTGCCCGCTGGAGCTGCCCGCGGGGGTGTCGGAGGCGGCCGTGTCGGCCGAGGCTGCGCGACGGGGGCTGGCGCTGGAGGGGCTGGCCTCGTTCGGGTCCGGTGCGCCGGAGCGGGGTCCGGCGATGGTGATCGGCTACGGTGCGCCCCGCCCGCACCTGTTCGCCCCCGCCCTGGCCGCGGCCGTCGCCGCCGTGGCCGCCCACCTGCCCTGAGCGCGCACGCCGGGAGCGGTGGCGGCCCCGGCCCGCGGCGGGGTCACAGCGCGCGGCCGGCCAGGGCCAGCAGGCGCTCCTGGGTCCCGGCCTCCTCCCCCACCTCCACGGGCGCGTCGAACATCGGCCCCGGGCCGAAGTCCTGGCGCCGGGCCCAGCCGTAGAGCTCGGCGACCAGGTCGGGGTCCAGGTTCTCGTCGGCGCCCAGCGCCCGGGCCAGGTCCCAGGCGTGCACGCCCAGGTCGAAGGTCATCTGCCACAGGTACAGCTCCGCCGGGGCGTCGCCGAACGACAGGTGGACGGTGCGGTTCTGCGCGGAGGGCGCCAGCCAGGCGGTGCGGGCCTCCCGGGCCGCCACCTCCCAGACGGCGAGCGGCTCCTCGCCCAGGACGTCGCCGTCGAAGCGGTCGCCGACCTCCTCGGGGGTGCGGCCCTCCAACAGCGGCGGCACCCACAGCTGCTCGGTGGTCAGGTGGTCGACCAGGTCGTGGACGTCCCAGTCGGAGCAGGGGGTGGGCAGCGCCCAGTCGGTCATCCGGATCAGGCGCACCCGCCGGTCGAACTCCTCCAGGGCGGTGCCGTGCAGGTCGATCAGCCGTTCCATGTCGGTTCCCTCCGCGGTGTCCGGTCACTCAGGGCCGTCTACCCGCCCCGGAGCCCCGGGACACCCGGCGGCGGCCCCCGGCGGCCCCGTCCCGCCCTCAGCCCGCGAACCGGTCCGGGGTGAGCGGCAGGTCCCTGACGCGGACCCCGGTGGCGTGGTGGGCGGCGTTGGCGATGGCCGCCGCGGTGCCGACGATGCCGATCTCCCCGACCCCGCGCAGCCCCAGGGGGCCGGCCGAGGGGTCCTCGCCCTCCAGCCAGTGGGCCTCCACCTCGCCCACGTCGGCGTTGACGGCGACGTGGTACTCGGCGAGGTCGGCGTTGACCACGTGCCCGAAACGGGGGTCCAGGACGCTGCGCTCGTGGAGCGCCATCGACAGCCCCATGACCATGCCGCCCACGAACTGGGAGCGCGCGGTGCGCGGGTTGACGACCCGGCCCACCGAGAACACCCCCAGCATGCGCGGCACCCGGACCTCCCCGGTGTCGGCGTCCACCCGCACCTCGGCGAAGTGGGCCCCGAACGAGGCCACCGCGCGGCCCGGCTCCACCGTGTCCTCCGGGGCCGCGGCGCGGGCCCGGGCCCCGGGCCGGGGGTCGGCCCCGTGCTCCTCCCGGAAGGCCGCCGCGGCGGCGAGCACGGCCGCGCTCCAGGACGCGGTGCCGCTGGAGCCGCCGGCCACCGTGGCCGGGGGCAGGTCGGTGTCGCCCAGGCGCAGCAGCACCTCCTCCACCGGCCGCTCCAGCGCCTGGGCCGCGATCTGCGTGAGCGCGGTGCGCGACCCGGTGCCGATGTCGGCGGCTCCGATGTCCACCGTGTAGCGGTCCCCGTCGTAGCCGATCTCGGCGGCGGAGCCGGGGTTGTACAGGTGCGGGTAGACGGCGGCGGCCACCCCGGTGCCCACCCTCCAGCGGCCCTCCCGGCGGGTCCCGGGCGCGGGGTCGCGGCCGGCCCAGCCGAACCGTTCGGCGCCCTCGCGCAGGCACCGGGCCAGCCGGCGGTCCGACCAGGGCTCGCCGGTGCGCGGGTCGGTCTCCGGCTCGTTGCGCAGGCGCAGCTCGACGGGGTCGATCCCGCAGGCCTGGGCCAGCTCGTCCATGGCCGACTCCAGGGCGTACATCCCGGGCGCCTCGCCGGGGGCCCGCATCCAGAAGGGGATGGGCACGTCGAGCGGGGCCAGGCGCTGGGTGGTGCGGCGGTGGGGCGCGGCGTACATCATGCGCGAGACCGCCGCGCTGCCCTCGGTGAACTCCTTGACCGTGGAGGTGTGCTCCACCGAGTCGTGGACCAGGGCGCGGATGCGGCCGTCGCGCTCGGCGGCCAGGCGCACCCGCTGGACGGTCGGTGTCCGGTGCCCGGCCAGGGAGAACATCTGCGGGCGGGTCAGCGCGAACTTGACCGGCCGGCCCGGCAGCTCCCGGGCGGCCATGGCGGCGAGGATGTTGTGCGCGTGCGCCGACCCCTTGGACCCGAACCCGCCGCCCACGTGCGGGGACACCACCCGGACCCGTGCGGGGTCCAGGCCGAACACTCCGGCGACCGTCTCCCGGACCGGGTGGGCGCCCTGGGTGGAGTCGTACAGCGTCAGCCCGCCGCCGTCGCCGTCCCACACGGCGACGGTGGTGTGGGGCTCCATGGGGTTGTTGTGCTCCATGGGGGTGCGGTAGGTGCGGTCGACGACGACCGGTGCCCGGGCCAGCTCGGCGTCGGGGTCGCCCTGCTCGGTGTCGGCCGGGTCGTCCTCGTCCTCGGGGCGGTACAGGCCCGGGTGGTCGGCGGTGAGGACCACGTCGTGCGGCTCCACCGCGTAGTCCACCCGCACCAGGGACGCCGCCTCGCGGGCCGTCTCGGGGGTGTCGGCGACCACGGCGGCGACGAGCTGCCCGTGGAAGGCCACCCGGTCGGACTGCAGGACGGCGAACTCGCGGTCCGCGGTGTCCGCGAGGCGCTCGGCGGTGGTGTGGGTCAGCACGAGGCGGACCCCGTCCGTGCCGCGGGCGGCGGAGGCGTCGACGGAGGTGATCCGCCCCCGGGCGACGGTCGAGGTCACGGGGTGCAGGTACAGCGGGTCGGGCAGGGGGTGCTCGTAGGCGTAGGGCGCCCGGCCGGTGGCCTTGTCGGCGCCCTCCAGCCGGGCGAGCGGCAGTCCCAGGGCGCGCGTTCCGTCCCGCCCGCTCACCGGTCCCCCTCCCCGGCCAGGTCGCGCAGCACGGCGGTCACGGTGGAGACCGCCAGCCCCGGCTTGAAGGCGTTGTCGGGCCCGGTGCGGGCGTCGGCGAGTTCGGCGCGGGCCGCCTCGCGGAAGGCGTCCTCGGTGGCGGGGCCGCCGGTCAGGGCCTCCTCGGCGCGGCGGGCGCGCCAGGGGGCGTGCGCCACGCCTCCCAGGGCCAGCCGGACCCGCCGCACGCGGCCGCCGTCGACCTCCAGTGCGGCGGCCACCGACACCAGGGCGAAGGCGAAGGAGGCCCGGTCGCGCACCTTGCGGTAGGCCGAGCGCTGCCCGCCGGGCGGGTCGGGCAGGTCCACCGCGATGATGAGCTCCCCGTGCTCCAGCACGGTGTCGCGGTGCGGCTCCTCGCCGGGCAGGCGGTGCAGGCCGGGCATGGGGACGGTGCGTTCGCCGCCGGGGCCCAGGACGCGCACCCGCGCGTCGAGGGCGGTGAGCGCCACCGCCATGTCCGAGGGGTGGACGGCGACGCAGTGGCGGGAGGCGCCCAGGACCGCGTTGTGGCGGCCGTGCCCCTCCAGGGCGGAGCAGCCCGAGCCCGGTTCGCGCTTGTTGCAGGGGGTGGCGGGGTTCCGGAAGTAGGGGCACCGGGTGCGCTGGAGCAGGTTGCCGCCGGTGGTGGCGGCGTTGCGCACCTGCCCGGAGGCGCCCGAGAGCAGGGCGGCCGACAGCATCGGGTGGCGCCGGCGGACCAGGGGGTGGGCGGCCAGGTCGGCGTTGGGCGTCCCGGCGCCGATCCGCAGCCCTCCCCCGGGCAGTTCCTCGACGCCGTCGTCGAGCAGGGACCGCAGGTCGACGAGGCGGCCGGGGCGTTCGACGCCCAGCCGGAGGTGGTCGACCAGGTTGGTGCCGCCCGCCAGGTAGGCGGCCCCGGGGTCGGCCGAGACCTCGGCGACCGCCGCGGCGGCGTCCGTCGGCCGGCTGTAGTCGAAGGGCCTCACCGCGCCGCCTCCTCGACCGCCTCGACGATGCGGGGATAGGCCCCGCAGCGGCACAGGTTGCCGCTCATGCGCTCGCGGATCTCCTCGCGGTCCAGCGGGACCGGTGCCCCTTCCCCGGTGTCCCCGGTGTCCCCGGTGATGAGGCTGGGCCAGCCGCGGGCGGCCTCGTCGATGACGCCGATGGCCGAGCACACCTGCCCCGGGGTGCAGTAGCCGCACTGGAGGGCGTCGCGGTCGACGAAGGCGCGGGCCACCGGGTGCAGCCGGCCCGGCGGGGCCAGTCCGGCGGCGGTGGTCACCTCCGCTCCGTCGTGGGCGACGGCCAGCGCGAGGCAGGACAGGATGCGGCGGCCGTCCACCAGGACGGTGCAGGCGCCGCACTGCCCGTGGTCGCACCCCTTCTTGGGCGAGGTCTCCCCCAGCCGGTCGCGCAGGGCGTCCAGCAGCCCCGTGCGGGTGTCGACGGTGAGCTCGTGCTCGCGGCCGTCGACGTGCAGGGTGATCGTGACGTCCACTGCGGGTGCCCCCTCCGTGATCTGCGCAGCCGCGGGCGACGGCTCCCCACAGTCTGCGACGGGGGCACGGCGGAACGAAGCCGACACGGCGGGGGGAACCGATCCCGGCGTCCGGTCCCGGGCACGCGAACGGCCGGCTCCCGGTGGGGAGCCGGCCGTGGCGCGGTGCGGCTAGTGCGCGGCGGCGGCCGCCGGGACCTCCCCGGTGCCGGCGGCGGCGCGGCGCACGAAGAACGTGGCCGCGAACGCCAGCACCGAGATCGAGGCGCCGAGCAGGAAGGCGACGTGGATGCCGCCCGCCATGGCCTCGGTCTCCGGCAGGCCGTCGCCCAGGTAGCCGGCCGTGGAGGCCGCCATCACCGCGACGAACGCGGCCGTGCCCGCCGCGCCCGCGACCTGCTGCACGGTGCCGACGACCGCGCTGCCGTGCGAGTACAGCTGCGGGGTGAGCGACCCCAGGGCGCCGGTGAGCAGCGGCGTGAACATCAGGCCCAGGCCGATGGTGAGCATGACGTGGGTGGCGATGATGAACCCGAGCGGGGTCTGGGTGTCGAACGTCGTCATCGCCCACAGGATCGCCGACACCAGCGCGGCGCCCGGGATGACCAGCGGCCGGGGGCCGAGCTTGTCGTAGAGGCGGCCGACGAACGGTGCGATCAGGCCCATGGTCAGGCCGCCCGGCAGCAGGGCCAGGCCGGTGGCCAGGGTGTCGTACTCCAGCACGTTCTGCATGTACAGCGGCAGCAGGATCAGCGTGCCGAACAGGGCCATGAAGCTGACCGCGACCAGCCCGATGGAGATCGAGAACTGGGTGGAGCGGAACACGCGCAGGTCCAGCAGGGCGCGCTCGTCGCGCTGGAGGCGGATCTGCCGCCACACGAACACCACCAGCGCCACCGCGCCGATGCCGATGGCCAGCTGCGGCGGGATCGGGCCGCCGCCGTGGCCGCCCAGGCTGGAGAAGCCGTACACCAGGCCGCCGAACGCGAACGCCGAGACCAGCACCGAGAACATGTCGATGGTGGAGGGGCGCGGCTCGGTGACGTTGCGGATGAACAGGGCGCCCAGGGTCAGGCCCAGGAGGGCGATGGGCAGCACCAGGCCGAACATCCAGCGCCAGTCCAGGACGCTGAGGATGAGGCCGGCCAGCGTCGGGCCGACGGCGGGCGCCACCGACATGACGATGGAGATGTTGCCCATGGTGCGGCCGCGCCGCTCGGCGGGCACGGTGTTGAGGATGGTGGTCATGAGCAGCGGCATCATGATCGCCGTGCCCACGGCCTGGACGACCCGCCCCATGAGCAGGAACGCGAAGCCCGGCGCCAGGAAGCACAGCAGGGTGCCCAGGGTGAACAGCGACATGGCGGCGATGAACACCTGCCGCACGTGGAAGCGCTGGAGCAGGTAGCCGGTCGCGGGGATCACCACGGCCATCACCAGCATGAAGGCGGAGGTGAGCCACTGCCCGGTGGAGACGGAGATGCCCAGGTCCTTGTTGAGCGCGGGCAGGGCCACGCCCATGATGGTCTCGTTGAGGATGACGACGAACGCCGAGACCAGGAGCAACGGGATGACCAGGCGGTCGGCGCGCGGCTCCGGCCCGGTGTCGGCGGTCTCCGGCGCGCGGTCGGATGGTGTGGGTGTCCCGGTCACAAGTGTCCTCTGTGGTTCGTGGTGTCCGTCAGTGCGCGGGGGATGCAGGGAGTGCAAATATTCTCTCCCGGAAAACTCCCAACCTTCCACATGTTTAGGACATTCCCGCTGCGGCGCTGTGTTCTGCGGCATCCCCACCTGGGCGGGAACGGGTCCGCGGCCGTGTGGCGCGGCCCGCACCCGCGCGCCCGGGGCGGCGGGAACTCCCCGCGGCCCGGAGGTGTTATGAAGGACGCCGCACGAAGAAAGGGTGGTCACAGATGACGACCGAGCGCGCCGTCCTGGCCGGAGGCTGTTTCTGGGGCATGCAGGACCTCATCCGCAGGCTCCCCGGGGTGGTCGACACCCGGGTGGGCTACACCGGGGGCGACGTCGAGAACGCGACCTACCGGAACCACGGGACGCACGCCGAGGGGATCGAGATCCACTTCGACCCGGAGCGGACCTCCTACCGGGAGCTGCTGGAGTTCTTCTTCCAGATCCACGACCCGACGACCCTGAACCGCCAGGGCAACGACATCGGGATGAGCTACCGGTCGGCGATCTACTACGTGGACGAGGACCAGAGGAAGGTCGCCGAGGACACCATCGCCGACGTGAACGCGTCCGGCCTGTGGCCGGGCCCGGTGGTCACCGAGGTCGAGCCGGTGGGGGCCTTCTGGGAGGCCGAGCCGGAGCACCAGGACTACCTGGAGAAGTACCCGAACGGGTACACCTGCCACTTCCCGCGGCCCGAGTGGCGCCTGCCCAGGCGCGGGGCCACCGCGTGAGGACGTGAAGCGAGGCCCGAGGGGCCCCGGCCGGACGGCCGGGGCCCCTCGGCGTTCCGGGAGGGCGTGTCAGCCGCCGACGAGCCCGGCCTCGGCCAGGGCGGCGTGGATGCGCTCGGAGGACAGCAGCAGCTCGCTCATGACCGCGGTGACCGAGGCGTCGGAGCCCGGCGGGATCTCGGTGACCAGGCCGCCCCATTCGGGGACGGGGACCACCAGCACCCACCAGGGCGAGGGCCGTCGGCCGTTCTCGTCGCGGCCGCGGTAGCGCAGCAGCAGGTGGTCGGGGCGGCCCAGCCCCCCGGGGCGGCTGAGGGAGGGCAGGGTGGTGCCCACCCCGGTGGAGAGGGAGGCGAGCATGTAGGAGCTGGAGGCCGACTGCTCGGCGCGCGCCGTGGCCGCCTCGTCGTCGGGGTGCCCGGCGTGGCCGAGGAGGACGCCGTCCAGGTCGAAGGCGGCGGTGTGCGCGGCCCCTGTGCGCGCTTCGAAGTCGGCCAGGAGTTCGCCGACCAGGGCGGGGGACTCGCCTCGCACGATGGGGCGCCCGTTCCGATTGTTGATCATGAGCGAACCTTAGAGTGACGGGAGGTGCAGGTGTGAACCAGGATTCCCGCAACCCCAGGGGTTCCCGAGGGCCCGGCCCTGGGAATCCCGTCCCCGTCGCACACAAAGGCGCAGCTCAGCGCACCTGTGATGGCGAAGTCACCGTTCGGAGCCGTTCGGTCGAAATTCCCTGATTCTTCCGGCTTTTCGGTCGTCCGTCCGGGTCCGCGGGCGGACGCCCGGTCCGCGCCGGGTGCGGCGGTCAGTCCTCGCGGGCCAGGCCCCGGGCGGCGGCCGCGGAGACGGCGAGCGCGACGGCGTCCTCGATGAGCGCCCCGGCGGTGTCCGGGCCGACGCGGCCCCACGCCTCGCGCCAGGCGACGCCCGCCCAGGCCCCCGCGGGGGCGGTGGCGCCCGCGATCAGGGCGGCGGGAAGGGCCGGGGCGCCCGCGGCGCGGGCCAGGAGGGCGCCGCCGGTGGCGGCGCTGGCGATGCGGGGGGCGAGCCCCGCCCAGCCCAGGCGGCTGGGGACGCCGGGAAGCTTGTCGCCGACGAACTCCGCGGCGGTGCCGAGCACCGTCAACACCGTCAGCGCCCGGCCGCCCCAGGGGACGGTGCGCAGCGCGGTCCCCACGCCCAGGCTGGCTCGCGATCCGGCCGCCAGGCCCAGCAGGCAGGCCCGTACCGGGATGCCCTTCCGTTCCGTCATGGTGTCCTCCCCGTGCCGTGGTCCCGCAACCGATCCTGCGCCATGTCGGGCCCGAACGGCGGGAGCGCCTCGCCGGTCCGGCCGAGGTATTGCCGAGGGGGCGGCGACCGCGCCCGGACCCCGGGCCGGGTTCTCCCGTTCGCCTCACGTCCACCGCTACCTTGTGGTACTTTATAGTAGTACTCTGTGCCACGAAGTACCAGGAGGACTGAAGAGGACCTGCGATGGAAGACCTGACGGAGATGCTGAAGGGCACGCTCGAGGGCTGCGTGCTGGAGATCATCGGCGGCGAGGAGACCTACGGGTACGCCATCACGCGGCGGCTGAACGAGCTCGGCTTCGCCGACGTCGTCGAGGGGACGGTCTACACCATCCTGCTGCGCCTGGAGAAGAACGGCCTCGTCCAGGTGACGAAACGGCCCTCCGGGGTGGGGCCGCCGCGCAAGTTCTACGCGCTCAACGACGCGGGGCGGGCGCAGCTCGCCACGTTCTGGGCCAAGTGGGACTACGTCTCGGACCGGATCGAGAAGCTCAGGAAGGACGGGGGATGAACCTCTGGGAGACGGTGACGGGCAGCGACCTCACCCGGGAGTGGAAGGCGTTCGAGGTCCGGGCCGCGGCCCTGCCGACCGGCCACCGGGAGGCGTGGGAGCAGATCAAGGCCCACCTGTACCCCTACTCGGACTTCTCGGGACGCAACCTGATGCCGATCTTCGACGGCGCCCTGGGGCTGCTGGAGGAGACCGCGGCGGACGGGCAGGACGTCCGCGACGTCCTGGGCGACGACATCGCGGGCTTCTGTGCGGCGCTGGCCGGCGGGGAGGGGGCCCGGAGCCACCGGGACCGGTGGCGCGAGCAGTTGAACCGGAACGTCGCGAGGAAACTGGCCCGGCTGGGAGGCTGACATGGGCGTCCAGGACATCATCGAGGGCAAGCGGCAGTGGCGCGCGCACGTGGCGCGGGTCAAGGCGCTGCCGCCGGACTACCAGATCGTCTACAAGGAGATCCAGAGGTACTACTTCAAGGTCGGGCCGGTCGGCCTGGCCGAGGGGGACCTGCTCTCGGGGATCGTCGACTTCTTCGAGGAGGGGGCCGCAGCGGGCACCGGGGTCATGGACCTCATCGGCCCCGACGTCGCCGCCTTCTGCGACGACCTGATCAAGGACACGCCGACCTACGCGGACCTCTACCAGGCGTCCGCGGCCGAGGGCTCCGGCTCCCCCGGCGCGTGAACCCGCGCCCGGGGCGGCTGCCGCGCGGCCCGGTGGACAACGCCCCCCGGGCCGCCGCGGGTCAGCCGTCGCGGAGCGCCTCGATGACGGCGCGCTCCACCGGGGTGGGGTGCTCGGCCTCGAGGTCGAGCTCCCCCACCGGGAGCAGCGGGGGCTGGGCCATGAAGCGCGGCACGGAGCCCCGGTGCGGCTGCGCGCTGTGCACGAGGAACGGGTGGCACAGGAACACGTCGCCCGCCTCTCCGGTGGCCAGTGCCTCCGGCCGCCCCTCACCGGCGGGGACCGCCTCGCCGCACAGGTCCATGAACTCGCGCCCCTCGTCGCCCGCGTCGGCCAGCAGCCGGGGCAGGTCCCGGTGCGAGCCCACGCGGATGCGCGTGGGTGCGTCGTCGGGGCCCACGTCGGAGAACAGGAAGAGCATCAGCAGCGCGCGCCCGCGCGAGCGGAGGTTGATCCGGGCCTCCCCCTGCTCTCCGGCGAACGAGGCGTCGAGGTGCCAGCCGGCGTCCCCGGGGTCCTCCTCGCTGGGAAAGCGCACGGGGAACGTGCCCAGCCCGCCGGGCCGCTGCCAGCGCCCCTCCCCCACCAGCGCGTCGAACGCCTCGAGCAGCGCGGGGGCGCACGCGGCCTCGCGGAACGGCGGGTCGTGGTAGCCGCCGAGCCGGATGACCGGCCGGGTCCAGGTGGCCGGGTCGCCGGGGTCGCAGTCCAGGTCGGCCCACAGCAGCTCCCTCCCCCGGTCGGCGAGTTCGCGGGGGAACGCGCCGCGCAGGGCGACGAACCCGTCCCGGACGAACGCCTCGACGTCGCGCTCGGACAGCATGTGCGGTCTCCTCTCACCACGGTCGCGGGGCGGCGTGCCCCGTCCGCAGGAAACGCTATGCGGTGCCCGGGCGGCGCGACCCGACAGTCGGCGTGCGCGTTCGGTCGGGTCCCGGCCGGGGCTCAGGGGGCGGTGCGCTCGCCCGGGGAGGCGGAGGCCAGGTCGCCGATCACCCGGCTGGGCTTGCCCGACACCGCCGAGGCCACCAGGCGGTCCACCCCGGGCAGGGCCGACAGCCGCAGGACCAGGCGGCGCAGCCGGAGGCGCAGCGCGGTGTCGGGGAGGAACCAGGAGGTCCCGGTGAGGGCCGCGCGCTGGCGCTCCTCCACCACGGGCCGCCACCGCGCCTCGTAGCGCTCCAGCCCCTCGCGCAGGGTGGGCGCCCCGGCGAGTTCCTCGGCCAGGACGAACGCACCGCCCACGCCCATCGAGGCGCCCTGGCCGGCGAGCAGCGACACCGCCTGGCAGGCGTCCCCGAGGAGCACCACCCGGCCCCGGGACCAGGAGTCCATCCGCACCTGGGCGACGTGGTCGTAGTAGACCTGCGCGGGCTCGGGGCACAGCTCCAGCGCCCGGGGCACCTCCCAGCCCAGGCCCGCGCAGGCCTCGCGCAGGGCCCGGCGGGGGTCCTCGGGCAGGGTGGTGTCCCGGGTCCGGTGCACGGTGAAGACGGCGACCTCGGCCCCCTCCAGGGCGTAGAACCCCATCTGGGCGCCGAGGCTGTCGGTGAGCAGGAAGCGCTGCCGGGTGCGGGCGTGCAGGGCGGCGTCCTCGAAGACGAAGGCCCCGGTGTGGAAGCCCAGGTGGTGCAGGTAGTCCTCCTCCGGGCCGAAGACCAGGCTCCGCACGGTGGAGTGGATGCCGTCGGCGCCGGCGAGCAGGTCGGCCTCCAGGACGCGGCCGTCGGACAGCCGCGCCGCGACGCCGTCGGGGCGCTCCTCCACACCCGTCAGGGCGGTGCCGTAGACCAGGTCCACGCCGGCCGGGAGGGACTCTCGCAGGGCCAGTTCCAGGTCGGGGCGCATGAGCGAGACGACGGAGCCGCCCAGGGCCTCCGCGAAGCGCTGGAATCCGACCGAGGCGCGGCGGCGGCCCCGCTCGTCGACCAGGACGGCCTCGGAGAAGTCGTGGCCGAGTTCGCGCAGGCGGGGCAGCAGGCCCATGATCCGGGCGGCGTCGTAGCCGGGGCCGAAGAAGTCGATCATGTAGCCCTGGGGGCGCGGGCCGGGGGCGCGTTCGACGACGGTGACCCGCCAGTCGTGGTGGGCCAGGCGCCGGGCCAGGGCCAGGCCGGCGATCCCGGCTCCGGCGATGACGGCGTGGGGTGTGCTCATCGTGACTCCTCAACGGCTCCGAGGAGGAGCCTGCGCAGAACGGGGACGACGGACTCGGCGGTCAGGGAGGGGTCCAGGGGGCGGTGCAGCATGAGCCCGTCCACGGCCGAGGCGAGAACGCGGGCGGTGGTGTCGGGGTCGGGGACGCCGGCGGCGCGCATCCAGTCGGCGAGCAGGTCGCGGAAGTCGGCCAGCAGGCGGGTGAGGGCCTGGTGCAGTTCCGCGTCGCGCCCGGCGGCGAGGTAGGTCTCGATGAAGAGGACCGAGGTGGGGTCGTCGCCGGAGTAGGCGTCCAGCTTGCCGAGCATCAGGTCGAGGCCCTCCCGGGCGGTGGTGCCGGGGAGGTGGGCGGCGCCTTCGAGGACGACGCCGGACATGGTGCGCAGGGCGGCCTCGTTGAGCAGGACGCGCAGGGAGGAGAAGTGGTAGTGGACCAGCCCGGGCCCCACCCCGGCCCGCTCGGCCAGGACCCGGGTGCTCACCCCCGCCCAGCCCCGCTCTGCGATGAGCTCCGCCGCGGCGGCCAGCAGGCGCTCCCGCACCTCCTGCGCTCGCTGTGTGGTCATGCGTCCTCCTGAACAGGTTTTGGGCGATCGCCTTGGACGAGTGCCCAAATCCGAGCATGCCACATGTCGGGGGCGCTCGTACACCCCTGCCGCTCGGCCGGACTCACCCCCAAGGCCCCGACCTCACGCCAGGCAGGCCCCTCACCCACATCCGGTCCCAGCCCACAAGCCCCCCGCATGCGCGGGGAGCAGCGCCCCAACCCTCGCGGGCAGCACCGGGCTCGGGGACCATCCCCGCATGCGCCGGGAGACAGGAGGCGACGCTCCCGGTCAGGGTGTACAGGCCGGGACCATCCCCGCGTGCGCGGGGAGCAGGCCCCGATGCGGTTGGCCAGGGTCTGCGGGTCGGGACCATCCCCGCGTGCGCGGGGAGCAGTGGGCGATGTAGGCCGCCAGCGCCTCCTTCACGGGACCATCCCCGCGTGCGCGGGGAGCAGAACGTCATGGGCCCGCTCCAGGACCCGGCGCTGGGACCATCCCCGCGTGCGCGGGGAGCAGCCGGAGCTCCACCCCACGATGCCGCCCCGGGGGGGACCATCCCCGCGTGCGCGGGGAGCAGGGGGCGCTGATGCGGTGGGACGCCGCCGCGCTGGGACCATCCCCGCGTGCGCGGGGAGCAGTCCTTCCCCGAGCGGGCGCCGGCCACCACCCGGGGACCATCCCCGCGTGCGCGGGGAGCAGCGACGCTCCGCGCTTCAGGATGCCGCCGGGGAGGGACCATCCCCGCGTGCGCGGGGAGCAGGTCCGCCCCCGCGTGCTGACTGGAGGAGTTCCGGGACCATCCCCGCGTGCGCGGGGAGCAGTGGCGCCCCCACCCCATCATCTTCCCCAGCTCGGGACCATCCCCGCGTGCGCGGGGAGCAGCGCCCCGGCCCCGGACCGCCCCAGGTCCGGGGCGGACCATCCCCGCGTGCGCGGGGAGCAGACTGGACGGTCATCGTCTCTCCTGTCGTCGGCGGGACCATCCCCGCGTGCGCGGGGAGCAGGCCAAGGAAGGCGAAATCCACGGGCTGGAGCTGGGACCATCCCCGCGTGCGCGGGGAGCAGCCAGCTCGCACCCCCTCAGGGGTGCGCCACCGGGGACCATCCCCGCGTGCGCGGGGAGCAGCACCTAGGCATCTTGATCTCGCGGCGGATCGCGGGACCATCCCCGCGTGCGCGGGGAGCAGGCGGTGTTACAGGTCAGCGGGTGTCCAAACCGGGGACCATCCCCGCGTGCGCGGGGAGCAGTGCCCGCCGTCGGCGCGTCTGGCGGTGACGTCGGGACCATCCCCGCGTGCGCGGGGAGCAGTCCAGCTGCTTCCGGCTGAGCGGGAGCGGGGTGGGACCATCCCCGCGTGCGCGGGGAGCAGGCCGTGGTCGGCCCCTCCGCGACCTCGACGCAGGGACCATCCCCGCGTGCGCGGGGAGCAGGCCCAGGCCGCCGGGGCGCCCCCGCGCGCTGTGGGACCATCCCCGCGTGCGCGGGGAGCAGGGGTGCCCTTACCACGGCAACGCCCAGTGGCGGGGACCATCCCCGCGTGCGCGGGGAGCAGTCATGGACCGCGGCCTCGTCGTGTGCGGCAACGGGACCATCCCCGCGTGCGCGGGGAGCAGAGTAAATGACCTGCGCGGATACCCCTGGGAACAGGCCGATTTTATGACTTTTCAAGAAACGGACAAAACGCCCGGCCTTGCTCGGTGGGCTCTCAGGGGTTTCTACCGGATGGATCGGGTCCGGGCAATGGGAGCCGTGGATCGGCAGGCGGCGGGCGGCACGGATCCCGGCGAACGCGGCGTCTGAAATCCGCCAGCACTCCTGCACCCCCTCGGGCGACAATCCGCTCATGACCGTTGGAGCACAGGGGATCCGTATCCGGCATCGCGGCCAAGAGCCGCAGGTCCACCCCACCGCCTACGTGGCCCCCACCGCCACGCTCGTCGGTGACGTCCGCGTGGGCCCCAGGGCCCGGGTGATGTACGGCGCGGTGCTCGACTCCGAGGGGTCCCGGATCGAGGTCGGGAAGGCTGCGGTGATCTGCGAGAACGCGGTGTTGCGCGCGTCCGCGGTCGCCAGTGACCAGCCGGTGCTCGTCCACGACCACGTCTTCGTGGGCCCGCACTCCACTCTGCTGGGCTGCGAGGTCGGCAGGTGCGCCTATGTGGCGACCGCGGCGACGGTCCTTCAGGGCGCCCGGTTGGGGGCCGGCGCGGTCGTCGCCGTGGGCGCACTCGTCCATGCGCGCGCGGTGGTGCCGGACGAGTTCTTCGTGCCGCCGAACACCGTGGCGCTCGACGCGCCGCTGCGGCTGCTGGCCCCGGGCGATCCGGAGCTGGCGGAGGCCATCGGGAGGGTGGGCTTCGCGAAGGCGGCGTTCGGCGTCGACGCGGAGTGGACCGACCGGATCAGCCGGTACGAGCGCATCGCGGAGGTGCGCGTCGCCGAGTTCGGCACGCACGCGGACGACGAGGTCCTGAACCCCGACTAGTGCCGCGTTCCTCCCCCTGTGCCGTGGTGAAGCGATGCGCTGCCCGGGTACCCCTCCGGCCGTGCGGTCTTCTCCGTCTGTGGTGTTCCTGGTGGCGATGGGTTGAGCCACGGGAACGCATCTGCCCGCCGGGCCCGTCCGCGCCGTGGTGGCACGGCCCCCGCCGTGCGCCGCTCCCCGAACACCGCCGGTCACGCGGTGCCCGCATCGGGCCGACCACCGACGGCGCGCACCCTCGGGGTGGGTAGCGCCCGGCCGGTTCGCGGTCGCCCGTGCGTCCTCACCGGCAGGGGCCGAGACCTGGTTCACCGAGATCGCCGCCTGTCACCGCATGCAGAAGGTTCGGGAGTCGTGTCCGCTACCCCAGCTCCGTGTGCGCGGAGAGCATTCACGAACGACCTTCTGGCACATTTATCCGGGTTCTTGTCGTATGTCCGAGAGACAGTCAAGGCGCCCTCCCTCCCCTGCATTTTGGAGTCCCCCATGATGGGTACCTCGCACGCCGCGACCGGCCTGCTCGCCGGAGCCGCCGTCGCGGTCGCCGTCCAGACCGATCCGTTCACCGCCCTGTGGTGCGCCCTCATCGGCGGCGGCGCGGCGCTGCTCCCGGACCTGGACGAGCCCGGGTCCACGGTCGGCCGGTCACTGGGGCGGGTGACGGAGCTGGCATCCCGCAAACTCCGGGACGCCTCCAAGGCCGTGTACCGCAGGACCGCCACCGACGTGGAGCGGCGACATCCGCAGGAGGGTGGGCACCGGTACCTCACCCACACCGTGCCGGCGTGTGCGGTGTTCGGGCTGGTCGCTCTGCTGGTGTCGCTGGTGCCGTTGGGTGCGGGCCTGGTGGTGTTCGCGATGGTCGCCCTCGGACTGGGGACGGTGCTGCGGCCGATGAAGAAGCTGGGCTCGCTGAAGAAGCGCAAGCACACGACGCTGTGGATCGCCGGAGGACTGGCGGTGGCGGCGATGCTGGGGTACGAGCAGACACCGGCGTGGTGGTTGATCGGTTCGGTGGTGTTCGCGGGCGCTCTGGTGCACGTCCTCGGAGACTGGCTCACGAGGTCAGGGGTCCCGCTGGCGTGGCCGTTCGTGGTGAACGGGAAACGGTGGTGGATGTTCCGCAGCCCGGTGGCGTTCCACACGGGGAAGTCGCCGGTGGAGGTGGGGATCCGGGTGGTGTCGGTGATCGCGGCACCGGTGACGGTGCTGCTGGGGTCGCCGGTGCCGCCGGTGTGATCGGGGCGGTCTCCCTGTGGCTGACAGGCTGACAGGACCAAAGGCCATCCCCGCATGCGCGGGGAGCACTGCTCCGGGGTAGCGTCGTCGGCCGACTCGCCGGGAGCATCCCCGCGTGCGCGGAGAGCACGACAAGACCGCGAACGCCGGGATCCGCCTGGAGAGACCATCCCCGCGTGCGCGGGGGGCACACCACCGGGAAGTGGATGGAGATCACCACCGCGGGACCATCCCCGCGTGCGCGGGGAGCACCTCGCAGGAACAGCTCCTGCTCGGGGAGGCGGTGGCCGTGCGGGGACCATCCCCGCGTGCGCGGGGAGCACGACGTAAGCGTCCGGGGCGGTGAGCGTGGACCGGGACCATCCCCGCGTGCGCGGGGAGCACGTGGGGACCCCGGCGCCTCCGTCCCACTCCCAGGGACCATCCCCGCGTGCGCGGGGAGCACGGCAGCGCCTACGCGGACAAGAAGCGCCCGAAGGGACCATCCCCGCGTGCGCGGGGAGCACATGGCACTCTGACCAGCGAAAACGTACCTCAAGGGACCATCCCCGCGTGCGCGGGGAGCACCCGATCGCGCGCAGCCACCAGGCGTCGACCTGGGGACCATCCCCGCGTGCGCGGGGAGCACGTGGCCGATGTTGATGGGGCGAGCAGTGCCGTGGGACCATCCCCGCGTGCGCGGGGAGCACGCCGGCGCCCGCCGCACTCGGTCCGGCCGGTGGGGACCATCCCCGCGTGCGCGGGGAGCACACACCCCGCAGGCTGAGGACCACGCCAAGATCGGGACCATCCCCGCGTGCGCGGGGAGCACCCTGTCCCGCTGACCCCCTGGGGGCGCCCCGGCGGACCATCCCCGCGTGCGCGGGGAGCACCCCTGCGCAGGCACCCGGGCACGAGCCTGTGGGGGACCATCCCCGCGTGCGCGGGGAGCACGTGATGGCGCAACGGTGGATCGACCGGGAGCCGGGACCATCCCCGCGTGCGCGGGGAGCACACCTGCTCGGCCTCTTCCTCGTTGAGGAAATCGGGACCATCCCCGCGTGCGCGGGGAGCACGCGGAGCCGGTGGACCAGCTGTGCCGGGGTGGGGGACCATCCCCGCGTGCGCGGGGAGCACTGGAGCGCCTACACGAACAAGCGCTACTTGATGGGACCATCCCCGCGTGCGCGGGGAGCACTTTCCGACGTTTTGGCGGCGCTCCCGTGGGGGGGGACCATCCCCGCGTGCGCGGGGAGCACGTCGGGGCCGTGGCCAGCCTCGGGAGCGCGGCGGGACCATCCCCGCGTGCGCGGGGAGCACAGTAAATGACCTGGGCATATGCCACCGGGAACCGGCCGATTTTATGACTTTTCAAGAAACAGACAAAACACCCAAGCTTCGTTCTTAAGCTCCAAGGCTTTCTACCGGACTGAGCGCACCAAGGCAACGGGCACCCCCACAGTCACCGCGATCCCACCACGAACGCCACGACGGAGAAGCCCTTGTCGGGTTCCGGGGAACACAGAACGCCCCGCCCGCACAGGCGCGGGCGGGGCGCGCGGCTCCGGTCAGGCGGCCCACTCCTTCGGGGGACGGGGGCGCCTGGGCAGCGGCCTGGGCGGTCCGGTCGGCGGGCGGGGGCGCGGGATAGGATGCGTCACCGATCCTGCTTTCTTACACGTGGAACTGTGGATTTCGGGATTGAGGGCCCCGGGGAGCGTTGCCGCGCTCTCCTGGGCCCGTTTCGCGTTCGGGACGCGAAGTCCGTTCAGGCCGCAGTGGCCCAGAGGTTGTCGGTCAGGTCGTAGGCCAGGAAGAACCACACCTGGCGGTGGTCTGCGATGCCGTTGTCGCCCCAGGAGGTGGCCAGGGCATCGACCAGGGCGAGCCCTCGGCCCGATTCGGCTCCCACGTCCAGCCCGGCGGGGTCGGCAGTCAGGTGGTCGCGCTGCCCGTCCGGGGTGGTGCGCCCGTCCGGGTGCCCCTGGTCGGTGCAGGTCAGGCGCAGTCCCACACGGCTGCGCTCGCAGCGCAACGTGAAGGTGCCGAACGGCCGACCCGAGCGGGAGTGGGTGAGCGCGTTCGCGGCCAGCTCCGACCCGAGCAGGGTGAACAGGTACCGGTAGTCGGCGTCGCGTTCGGCGGCACTGGCGTCCAGGAACGCCCGCACCAGCGGCATCAGCTGCGGCGAGGACCCGAACTCGTAGGAGCGCACCTTGTAGTGCGCCCGGCGGGCGTGCGGGTTGAAGTAGTGCCGGCACCGCCGCGGCACCAGCTCCCCGAGGGGAAGGGTCACCTCCGGCAACGGCGGCATCGGCGGGGGTGAGGGAACGATTGCGAGCATGACAAAGACACTCCTTGGCATGGATGTGGCGAAGAACCTCGAACGGACCCGACCGGTGCGCCCATCCGCGCAGGGTGAACTTGCGCGTTCCACAGACGCGGGGGACGACCAGGGCATAGTCTGACCAGCAGGAACCCTCACCAACTCTCGGTGAAGACCTGATCACCAGCCACACACCAACATACTCTCAACTCCACCGGAGTCAACGGCAAACTAGAAAATTGAGAGTTTCGCTCTTAGGATCGTGCCATGACGAACGACCGCAGCCCCTCCCTCCGTCTACGCCGCCTGGCCGCCGAACTCCGACGAGCTCGCGAACAAGCTGGACTCACCGGATCCCAAGCAGCCAAACAACTCGGCTGGAGCGGCGGCAAGATCAGCAAGATCGAACAGACCGAGACCAAACGCATCACCAGCGGCGACCTCGACAAGATGATGGACCTTTACGGGATCACCGATCCTCGCAAGCGCGAGGCCATGCAGGCCTTGGCCAAGGACGCCAAAATAAGAGGTTGGTGGAGCAAGTACCGAGACATCTTCGGTGATCAGGCACTACCCGACTTCGAGGCCGAAGCCTCGGTCATACGCGCCTTCTCCACGCAGACCATCCCCGGACTTCTGCAAACCCCCGGCTACGCGGAAGCCATCTTCCAGGGAGGCCGGTACGTCAGCCCCGAGGAAGTGAACCGCCGCGTCGAGTTCCGCATGGCACGACGCGAGGTCCTGACCAAGTTCCGTCCCGTACAGCTACGCGCGGTCATCGACGAGGCAGCCCTGCGCCGCCAGATCGGAGACCGCGTAGTGATGAAGGAACAACTGGACCACCTTCTGCACATGGCTCAACTTCCGAACATCGACGTCCAAGTGCTGCCGTTCTCAGCAGGCGCCCATGCCGCCTTGGCAGCCCCATTCACTATCTTGGAGTTCGCAGAACCACTGGACACACCGATCGTCTACGTCGGAACCGTGACCAATGCACTGTTCATCGAAGAAGTCGATGAGGTCACCCAGTACAGTGCGACCTTCGGGGATGTTCAGGGAGCTGCCCTCAGCACCGCCCGGTCCGCCGCCTTCATCAAGGAGGTGACGGCAACCCTAGAGAGCCACACGTGACGAACCTCGTATTCCGCAAGAGCAGCTACAGCGGCCAAGACCAGGACTGCGTCGAGGTCGCGCACATCCCTGTGAACTTCCGGAAGAGCAGCCACAGCGGGCAAGGGCAGAACTGTGTCGAGGTCGCGGACCTGCCCTGCGGGGCGGCCGTCCGGGACTCCAAGCACCCCACCGCCGGGCACCTTCCCTTCCCCTCCCCCGAGTGGGCGGCCTTCCTCCGCTCCACGCTGTCTCAATAGTGGTCCCGCGGGCCGTGGTGCGCCCCTCCGGTCACCGGTGGGGCACACCACGGCCGACCCCGACCTCCCTCACGGTCCTTCGAACCGCAGGTCCTCGATCGCCGACAGGTCGATGCCGTAGCGGGTGTACAGCTTGACGGTGTTCTCCCCCGTCAATTCCTCCTCCGCGTACCCCAGCAGCGCAGCCACCCGCACCACCTCTCCGCGGCTGTCGGCCTCGATCTCCAGGTACGTAGGGATCCGGGGCCAGCTGTCGATCTCCAGCCGCGCCCCCTCCAGCACGAAACTGTGCCTGCGGTTCTCCTGGTAGGCCTTCGCCGTGTACCCCAGCTTCCCCAGCAGCACGTTCGCCGTCTCGAAGTCCCCCACCTCGGTCTCGGTCTCCCGCGTGCCGTCGATGGCGTCGGAGACGATCTCCTTCACCGCGAGCGTCACCCGCTCCCCCGTGTCCCGCAGCCGCACCCACCGGGACACGTCCCCCTCCGGCGCGAGGTCGTACACGTAGCGCCGCTGGAGCACCTCCCCCAGGTCCGTTCCACCCTTGTCGAGGATGAGCCGGGCCACCCGTTCGGGGTCGACCTCCAGCACCCTGGCCTCGTACTCGACGTCCCCATCCGCGCTCAAGCGTCCGCCCCCTTGACCAGAGGCGCGTCCCACGTGAACTTGTGGAACCCCACGCTGTAGTACAGCCCGCGCGCCGACGGGTGCCCGGGCGCCCCCAGGCAGGCCACCGTCGCGTGCACGGCCCCCGCCCCCTTCGCCAGCCCCATCCCGTGCAGGAGCATCGCCCGCCCCAGCCCCAGGCGCCGGTAGTCCGGATGGGTCCCGACCGGCTCGAACTCGACGGTCCGGTTCACCTCGTCGAACCACATGATCCCCGAGGACGCCATCGTCCCGTCCGGCGCCTCCACCAGGACGTGCAGGTCACCGCGGTACGCGGCCGTCGCCCGCACGCCCTCGTACGCCTCGATCGAGTACCCGGAGGGACGCCACGCGTCCAGGTGGGCCTGGACGGCGGCCTCGGCCCCCGCCTCGTCCGCGGTGCGGAACCGGAAGCCGTCCGGCAGCTCCGGCCGTTCGATGTCGGTGAGGTCCCGCTGGTTGAACTGGGTCCAGGACCCCTCGTCCCCGAGCGCGTCCGGGTCGGTCCCGTACCCGTGCGCCGCCCACCGCTCCAGGGCGGCCCCGTCGAGGGCGCACGGCAGCACCGAGCGCTCCAGACCCGGCGCGGTCGCGTCGAACCAGTCGATCACCTCGTCCAGCAGCCCCGCGTGGTCGGGATGGACCTGGTGGGCCAGGTAGGCGCCGGTGACCTCCTTGACCGTCCCGTCGCTGAGCCGCGCCCGGCGCGGGAGCTGCGCCCACCCCCACGCCACCAGGTCGCCGTCGGAGAACCACAGCCGGCGCCGCCACTTGTCGGCGAAGGCCGCGTGCCCCCGGCCCCAGTTCCAGGCCAGTTCGCCGTAGGACGCGTCGCTGTTCACCAGTTCCGGGTGGGTGGCGGTGAGGCGCTGCGCCAACCCCTGCATGAGTTCCACGTCCGCGGCGGTCAAAAGTTCCGAGCTCGTCATGGTGCCCCACCGTGTCAGGGCACCGCTGAGCCGTCGACCGATTTTCCGCTCCCGCCCGCCGCGCCCGCCCTCTCCCGGCTCTCCCCGCTCCCCCGCCCGCGCCCGGCGCCTCCCGGCAGGGCCGACACGCCCGCCCCGCACGCCACTCCACCCGCCCACGCCCGGCCCCGGGTCACCCGTCCGACGAACCGCCGTGGACGGCCGCGTAGACGCGTTCGGCGTAGTCGTCCAGGGCGTCGGAGCAGGCGCGCAGGCGCTCGGCGGCGTCCCGGGCCTGCGGGAGCGCGAGGACGTCGCGCTTCTTGAGGTCGCGGAACCAGCGGCGCAGCCGCTCCAGGCTCTGCTCCTCTTCCTCCAGCTCCGCGAAGGTGAACTTCTCCTTCGCGATCTCCTTGGCGATCTCCTCCAGGAACCGGCCGCAGTCGGTGGCGTACTCGCCCCACTCGTCCACCCGCGCCGCCGTGAAGGCGTCCACGATGAACTCCCGCGCCGCCGCGTCGCGCGGCTCGACGTCGAACACCGCCACCCGCCCGCCGCCCTCGGCCGCCAGTTCCCCGGCCCGGGCCGCCGCCTCGCGGAAGACCTCCGCCGCCGGCAGCGCCCAGGTCCCCTGGGACACCGGCACGGCGCCCGCCCGCCGCAGCTCCCGCCACACCGCGACGCGGTGCCGGGACGGCCTGGCCGGCACCTGTACCACCGCGAGCATCCACCGCACCGCATCGTCCGTCACAGGCCCGACCGTAACACCCGGTGCCGCGGGCCGGGAGCCGGTGGGGCGGGAGCCGGTGGACCGGGATCCGCTCCCGGGCCTCCCGGGCCGTTCCGCTCCGAACCGGTCCGGGCGGTACTGGCACCACCCCCTTCCCCACCCCTCTTCAGGTTCTCAGTAACAGGTGTTACGTTCCCCTACGTGACGGCTTCCTCCTCCATGCGCCCCGTGGCCCCGCTCTACCTCGCCGGCTTCACCACCGCGTTCGGCGCCCACGGCGTCGCCGGCGTGCTCGGCGCCCAGAGCGACGACATCGGCCTGTCCCTGATCCACCTGGGCCTCATGCTCGCCCTCTACGACGTGGCCGAAGTGGTCCTCAAACCGCTCTTCGGCGCGCTCAGCGACCGGATCGGCCCCAAGCCCGTGATCGTCGGCGGCCTGGTCGCGTTCACCGCCGCGTCGCTGCTCGCGCTCGTCTCCCCCACCCCGCTGCTGCTCGGCCTGGCCCGGCTCGGGCAGGGCGCCGCCGCCTCGGCGTTCTCCCCCGCCTCCTCGGCCGCGGTCGCGCGCCTGGCCGGGCGGGAGCGGCTGGGCCGCTCCTTCGGCCGGTACGGCGCGTGGAAGAGCCTGGGCTACGTCCTGGGCCCGCTCATCGGCGTCGGCCTCGCCCACCTGTGGGGCATCGGATCGCTCTACCTGGCGCTGGGGCTGCTGTCCGCCGTCGCCGCCGTGTGGGTGCTGCTCGCCGTTCCCGCCCTGCCGGTCGTGCCCCGCCCCCGGTACACCGTCGCCGACCTGGTCCGGCAGACCACCGAACGCGGCTTCCTCGTCCCCACCCTGCTCCTCGCCACCACGACCGCGGTCCTGGGCGTCGCCGTCGGCTTCCTCCCCCTGCTGGCCGTCCGCCTGGAGCTGCACCCCCTGGCCGGGGCCGCGGCCGTCGCGCTGCTCGCGCTCACCTCGACCCTGGTCCAGCCGGCCGCCGGACGCCTGCGCGACGAAGACCGGGTGGGCACCCGCACGGGGGGCATGCTGGGCCTGTGGGCGGCCGCCGCCGCGCTCCTGCTGCTGGCGCTGCTCCCGAACGCGGTCACGCTGTTCGCCTGCGCCGCGGTGATCGGCCTGGCCGTCGGCACCGTCACCCCGCTGGCCTTCGCCCACCTGGCCGCCGTCACCCCCGAGGAGCGTATGGGCCGGACGATGGGCAACGCCGAACTCGGCCGCGAGCTGGGCGACGCGGGCGGTCCGCTGCTCGTCGGCGCGGTCGCCACCGCGTCCGGTCTGCCCGCGGCCCTCGCGACCCTGGCCGCGGTCGCCCTGGGCGGCGGGGTCCTGAGCCGGACCGCCCTGCGGTCCGCGCGAGAGCACGGAGGCCCCGGCGCCCCCGGCGGCCCTGGAGAACCCGGCGCCCCCGAGGGTCCCGGCGCCCCCGCAGACCCCGAAGACCCCGGGGAACCCGGGGAGGGCACGGGCGTCCGACCCGCGCCGTAGGCTGAACCCGCACGTGAGAAAGGGGATCGGCATGGCCGGGGAGACGCGGGGCGGGACGACGGTGGCCGAGGTGATGGCCGAGCTGGCCGCGCTGGAGGACCCCAGGGTCCGCCGGGTCAACGAGAAGCACGGCGACGACCACGGCGTGAACCTCACGAAGCTGCGCGCGGTCGCCAAGCGGCTGAAGACACAGCAGGACCTCGCGGTCGGACTGTGGGCGACCGGCGACACGGCGGCGCGCCTGCTGGCGCTGCTGGTCTGCCGCCCCAAGGCGTTCGGGCGCGAGGAGCTGGACACCATGCTGCGCGAGGCGCGCAGGCCCAAGGTGCAGGACTGGCTCGTCAACTACGTGGTCAAGAAGAGCCCGCACGCCGAGGAGCTGCGCCTGGCCTGGTTCGCCGACCCGGACCCGGTGGTCGCGAGCGCCGGGTGGGCGCTGACCACCGACCGCGTGGCGAAGCGGCCCGAGGGCCTGGACCTGGCCGGGCTGCTCGACACCGTCGAGGCGCGGATGAAGGACGCCCCCGACCGCCTGCAGTGGGCGATGAACGAGTGCCTGGCCCGGATCGGGATCGAGCACCCCGGGTACCGGGAGCGGGCGATCGGGATCGGGGAGCGCCTGCGGGTGCTGGAGGACTACCCCACTCCCCCCGGCTGCACGTCCCCGTTCGCGCCCGTCTGGATCCGGGAGGTGGTGCGCCGGCAGGAGGCGTAGGCCCCGCGCGCCGGATCGGACAACGAGGCCGAAAACTCCCCTACGATGTTCGGGCCGACTTCCCGAATCCCCCCGCATCCGCCAATCCCGGGAAGCGGCCGACACCGAGGAGATCGCTGATGGGCTACGCCATGCCCGGGCTGTGGGTCACCGAGCACACGGTCACCGTCCCCCTGGACTGGTCCGACCCCGGCGGGGAGCGGATCGAGCTCTTCGTCCGGGAGCTGGTCGCCCCCGAGCGCAAGGGGGACGACCTCCCCCTGCTCGCCTTCCTCCAGGGCGGACCCGGCGGGGCCAACCCCCGCCCGCTGGAGCCCTCCGGCTGGATCGGGGAGGCCGTCGGCGAGTACCGGATCGTCCTGGTCGACCAGCGCGGCACCGGGCGCAGCACGCCCCTGGACGCGCGGGCCGTCGCCGAACGCGGCGACGCCGCCGCCGGGGCCGACTACCTGTCCCGGTTCCGCGCCGACTCGATCGTGCGCGACATGGAGCACGTCCGGGAGTCCGTCTACGGCGGCAGGCGCTGGACCACCCTGGCCCAGAGCTACGGCGGCTGGCTGACCCTGGCCTACCTCTCCCACGCCCCCGAGGCCCTCAACGCCTGCTACATCTGCGGCGGCGTCCCCGGGGTCCCCGCCGACGTGGAGGAGGTGTACCGCCGGACCTTCACCCGGGTGGAGCGCAAGACCGCCGAGTACCGCCGCCGCTACCCGCAGGACGTGGAGGCCGTGGCGGCGATCGCCGACCACCTGGCCGCCGACGACGTGCGCCTGCCCGACGGCGACCGGCTCACCGTCCGCCGGTTCCAGACCCTGGGCATCGAGTTCGGCCGCAAGCCCGGGTTCGAGCGGATGCACTGGCTGGTGGAGAACGCGTTCATCCGCCCCGGCCGACTGTCCGACGGCTTCCTCCAGGAGGTGCTGGTGCGCACCTCCAGCGCCGCCGACCCGCTGTACTGGACCCTCCAGGAGGCGATCTACGCCGACCGCCCCGGCACCGCCACCGCCTGGGCTGCCCAGCGCGAGCGCGACCGGCGCCCGGTGTTCGCCGAGGACGCCCGGCCGCTGATGTTCACCGGCGAGATGGCCTTCCCGTGGATGTTCGAGGAGGTGCGGCTGCTGAAGGAGCTGCGCCCCGCGGTGGAGGAGCTGGCCCGGCGCACCGACTGGCCGCCGCTGTACGACGAGAAGCGCCTGGCCGCCAACGAGGTCCCCGTGGCGGCCGCCGTGTACTACGACGACCTGTACGTGGACGCCCACCTGCAGCTGGACACCCTGGAGGGGGTGGGGAACTCGTGGGCGTGGGTCACCAACGAGTTCGAGCACGACGGCATCCACTCCGGCCGGGTGTTCGGGCGGCTGCGGGAGTCGGTGCGCGACCGCGGGGGCGAGCCCCGCTGAGCGGCCCGGGGCCCCGGACGGCCGCGCGCCGCCGCTGACCGGCCGCGGCCCCGCCCCCGTGCGGGGGCGGGGCCGCCCGGGTTCAGCCCAGGTCGGCGGCGGTGGGGACGACCACCCCGTACAGGTCGCCGATGGTGGCCAGGGCGGCGGCGTGCAGCTGCGCGGCGGGCACCTCGGCCACCGGGGAGCGCAGCGTCCGGGTGGCGCAGGCGTCGGCGACGACGGTCGGCCGCAGCCCGTTGAGGAAGGCGCCCTCGGAGCTGAAGGTGACGCACATGTGCGTCATGAAGCCCGCGATGACGACGTTCCCGCCGCGGCCGGTGGCGTTGACGCGCTCCAGCAGGTCGGTGCCGACGAAGGCGTTCGGGGCGCCCTTGACGACGACCTGCTCGCCCTCGGCCGGTGCCACGCGCGGGTGGATCTCCCCGATCTCCTCTCGGATGTCGTAGGGGCTGCCCTCGCCGCCGTCGTGGACGACGTGGACGACCGGGGTCCCGGCCGCGCGCGCCCGGGCCAGCAGGTCGGCGGCGGCGTCCAGGGCCTCGTCCCAGCCCTCCAGTTCCATCACACCCCGGGTGTAGGTGTTCTGGTAGTCGATGAGGACCAGGGTCGCGTCGGCGAGCGCGGCCGGGGCCGGGTCCAGGCCGCTGATGTCGCGCAGGGTGGTGGAGGCCATCGGTGTCGTTCTTCCTTTCCGTGCCGTGCCGCGGGGTGCGGCGTCGGCGGTCCGCCCTCGTGGGGCGGTCACCGTCCACGCTAGGATCGGGACCCCGATGTCGGCAATGTCGTGCGAACCGCAGATTCGGACATGCGGGGCGGGCGCTCCGACCGGAGGGCGGGCCTGCGCGCGGGGCCATGGACGGGGACGAACAAAGGGGGGTGCCGTGGACGGGCGGCTCGTGGTGGTGATGCTCTTCGAGGGGGTCGACCTGCTGGACGTCACCGGCCCCGCGGAGGTGTTCTCGCTGCTGCGGCGGGAGATGGGCGGCCCCACCGGCTACGAGGTGGTGCTGGCCTCGCCGTCCCTGGACCCGGTCACCACCTCGGCGGGGGTGCGGGTGCTGCCCGACGCCACGTTCGACGACGTCGCCGGGCGGCGCATCGACACGCTGCTCGTGCCGGGCTCGGTCGAGACCGGGGAGGGCTCCGGGATCCGGGCGGTCGCCGACCCGGCGGTGGTGGACCAGGTGCGGCGGCTGGCCCCGCGCTCCCGGCGCATCGCCTCGGTGTGCGTGGGCGCGCACCTGCTGGCCGCCGCCGGGCTGCTGGAGGGCAGGCGCGCCACCACGCACTGGTCGACCGCCCGCCAGCTGGCCGCCGAGCACCCCGGGGTGGAGGTGGACGCCGACCCGATCTTCATCCGGGACGGGGACATCTGGACAGGGGCGGGGCTGAGCGCCTGCATCGACCTGTCCCTGGCACTGGTGGCCGAGGACTTCGGGCGCGAGCCCGCCCTGCGGGTGGCCCGGCAGCTGGTGGTGTACCTCAAGCGCCCCGGCGGGCAGAGCCAGTTCAGCGTGGCCCTGGACCCGGTGTCGACCACGCGCCGCATCGACGACCTGCGCCACCACATCGCCCGTAACCTGGCCGGGCCCCTCACCGTGCCCGACCTGGCGGCCCACGCCCATGTCAGCGAGCGGCAGCTCACCCGGATCTTCAAGAACGAGCTGGGGACCACCCCGGCCGCCTACATCGAGGCGGCCCGGGTGGAGGTGGCCCGCCAGCGGCTGGAGACCACCGACGACACCCTGGAGCGGGTCGCCTCGGCCTGCGGCTTCGCCAGCACCGACACGCTCACCCGCGCGTTCCGCCGCGTCCTCAACACGACCCCCGCCCGGTACCGGGAGCGTTTCCGCCTCTCCCCCGAGGCCGTGCGCTGACCCTGCCGTCCGGGGCGCTCGGGCACGGCAGCACGCATCCGCCCGGTACGGGCGGACGATCCGTGACCGCGGGCTGACCCCGCTCCCGGCACACTCCGGCGAGCGCGTGGACACCGCAGAACAACCTCCTCCCAGGGGCGGGCCGGCGCTCCACGGCCGCCGCACCCGTCTCACGAAGGCGGGGCGTGCGGCGGGAGCTCGGACGGTTCGGGCGGCCGGTAGTCGAGGCCGAGCGTGTCGACCAGGTCGCGGAGGGTCTCCTCGTAGATCGGACCGGGGTCGGAGTAGACGAAGTCGAGCTGGTTGAGCACCTCCATGCACAGCAGCCCGTAGAGCTTGATCCAGCAGGACAGGGCGACGTGGAGCGCCTCGATGGGCAGGTCGCGGCCCAGGGACTCGGCGTAGGCACGCAACTGCTCGCGTATGGAGGGGTCCAGGTCTTCGAGGGCGGGGACCGGGAAGCCCCGGCGCGCCCACAGTTCCTCGATCTGCTGGAGGAAGACCAGCTCGAAATCGCGGGCGGCCTGGTTGCGGGGGGTGTCGGGGCGGTGCCGGGCGGAGGCGGCGGCCGGGATGGGGCTGGCGAAGATCCATCCGAACTCGGCGGGGTGGGCGGTCGCCCAGTGGCGCATGGCGCGGCAGGTGGCCAGCAACCGGTCACCGGCCGCGTCGGCGGGCCGGGCGTCACGGGCGGTCCGCATGGCCGTGGTCAGCTCCCGGAGGAAACCGGCGGTCACGGCCGCGACCAGGTCGTCGTGTGAGGCGAAGTAGTGGTAGAGCGCGGGCCCGCTCATGCCGATCCGCCGGGCGACCGCGTTGATCGTCACCGCCGCGGGGCCCTGGTCGGTCAGCAACTCGCGGGCGGCCTGGTGGATCTCGGCGAGGGTGGCCTGGCGGAGCTTCTCGCGCCGGCGGGCGGTGGGGGCGGCCATGCGGGTCCTTCCTGAACGGTCTTGACAGTCTAATGCCTCTATGCTTCCTTAGAGGCTCTAAAAGATCTAGAGCCTCTAAGGAGATGGTCGTGAAACGGCTGTTGCCTGTCGCCCTGTTCGTACTGACGGCCGCGGTGTGGTGGGGGCTGTCCCGCCGTTCCCGCACGCGCGGCGCCGGGGAGGCCTGAGATGCCGAGGCGCTCGCGCAACCCCCTGGCCGGAGCCTTCGCCAAATACCGCCTGGAGACCACCGTCACCGCCGTCGAGGCGGTGACGCCGACGATGCGGCGGATCCGCCTGGTGGCCGACGGGCCGGTCTCCTTTCCGTACGCTCCCGGACAGCATGTGCGGGTCGAGATCAACGACCCGCTCTCGGTGCCGGGGCTGCTGCGCCCGGGCGAGACGCTGCGCACCTACACGATCTGGGAGTTCGACCGCGGCGAGCGCGCGATCGAGTTGCGCGCGCACCTGTACGACGGGGACGGCATCGGACTGAGGTGGGCACGTGCGGCCGCGCCGGGCGACCGGGTACCGGTCTGGTGGCCGCAGGGCGACCTGTTCACCAGGGAGGCGCCGTTCCACCTGTTCGCCGGTGAGGAGACCGCGAGCGCGGCGTTCGGACCGATGCTGCGGGCGCTGGACCCGTCGGCCGCGGTGTACGGGGTGCTGGAAAGCGAGTCCGCCGAGCACGACCTGCCGATGCCCGGCCCGCACCGCCTGCTGCGGGTGCACCGCCACGGCGCCCCGGCCGCCTCATCGGACACGCTGCCTGCGGCGGTCGCCGACCTGGACCTGCCTGCGGGCGAGGGCGCGGCCTACCTGGCCGGTGAGGCGCGCACCTGCCAGAAGATCCGCGACCACCTGGTCCGCGACCGCGGCTGGGACCGCCGCTCGATCAAGGTCAAACCGTTCTGGGCCCCGGGCAAACGCGGCCTGCACTGACCCGCGCGCCCTCGTGCACCGGCCGGACCGGTGCCGGTCCTCCACCCCTCACCCGCACGCCCCCGACACTCCCCATGGAGACACCATGACGATCCTGGTCACCGGCGCGACAGGCAAGGTCGGCCGCAACGTGGTCACCGGGCTGCTGGCCGCGGGACGCACCGTACGCGCCATCTCCCGCTCCCCCGGACGGGCCGGGCTGCCCGAGGACGTCGAGGTCCTGCACGCCGACCTCGCCGATCCCCGAACCCTGCGAGCCGCACTGCACGGCGTGGACAAGGTGTTCGTGTTCCCCACCGCCCCGGACGGTACGCGCGCGCTCACCGCCGCCGCCGCGCACGCCGGTGTGCGCCACCTGGTCCTGCTGTCGTCCACCGTGCCGGGCTACCCCGAGCCCGACCCGATCAGCGACGCTCACCTGGCGCACGAGCGCATCGTGCGGGAGGCGGGCCTGCCGTGGACCTTCGTGCGGCCGGGCGGCTTCATGGCCAACGACCTGGCCTGGGCGGACTCGGTCAGGACCGGCGGCGTGGTCCGCGACCCGTGCCCCGACTCCGCCGTCGCCCTGATCGACGAACGCGACATCGCCGCCGTCGCCGTCGCCGCGCTGCTGGACGACGCCCATGCCGGCCGAGTCCACGAGATCACCGGGCCTCAGTCGCTCACCCCCGCCCAGCGCACCCGTATCCTCGCCAGGGCCATCGGCCGCCCGCTGCGCCTCGAACTCCAGCCCGCCGACGAGTTCGTCCGGACTGTCACCGGCCGGGGGTACCCGCCCGAGTACGCCACCGCCATGCTCGACTTCGGCGCGCACTTCGCCGTCGCCCCCGGCCCCGTCCTTCCCACGGTCGAACGCGTCACCGGGCGCCCTTCGCACACCTACGCCGACTGGGCCGCCCGGTACGCCGACCGATTCCGCTGAGCATCTGTTCCGCACCGGGAGGCGGCCCGCGCCGCGCGGGCCGCCCCACCACTCGCCGTCCGCTCGGGAGAGACCAGGCGGGCGGCGAGACCCTCCCCGTGTGCGCGGGGAGCACGGCGACCGGGAACTGTTCCCGGGAAGTGGGAGCGGAGCAGGGCCTGCTCCGGCAGGGCGGGTGAACGCGCCCCGGACACCAGGAACGCGCCGGTACCGAGCGGCCCCTACCCGCCCCGCTCATGCCCGCCGAACCCCGCAAGGGCGAGGAGTGGGCCGACCGCCGCAGGGCTGGGGCGACACCGCCCCGCACCGCGGCAGCGCGGGGACACCGCGCACGGCGCGCTCTACGGCACCGGGCTCCAGGCTCGGCGGCCTAACCCCCCAGGTGGCGCAGCAGCAGGGCCCGTACCTCCTCCAGGTCCGTGGGCCCGGCCAGCACCGAGTAGGTGTTCTCGCGTTCGCGCCCCCGCTCCAGGACATGGCCGTCGCCGGTGCGGGACAACCGGTAGCGCTCCTCCAGGTACCCGAACGTGATGGAACAGCCGTCCCCGTACGGGTACGCGGGCAGTCCGGCCGCCTCGGCCCGCCGCAGGATCTCGGGGGTGGCCAGGTCGACCGCGGCCCCCTCCGCGAGGACGTCCAGCAGCGGCCCGCCGCGCCCGTCCTCGTAGGCCCGGGCGATGTCGGCGTAGCCGGCCCCGGCCAGCCGCCGGGCCCGCTCCGGCCCCGGCACCCCGGGCGCGAACCCGACCCGGGGCGACCCCAGGGGCCCCGGGGCGCGCGCGTCGCCGGCCAGGGTCATGAGCACCCGGCACACGTCCTCCCACACCGGCGTGGAGTACACCGCCTCCCCCACGGTGGGCGGGAAGTCCGAGCGCCGGCGCAGCTCGTAGGCGTCGCCCACGCGCGACAGGCGGACCGACCCCGAGGGGAGCGTCGCCACGAACGGGTTCCCGAACAGCGTCCGCCCGGGCTCGAACCCGCAGTCGCGGATCCACCCGGCGACCGGCCCGGGCAGTTCGCCGAAGGCGAGGTCGCGCGTCCCCTCGGGCGGGCTCTGCGCCGCGACCGCCTCCCACAGGTACGCGCAGGCCTCCTGCTCGGTGTCGAACTCCGCCGGCTCGGGCCCGGTGGTGTCGGGCGGGTACCGGGAGGGCCGGTACAGCTCGCGCAGGGTCACCGCGTACCGGCCGCCGTCGAGCGGGTAGAGGTTCCAGGCGCCGCGGCAGTACCCGCCGCGCGCCCTGTGCTCGGCGGGCAGGTGGGCCAGGAAGGGGTCGCGGCGGCCGTCGTAGGCGAGGTGGGCGTCGTGCCCGGCCGCGCGCAGCCGCCGCTGGAGTTCGGGGAAGTCCACCCCGGTATCATCCCCGCCCGCCCGCCGCCGGGCGCACCCGGCCCCGGGCACGGAGCGCCGGAGCCCCGGCCGCGGGGGCGGCCGGGGCGGGGTCCGTCCGGGCTCAGCGGGTCAGGCCCGACTCCAGCAGGCGGCCCACCGGCCCGCGGGCCGCGAACAGCACCAGGCCCAGGCCGATCCCGGCCGTCGCGATGACCGTGAAGTAGGACGCGTTGTCGATGACGGTGAACAGCTGCCCCAGCAGCCCCGACAGGGACGAGCCCAGGGCGAGGGTGAGGAAGTTGAGGCCCACCATCTGCGACCGGAACGCCCGCGGCCCGATCCGGGTGGCCAGGGACAGCCCGATCGGCCCCACGAACACCTCCGAGGACCCGGCGAGCACCATGAACAGCAGGATCAGCACCAGGGGGATGTGCGCCTCCCCGGTGGCCTCGGAGACGACCAGCAGGAACAGGTACGCGCAGCCGATCTGGGTGAGCCCGACCGCGAACTTGGCCACCGGTCCCGGCTGCCGGTCCCCCAGCAGGTTCCAGAGCCCGGCGATGAGCGGGGTGATCAGCACGGCCGCCAGCGGGCTGGCCGTCGTGATCCAGGCGACCGGGAAGGTCCACCCGCCGATCTGGAGGTCGATGCGCTCGGTGATGAGGATCGAGATCGCCGTGAACTTCTGGAACAGGAACCCGAAGTACAGGCCCGAGACCAGGAACAGCGGCAGGAACCCCAGGATGCGGCGGCGTTCGTCCCGGGAGACCGCCGACGACCTCGTCATCGTCACGAAGTAGACGGCGGCGGCGGTGAGCGCCGCGAAGGTCACCACCGTGGCCAGGTTCTCCGCGCGCAGCAGCCCGGTGGCGGCGGCCGCGGCCACCGCTCCGACGGCGGCCAGGGCGACCAGCGCCACCAGGGGCCGGCGGTGGGCGGGCAGCGGGTCGTTGACCACGCGGGCGCGTTCGGGGAGGGACTTCATCGAGGGGATGTACTGCACCAGGGCGGCGCCCATCCCGATCGCGGCCAGTCCGAACCCGTAGTGGAAGCCGAGCTCGTTCTGGGCCAGCCCGGTGGTGAGGGGGCCCACCACGGCGCCGATGTTGATCGCCATGTAGAAGTACGAGAAGCCCTCGTCGCGGCGGCGGCCGTCGGCGGCGTCCATGACGAAGCCGACGATCGAGGTGATGTTGGTCTTCAGGGCCCCGGTCCCGGCGACGATGAGGGCCAGGCCGACGCCCAGCCCGGCGAGGCCGGGCGCGAACGCGAGCACCAGGTGGCCGGCGGTGATGACGACCGCCCCGTACAGCACCATGTCCTTGGGGCTGACGAGCCGGTCGCCCAGCCACGCCCCGAGGATCTGGGACAGGTACACCGCGCCGCCGTAGGCGCCCACGATCCCGGCCGCCGCGGCCGGGTCCAGGGCCAGGCCGCCCTGGGACAGCTCGTAGAGCAGGTAGAACGAGAGGATGCCCTGGAGGCCGTAGAAGGAGTAGCGCTCCCAGAGCTCGGTGAAGGCCATGCTCCACAGGCCGCGGGGCAGGCCGCGCCGGGAGGCCCGGCCGGGGGCGGCGTCGGGGGCGCCGTGGGTGTCGGGGGTCCCGGGGTTCCGGGGATCGGTGTGCGTCATTCTGCCAGTCCCGCCAGTCGTGCTCCGAAGCGTGCGATGAGCGAGGTCTCCCGCGAGCCCCGGCTCTCCTCCCAGTGGTCGGCGACCCCGAAGAGCCGGTACATGCCGTGCACACCGGTCCAGCGCAGTGGTTCGGGCTCCCACCTGCCCGAGTCGTGATCGTTCCACGGCAGCCGGGTCGCGACGGTGTCGCGTCCGGCGGCGCGGTCCACCAGGGTCCGCGCGGCCAGCCGGGTCGCGGTCACCCCGTGTCCGGCGAAGCCGCGGACGACGCCGACGCGGGTGGCGGGGTCGAAGGTGACGCCCGCGCACCAGTCGCGGGTGACGCCGATGGCACCGCGCCAGGCGTGCTCGATCCCGAACTCCACGCCGGGGAAGAACAGCCGGAGCCGTTCGCTCAGGGTGCGCACGGTGCGGGCGTCCACGACGCCCTGGCCGGGGGTGCCCGAGGCGTAGGCGTAGGGGGTGCCGCGGCCGCCGATGGCGATGCGGCCGTCGGCGGTGCGCTGGGCGTAGACGAAGGTGTGCGCGGCGTCGCCCAGGCACTCGCGGCCCCGCCAGCCGATGCGCTCCCACACCTCGTCCGGGAGGGGCCGGGTGACGATCATGGACGAGTTGACCGGGATGACACGGCGCGGTCCCAGGCCGGGGGCGGTGCCCGCGACCGTCCCGGAGTAGGCCTCCAGGCAGACGAACACCGTGGCGGCGCGCACGGTGCCGCGGTCGGTGGCCACCGCGCCGGGGTCGACGCGGGTGGCGGTGGTGCCCTCGGCGATGCGCACGCCCCGGCGTTCGACCAGGTCGGCCAGGCCGCGGACGAGCTTGGCCGGGTCCACCCGGGCGGTGGCGCGGGTGAACAGCCCGCCCAGCGCCGGGCCCACGGCCACGCGCTCGGCGACCCCGGCGGCGTCCAGCAGCGACAGCTCGGACTCCTCGTACCCGAAGGCGAGGTCGGCGGCGTGGGCGCGTTCGAGGCGGCGCATGGCGGCGGGGGTGGTGGCGACCTTGAGGTGCCCGCCCCGGTGCTGGTCGGCCTCGATGCCCTCCTCCTCCAGCAGGCGCAGGGTGTCGTCGACGGCGGTGATCATCTCGCGCTGGAAGACGCGGACCGCCTCGACGCCGTCCCGGCCCCGCGCCTGCGCGGCGCGGGCGTAGACGGCGCGGTTGCCGGGGATCAGCGGGGACATCCAGCCGCCGTTGCGGCCGGAGGCGCCGTAGCCGACCTCGCGGGCCTCCAGGACGGTGATCCGCCATCCGGGGTTCTCCAGGCTCGCGGTGTGGGCGGCCCACAGCCCGGTGAGGCCGCCGCCGACGATGACGAGGTCCTGTTCCTCCTCGGGGAGCGGAGTGGTGCGCCGCTCCGCCGCCCGGCCGGGATCGGGGGGCGCGGACATCCAGTGCGAGATCGCACCGTTGCGGTAGCCGGTCATGGACGTCTCCTGTGGGGGTCGTGGGGTGTGCGCGGCGGGGTCAGTACGTGGGCGGGGCGATCGCCCACAGCACCCGGGCCTCCTCCCGGCCGGTCGTCTCGACGACCTTGTGGGGGCTGCTGCTGCGGTAGTGGATCGAGTCCAGGGCGGAGAGGCGGTGGACCTGGCCGTCCACCTGCACCTCGACCTCGCCGGACAGGACCAGGAGGATCTCCTCGGAGTCCCCGTGGGTGTAGGGCTCGACCCCGGTGGAGCCGCCGGGCCCGAAGTGCCCGAGCAGGACCTCCAGGTGGTCGAAGGCCCCGGGGGTGAGCTTGAACTTGGTCGCGCCCTCCCCGAAGGCCATGCCCCGGGTGTCGCTGAAGCGCAGGACGGCGCTGGCCGCCGCGCCCGGCGGGGCGAACAGGTCGCCCACCGAGAGCTTGAGGACGGCGCACAGGCGCTGGAGGGTGCGGACGCTGGCGTTGGCCTGGTCGCGTTCGATCTGGGACAGGTACCCCTCGGTCAGGCCGGTCTGCTCCGCGACGTCCTTGAGGGTGAGGTGGAGGGCCCGCCTGCGGCGGCGGAGGCGGGAGCCGACGCCCGCCTCGGCGCCGGTCTGGTCGTTCGGCATGGTGAGGAACCTAACAGAACCCCGACTGGGAGCACAATGGATGTTGCCAGCACTAAAGTTTTCTTTAGTGCCCGGCCGTGAGCAGCCGCGATGCCGAAACGCGCGGGTGACGCCGACCGGTCCGGGTCAGCCGTGCCACTCGCAGAAGAGCACGGTGGCGTCGTCGTTGAGCGTGTCGTGGTGGTAGGCCAGCACCTCGTGCACCAGGCGCCGCAGGGTCTCGGGGACGGGCAGGTTGTCCGCCTGGTTGCGGATGACGAAGTCCACGAACCGATCGACACCGAACTCGTTGCCGTCGGCGTCGCGGGCCTCGATGACGCCGTCGGTGTAGAAGAGCAGGCGGTCGCCGGGTTCGAGCCGTTCACGGCACACCGTCACCGGCAGCCCCAGGTCCATGCCCAGGGGATGGGAGGGGTCGCACTCCAGCTCGCGCACCTTCTCCCCGCGGATGAGCACGGGTGGCAGGTGGCCGCAGTTGACCCACTCCAACATTCCGGTGGTGAGGTGGAGCTCGGCCAGGACGGCGGTGGCGAACCGGGTGCGCACGAACTCCTGGATCAGGGTGGCCTCCACCCCCTGGGGGATCTCGGCCAGCGGCGTGCCCCTGCGGCGCTCGTTGCGGAAGGCCCCGACCGCGAGGTTGGCGATGAGCCCCGCGGCGGTGTCGTGGCCCATGGCGTCGAAGATCGCCAGGTGGACGGTCTCCTCCGTGATGGCGTAGTCGAAGGAGTCCCCGGCGTTCTCGTAGGCGGGCTCGGCCGCGGCGGAGATCGTCACCCGGGCGTCGGCGAAGGTGCCCGGGGGCATGAGCGTCCACTGCATCTCGGCGGAGACCGACATGGGCTCGGTCCGGATGAGCCGCGCGTAGGAGTCGCTGTTGGAGCGCTTGGCGATGACCAGCAGGCCCACCATGGCGGCCAGGTCGCGCATCGCCGAGCGGTCGGGGTCGCCGGCCCAGGCCACGTGGAGCACGCCCAGGCGTTCGGCGCCGTCCAGGATGGGGACCCAGTAGCGCGGCCCGCCGTCCGAGCGCACCGCCACGCCGGTGATGTAGGCCTGGCCCGCCGGCGAGTGGTCGATGGACAGGTCCTCGCCGCCGCCGTGGGCGTCGGGGCCCACGCCGGTGACCTCGCGCAGGACCTGCTGCTGGTGGTCGGAAAGGTAGAACCGGGCCTCGGGCAGGCCGGCCGCGTCGGCCTTCTTGGCCACCAGCTCCGGTAGCTCCTCGAAGGTGGCCAGGTGCCCGGCCCGCACCAGGGAGACCATCAAGTCGTTGGACGAGTGTTGTACGGGCATGGCAACCCCGTTCCCCCGAGGGCCTCTCGGCCCTCCCCTCCGCGGTGTCTTCGCGACCGAACGTCCATGGTCGCACATCCGCCACACCAGGCACAGATACCCACATAGCACTCATTTCGACCAGACCCGGCCATCCAATTCATATCGAATTAGGTTAGGCTCCCCTCACCACATGGCGGGATCGAGGAGGAACACCGTGACGGGAGCACGAGGGCGCACCGCCCGGCTCGGGGGTATCGCACTGGCGGGGCTGCTGGCGGCCGCGCTCACCGGCTGCGGGGCGGCGGCGCAGGACGACGCCCCGGCCGCGGCAGACGGGGGCGGGGGCGGGGGCGGTGGTGCCTACCCGATCACCGTGGCGACATCCCAGGGCGAGGTCACCGTCGAGTCGGCGCCCGAGCGGGTGGTGGCGCTCGGCTTCTCCTCCGCCGACGAGCTCATCTCCCTGGACATCGACCCCGTCAAGGTCGCCGTCGACCCCGACACGCTGGCCGAGAACGCCCCCTGGCTGGTCGACCCCCTCACCGAGGCCGCCGGGGACGGCGACCTGGCTTCGATCGCCGACCCCTCCCTGGTGACCGCCGACGGCAGCCCCGACCTGGAGGCGATCGCCACCGCGGCGCCGGACCTCATCATCGCCGAGGTCTACCAGGTGCCGGACCGGGCGGCGTTCGACCGGCTCAACGCCATCGCCCCTACCATCACCCCCGACACCGACGCCTTCAACCCCGACTGGGACGAGCGCCTGCTCTCCACCGCCGCCGCGGTGGACCGCACCGAGCGGGCGCGGGAGCTGATCGCCGAACTGGAGGAGGAGTTCGCCGCCGTCGGCGCGGAGGTGCCCGGGATCGGGGACCGGACCTACCAGTGGGTGCGGGCCGACGACAACGGCTACGTGTTCGGCAACGGCTCCCTGTTCGAGCTGTTCGGGATGCGCCCGGCCGACAACCAGGACAACACCCAGACCGCGGCCGCGCTCTCCCTGGAGAACACCGGCGACCTGGACGCCGACCTGCTGGCGGTGTGGGCGCAGACCGGGGAGCGGCAGGCGGAGCTGGAGGCCGACCCGCTGTTCCGGGAGCTGCCATCGGTCCGCAACGGCACCGTCTACTTCGCGGGCCTGGACTTCGCCAACGCCATCAACTCCCCCGCGCCGATCTCCCTGCGCTGGCTGCGCGACGAGCTGGCCCCAGTGGTCGGCGCCCTGGCCTAGACGGCCACACGGGAACGCCCCCGAGCCCCGCGGCCCGGCGAGGAGCCGGTCCGGTCACCGAACCCCGGCCCCCACCACCCCGCCGGGAACCGGCACCGATGGGCGCCCGGCCGGGTGGGGCGGGCGCCCCTGTCCCCGCCCGGGCGGGGACGGCACCGGTGGGCGCCGCCCCGGGGCGGGGCGTCATCACGCCGGGGTGTCCTCGGGGGCGGGTGCGGCCGCCCGGGCGCGGGACCGCGCCCGGGCGATCCCCACGAAGGCGACGGCCGCCAGGACCACGGTGTAGATGCCCAGGGTGATCGGCCCGGCGAAGAGGACGCCCACGTCCCCCTGGCCGATCGCCAGCGCGCGCCGCAGCTCGGTCTCGGCCAGCGGCCCCAGGATGACCGCGATGAGCACCGGGGCGAGCGGGATCTCGTAGCGGCGCATCATGAAGCCGAGCAGCCCCAGCAGGATCAGGAGCCACAGGTCGGTGGTCGAGTACGACGCCGCGTAGACCCCCAGGACCGCGAACCCGGTGATGCCCGCGTACAGGTACCGGCGCGGGATCAGCAGCAGCCTGGCCCACAGCGGCGCGAACGGCAGGTTGAGGACGAGCAGCATGACGCTGCCGACGAACAGGCTGGCCAGCAGGGTCCAGACCAGGTCCGCGTTGCGCTCGAAGAGCAGCGGACCGGGCTGCATCCCGTACTGCTGGAAGGCGGCGAGCATGATGGCGGCCGTCGCGGAGGTGGGCAGCCCCAGGCCCAGCAGGGCGCCCATCGCGGTCCCCGCCGTGGAGCTGGCCGCGGACTCCGGCGCCGCGACCCCCTCGATCGCGCCCTCCCCGAACTCGTCGGCCCCCCGGCCGCGGCGGGCGCGGAACCGGGCGAGCCGGCGCTCGGTCCCGTAGGCCAGGAAGGTCGGGATCTCCGAGCCGCCCGCGGGGATCGCGCCGAAGGGCAGGCCGAATCCGATGCCGCGCAGCCAGGCGGGCAGCGCCCGGCGCAGGTCGCCGCGGCCGAGCCAGGGCGTCCCCCCCGCGCTGACGGGCGCCGCGGCGTGGCCGCCCCGGTGGACGCGCGACGCCACGTGGAGGACCTCGCCCAGGGCGAGCAGGCCCACGGTCACGGTGACCACGCTGATGCCCTCGAACAGGGAGGGCACGCCGAGGGTGAAGCGCGCGGCCCCGCTCTGGGAGTCGATGCCGACCATCGCGATGGCCAGGCCGATGGTGAGGGCGATGGTGCCCCGGACCATGGACTGGGCGACCACCGCGGAGGTGGCCAGGAACGCGAAGACGGCCAGCGCCAGGTATTCGGCCGGGCCGAACCGCAGGGCGATGTCGATGATGACGTTCGAGAAGAACGCCACGACCGTGGTCGAGACGACCGCCCCGAGGAACGCCCCGACGGCGGCCGTGGCCAGGGCCTGCGGGGCCCTGCCGCGCCGGGCCATCCGGTGCCCCTCGATCGCCGTGGCGATGGCGGAGCTGTTGCCGGGGGTGTTCATGAGGATCGACGTGGTGGAGTCGCCGAACAGGCCGCCGTAGTAGACGGCGGTGAACATGATGAACGCCCCGGTGGGGTCGAGCTTGAAGGTGACCGGGAGCAGGAGCGCCACGGCCATGGCCGATCCCAGTCCGGGCAGGACGCCCACCGCCGTGCCCAGGAGCACGCCGACGAGGGCCCACAGCAGGTTCTCGGGGGTCAGCGCCGCGGCGAAGCCGCCCGCCAGGAGTCCGAAGGTCTCCATGTCAGAGCACCCCTCCCAGGATGCCGGAGGGCAGGTTGAGTCCGAGGCCCGCCACGAAGGCCAGCTGGACGACGGACGAGTACACGAGGGCGACGGTCGCCTCGAAGAGGGGGCGGCGGCCGCCGAAGGCCCAGGCGACGCCGAAGAACAGGAGCGCCCCGGACAGCAGCCACCCGACGGGCTGGAGGAGCAGGGCGAACAGGACCACGGAGCCGAGCACGGTGCCGACGGTGCGCCAGTCGCTGTGAGCGGCGGGCGCGGCGGTGTGGGGGCGCTCGCCCTCCACCAGGGCGCCGACGACCCCGGCGCCCTCGGGCCGGTCGGCCTCCCCGCCGTCCGGCTCGGGGGCGGGGCGGCGGACGACCTGGAGGACCAGGACCGCGCCCAGGACGATCATGAGGGCCGACACCAGGGAAGGGAAGAGCCGGGGGCCGGGCGAGGCGGAGTTGTCCGGCACGTGCATGGCGCCGGTCTGGACGGCGAGGAAGACGCCGATGGCGACGGTGAGCAGGCCGACGAAGATCTCGCTGCGCCCCCGCCACCAGGAGCGGGCCCCGGGGGCCGCGGGGGCCGTGCCGCCGGGGGCGGCCTCGGTGCGGTGGGTGGTCATGACAGTCCCAGCTCCTCGGTGACCTCGGTGATGCGGGCGATCTCGGCCTCCAGGAACTCCTCGAACTCGGGGCCGGACTGGAAGGTGTCGTCCCACCGGTTGCGTTCCAGCGTGTCCTGCCACTCCGGGGTGGCCACCATCTCCTCGACGACGGCGGTGAGCTCGGCGCGCTCCTCCTCGGTGATGCCGGGCGGGGCCATGAAGCCGCGCCAGTTCGGCAGGACCGCGTCCACCCCCTGTTCGGGGAGGGTGGGGTGCTCCTCCAGGCCGTCCACGCGCTCCCGGGCGGAGACGCCGAGCACCCGCAGGTTCCCGGCCTCCACCTGGTCGCGGAACTCGTTGTAGCCGGAGACGCCGACGTCGATGCTGCCGGAGAGCAGGGAGGTCAGCGCCTGGGCGCCGCCCGCGAAGGGGATGTAGTTGACCTCGTCGGGGGAGATCCCCTGGGAGCGGGCGGCCAGGCCGGCCAGGAGGTGGTCGGTGCCGCCCAGGGAGCCCCCGCCGACGGCGACCGAGCCCGGGTCGTCCCGCCACTCCTCGACCAGGTCGCCCATGTCCTGGAGCGGCGAGTCGGCGCGGACCACGAACACCTCGTAGTCGTCGGCGACCCGTGCGATGGGGACGACGTCCTCCAGGGTCTGGGCGGAGTCGTTGACGATGATGCCGCCGATCATGACCGTCCCGGTGGTCATGAGGGTCGTGGCCTCCCCCTCGCGCCGCACCGTCTGGGCCAGCCCGATGGTGCCGCCCGCACCGGGCAGGTTGAGCACCTGGGTGTTGTCGACGATGCCGTTGACCCGCAGCGCGTGCTGTGTCTCGCGGGCCACCAGGTCCCACCCGCCGCCGGGGTCGGCGGGGACGAGGATGTCGATCCTCGCCCGCGCCTGGGACTCGTGCGTTCCTGTGAGCGCGGCGTTCACCGCGGCGGCGCCCACGACCAGGGCCGCGCACACGGCCCCGGTCGCCCGGAGGGCCCGCTGCTTGTCCATCTTCACTCCCTCTCGCCCCGATTGGTCCGCCTGGCGGACCGAACGGGCCGCTGTTCGGTTCAGGAAATGATGCGGATCACGTTTGTCCGTGTCAATGGGGTCGCGGAACCTTTGTGCAACATTCCCCCTCCCCCCTGTCGAGGGAGGGGGAACCCCTGGTGAATCCGGGATTTACCGATCAGGGGAGGGCGGCGCCCGGATCTCCGGAGCGCTCTGGCGGGGTGGCTGGCGATGCGTTACGCTGACCACCACAGTCCACTTGATGGTCTTATAGGTCCGCCTAGCGGACCACATGAGAGGAGGGCGCATGTCCGGTGACTCGGACGGGGGCGTCCGGAGCGTGACGCGCGCGATCGACATGCTCGACCTGTTCGACGAGCGGAACCTGCGCTACACCACGCGCGAGCTGGTGGAGCGCACCGGCCTGGCCAAGACCACCGTCCTGCGCCTGGTCGGCACGCTGGAGCAGCGGGGCCTGCTGTGGACGGGCCCGGACGGCAGGATCGCCGCGGGTCCCGGCCTGCTCCGCTGGGCCCGTCTGGCCCACGCCGTCTGGCAGGTGCCCGAGGCGGCCCGCGCCGTCATGCGCGAACTCGTCGCCGACACCGCCGAGACCGTCAACCTGTACGTGCGCGCCGACGCCGTCCGCGTGTGCGTGGCCCAGGAGGAGGGGCCGCAGCGCCTGCGGCACGTCGTCAACACCGGCGACGAGATGGTGCTGTGGGGCGGTGCCGCGAGCAAGGTCCTGCTCATCGGGGCCGACGACGCCACCCTGCTGCGGGTGGCCGCCGCCTCCCCCTACGGCCCGGCCCACGTGGACCGGCTGCGCGCGCAGGTCGAGGACGCCGCCGAACGCGGCTACGCCGTCAGCCACGGCGAACGCGAGCACGGGGCCTCGGGTGTGGCCGCCCCCGTCTTCGGGCGGACCGGGCGGACCCCCGTCGCCGCGCTGGCCGTCGGCGGGCCAACGGCCCGCTTCACCGACGCCGCCGTGCGGGGGTTCACCGAGTCCGTCATGGGCGCCGCCCGGCGCATCTCCGAGATCGGCCTGGACCCGGCCGGCGGCGCCCCGGCCCCGGGGGAGGACCGATGACCGGCACCGGCGGGGACGGCCCGCCCCTGGCGGGCGTCCGGGTCCTGGACATGACCAACGTGCTGGCCGGCCCCTACGCCGGCTACCAGCTCGCCCTCATGGGCGCCGACGTCGTCAAGGTCGAGGTCCCCGGGACCGGCGACCTGGCCCGGCGGCTGGGCGCCTCGGCCGAGCTCAACGACCGGCGGCTGGGCGCGTCCTTCCTCGCCCAGAACAGCGGCAAGCGCTCGCTCACCCTGAACCTGAAGTCCGCCTCCGGCCGACGGGTCATGCGGACGCTGCTGGCCGGCGCGGACGTCCTGCTGGAGAACTTCCGCCCCGGGGTGCTGGAGCGCCTCGGCTTCGGCCCCGACGTGCTGCGCGAGGTCAACCCGCGCCTGGTGTACTGCGCCATCTCCGGGTTCGGCGCCGACGGCCCGCTGAGCGACCGGCCCGCCTACGACCAGATCGTGCAGGGCCTGTCGGGGATGATGGGCGCCACCGGCACCCCCGACACGGGGCCGCTGCGGGCGGGCTTCCCCATCGCCGACGTGCTGGGCGGCCTGGCCGCCGCCTTCGCGGTGTCCACCGCCCTGGCGCGGCGCGAGCGCACCGGGCAGGGCACCCACCTGGACGTGTCCATGCTGGAGACCGCGATCACCGCTATGGGCTGGGGCGTGTCCAACTACCTCTCCACGGGAGCCGAGCCCGAGCGCATCGGCAACGAGAACGCCACCGCCGCGCCCTCGGGAACCTTCGCCACCGGCGACGGAGCGCTCAACATCTCCGCCAACAAGCAGGAGCAGTTCGAGGTCCTCTGCCGCGTCGTCGGGGCCCCCGAGCTGTGCGGGGACCCCCGTTTCGCCCGGCGCGAGGACCGCAAGGCCCACCGGGAGGAGCTCCGCAAGGCCCTGGAGGAGCACTTGCGGGCGCGGTCCGCCGCGGAGTGGGAGGAAGAGCTCTCCGGCGCGGGCGTCCCGGCGGGACGGGTGCTCGGGGTCCGGGAGGCCCTGGAGTCGGAGCAGATCGCCCACCGCGGCCTGGTCCACACCCTGCCCTTCCCCGGCTCCGGAGACCGCGGGCTCCGGGTGCTGGGCAGCGGGGTGCACGTGGACGGGGCGCCCCTGGCGCCCCGGACCCCGCCTCCCCTGCTGGGCGAGCACACCGTCCCCGTGCTGCGCGAGGCCGGGTTCGACGACGCCGAGATCGAGGCCCTGCGAGAGGAAGGCGCGGTATGAGCACACAGGACACGGCGGGGTCCATGACCCACGAGGAGATCGGCGCGTGGTGGTCGACCGCCATCACGCGGATCGCCCCCGGGGAGATCGACCTGCGCGGCTACCCGGTCCAGGAGCTGATCGGGCGGGTCTCCCTGGTGGAGACCGTCTGGCTCCTGCTGCGCGGCGAGCTGCCGGACCCCGAGCGCGCCCGCCTGCTGGAGGCGGCCCTGGTGGCCGCGGTCGACCACGGGCCGCAGGCGCCCTCCATCGCCGCCGCCCGGATGGCCGCCACCTGCGGTGTGGGGCTCAACAACGCGGTCGCCACCGGGGTCAACCTCCTGGGGGACGTGCACGGGGGCGCGGGCCAGCAGTGCATCGCCCTCCTGGAGCGGATGGCCCTGCTGCGGGAGGAGGGCGCGTCCGCCGACGGGGCCGCCGAGGCCGTCGTGGCCGAGCACCGGGAGCACGGGCAGCGGGTCCCCGGCTTCGGCCACCGCTTCCACCCCCGCGACCCGCGCCGCGACCCCCTCGTCGACCGGGTCCGCGAGGCGGTCGACCGGGGCCTGGTGCCGCCGACGCACCTGGAGTCGGGGCTGGCTCTGGAGGCCGCGCTGGCCCGGGGGCGCAGCCGTCCCGTGCCGATGAACATCGACGGCGCCACGGCGATCGTCTACGCCTCCCTCGGGTTCGCCGCCGAGCTGGGGCGCGGCCTGTTCGTCCTGTCCAGGTCCGTGGGCATCCTCGCCCACGCCTGGGAGGAGAGCGGCGCCGGGGCCCGGATCAAGGGCCCGCTGCCCCGGCGGGTCCTGGCCGGGCACCACGGGCCGGAGACGCGCCACCTGCCACGGTGACACCCGCGCCCGGGCTGTCCGCGGGGTCTCAGGGGCACCCCGGGGCGGGGGCGGGACGGGGCGCCGTTAAAGTGCCGATCATGGACGGGCACCCCGGCACACGCGGCACGCGCACCCTCGCGGTGCTGCTCGCCGTGCTCGTGCTGGCCTGCCTGGCCTGCGCCCTGGTGCGCACCGGCACCGCGGCGCACACCGCCCCGCCCGCGGGCTCCGGGGCCGTCCCGGTGGCCGCGGCCACCGACGCCCCGGCGACCGACACCGGCGGCGCCGGGCACGGGGACCACACCTGCGGGGTGGCCCCCGCTTCGGCTTCCGCCTCGGGCCCGCCGCTCCTCCTGGCCCCGCTCCCCCTGCTGTGGGCGCTGGTCCGCGCCGCGCACGCGCCGGCCCCGCCCGTCGAGGACGCCCCCGCGGCGCCCCGGCACGGGCCCGGGCTGCTCACCCTGCTCTGCGTGCAACGGGTCTAGAACACGACCGCGCCGACGCCCTCCGCGTCCGCGCCGCCTCCCCCTTCCCCGGACCGCCCCGACCGGCGGTCCCGTCGTGATCCCTCCGTGCCCCGCGCACGGACCCGTTGGAACGGAAGAACCGTGAACCAGAACACGACCTTCACCCTCGTGATGCTCACCGTCCTGGGCCTGCTCGTCGGCACGCTCGTGTACCTGTCGAACCGCCCCCAGGACTCCCCCGGCTCCACCGGCGCCTCCGCGGCGGCGCCCGGGGACCAGGCCTCCCCCTCGCCCGCCCCCGCCGAACTGCTGGTCCGCGAGGACAGCCGGTACCTCGACCGGGTCGAGGGGGCGCCGGTCACCGTCGTGGAGTTCCTCGACTTCGAGTGCGAGGCCTGCCGCGCCCAGTTCCCCGTGATGGAGCGCATCCGGGAGGACTACGAGGGCCGCATCGACTTCGTCGTCCGCTACTTCCCGCTGCCCGGGCACACCAACTCCGAGCCCGCCGCCGCGGCCGTGGAGGCGGCCGCCCGCCAGGGCGCGCTGGAGGAGATGTACGCCCTGATGTACGAGACCCAGGCCGAGTGGGGCGAGTCCCAGGAGGACCAGAGCGAGGTGTTCGTCGGCTTCGCCGAGGAGCTGGGCCTGGACGTCGGGGAGTTCACCGCCGACATGGAGTCGCAGGAGGTCGCCGACCGGGTGCGGGCGGACTTCGACGACGGCGTGGCCCTGGGAGTGCAGGGGACCCCGACGATCTTCGTCAACGGGTACCGGACGCCGAGCATGCCGACCTACGAGATGCTGGCCTCCCTGATCGACGCCGGGCTGGCCGAATGAGCACCGCCGCCGGGCTCCGGCGGCGGGGCGCGGGCGTCCCGGCCCGCGCCCTGCCCTGGCTGCTGGCCCTGGGCGGGGCCGTCGGCCTGCTCGCCGCCACCGCCCTGCTGGTGGAGAAGGTCCGAGTCCTCCAGGACCCCGGCCACGTGCCCTCGTGCAGCATCGACCCGGTGCTGTCGTGCGGAACGGTCATGGGGACCTGGCAGGCGGAGGTGTTCGGGATCCCCAACCCGGTCCTGGGTGTGGTCGGGTTCTCGGTGGTGACCACCGTGGGCGTCGCCCTGCTGGCGGGGGCGCGGTTCCCGCGCTGGTTCCACCTGGGCCTGTGGGCGGGCACGCTGTTCGGGGCGGGGTTCGTGCACTGGCTGATCTTCCAGAGCCTGTACCGGATCGGCGCGCTGTGCCCGTACTGCACGGTCGTGTGGGCGGTGACCGTGCCGGTCTTCTGGTACACCACCCTGCACGCCCTGGAGGCGGGCCACCTCCCGGCGCCGGGCGCCCTGCGCCGGGCCGCGGACGTGATGGTCCGCTACCACAGCACGCTCCTGTGCCTGTGGGCGCTGGCCCTGGCCGCGGCGGTCACCCAGGCGTTCTGGACCTACTGGACGACCCTGGTCTGACACCGCCCGGCCCTCCCGGGCACGCCGGCGGGCGCCCGACCGCGTCGGGCGCCCGCCGCCGCGTCGTCACCGGGCGCCGCGGGCCTCCTCGGCGGTGTCGTGCTCGGCGGCGCGCACGAACCTCAGGATGGCGGCCAGGGCGTCCTCGTCGAACCCGGCGAGCTCCTCCCGGGTGCGCGACACCAGCCCGGCATAGGCGGCGGTGACGCGGGCCACCCCCTCCTCGGTGGGCTCCACCAGGACGCGCCTGCGGTCGCCGGGGTCGGGTACCCGGCGCACGCAGCCGGCCGCGACGAGCCGGTCGACCATGCGCGAGGCCGAGCCGGTGGTCAGGTTGACGTGCTCGGCCAGGGCGCCCGGGGTCATCGGCCCGTGCCGGGCCAGGGCGTGCAGACACTGCACGTCGGTGTCGGTGACCCCCAGCCGGGCGGCGACGACGCTGTTGAGCTGGACGACGCGGATCCCCCAGGCGGGTATCGCGTCCTCGACGAGCGCCCTGACCAGGGCGTCCCTCTCGTTCCGTGCCATGGGCGGCGCTCCGTTCCACTCCCCGTTCGCTGCACCGCGCAGCAAAGCCATGCTACTTTAACTGTGTCACGCAGCTACCGCGTCACGCAGCTACTGCGTGACACATCTACTGTGCTGCACAGCAAACGGCCACCAGGAGAGGACCCTCACCATGACCGCACCGCCCGCCGCCGCGACCGGCCCACCGCCCCTGCTCACCGGGCGGACCGCCGCCGTCGCCCTGGCGGTCGTCCTCGTCGCCGCCTTCATGGAGCTGCTGGACGCCACCATCGTCGGGGTCGCCGCCCCGGCGATCGCCGCCGACCTGGGCGCGGGCGAGGCGGCACTGCAATGGACGGTCGCCGGGTACACGCTCGCCGTCGGCGCGGGGCTCGTCACGGGCGGACGCCTCGGCGACCGGTACGGGCGCCGCCGCCTCTTCCTGCTCGGCCTGGCCGGATTCGCCCTCGCCTCCGCCGCCTGCGGCCTGGCGCCCTCCCCCTGGGCCCTGGTCGCCGGGCGCGTCGCCCAGGGGCTGGCGGGCGGGCTGATGATCCCCCAGGTGTTCGGCGTCATCCGCGCCTCGTTCGCCCCCGCGGCACGGGCCCGCGCCATGGGCGCCTACGGCGCCGTCCTGGGGCTGGCCTCCGTCGCCGGGCCCCTGCTGGGCGGCCTCCTGGTGGAGGCCGACCCGTTCGGCCTGGGCTGGCGCGCGGTGTTCTGGGTCAACGTGCCGGTCGCGGCGGCCGGCCTGGCCCTGGGCGCGCGCTTCCTGCCGGAGTCGCGGAGCGGGGACGGAACCGGGTTCGACGGCACCGGCGCGGCCCTGGCCGCCACCGCCGTGGTCCTGCCGCTGCTGCCGCTGGTCCAGGGGCGCGACTGGGGGTGGCCCTGGTGGGGCATGGCCCTCATGGCCCTCTCCGTACCCGTCACCGCCCTGTTCCTGTGGTGGGAGCGCCGCCTGGCGGCACGCGGCGGACGGCCCGTCCTGGACCCCGCGCTGCTGCGCGGCCGGGCCTTCGCCCTGGGCCTGGCCGCCTCGCTGCCGTTCTTCGGCGCCCTGGGCGCCTTCTTCCTCCTGCTCTCCCTGTACCTCCAGGGGGGAACCGGCCGCGGCCCGTGGGAGGCCGGCCTGGTGATCCTGCCCTTCGCCGCGGGCTCGCTCATCACCTCCGGTATCGGGGTCCGGTTCGCCGACCGGGCCGGGCGCGCGGTCCTGGTCGGCGGCGCCCTGCTCCTGGCCGCGTCCCAGCTCCTGCTGCTCGCGCTGCTGCACGGGGACGCCCCCTCCTCCACGGCCCTGGCCGTGCCCCTGTTCGCGGGCGGTCTGGGGCTGGGCCTGACCGCCCCCTCCCTGGTCAACGTCGTGCTGGCCGGGGTGCCCGCCCGGGACGCGGGAGCGGCGGGCGGTGTCCTGAGCACCGTCACCCAGATCGGCGGCGCGGTCGGTGTGGCCGCGCTGGGCACCGTGTTCTTCGCCCGGCTGGAGGACGCGCTCGCGGGCGGCTCCTCCGCGGCGGCCGCCCACACCCACGCCCTGGCCGCCGTCCTGCCCTGGCAGGTCGCCTGCTACGCGGCCGCGGCCGTGCTCCTGTTCCTGCTCCCCGCCCGACCCCACGAGGAGACCTCCCCATGACACCCCCGACCGGCATCGACCCCTTCGCCCCGGCCGTCCGCGGACTCGACGAGCCCCACCCGGCGCACGCCGCCCTGCGCGCCCTGGGACCCCTGGTGCGGGTCCGGGCACCGGCGGGCGGCCCCGCCTGGATCGTCACCGACGACACCCTGGCCCGCCAGGTCCTCGTCGACCCGCGGATCGTCAAGGACCCGGCGTACGCGCCCGAACACTGGGACCCGCGGACCGCGGGGCTGGAGCCCACCGCCGCGGCGCAGCCCTCGCTCACCACCACCGACGGCCCCGCGCACGAACGGCTGCGCCGGGCGCACGCGCCGCTGTTCACCGCGCGCCGGATCGGCTCCTACGCCGGACGGGTCACCGGCCACGCACGGCGGATGCTCACCGGCCTGGCCGCGGAGGGCGGGCCCGTGGACCTGATGGCGGACTTCACCACGCGCTTCCCGCTCACCGTGGTGTGCGACCTCCTGGGCGTCCCCCTGGACCGGGTGGACCAGGCCGTCACCGCCTGCCGCCTGATGCACGGCGACGGCCCCGAGGACGTGGGCCGGGCGATGGCGGCCTTCGCGGACCTGGCCGCGGCCGCCCTGGAACCGGGCCGGGACGGCCTGGCCGTCGAGCTGCGCGCACGCGTCCCCGACCTCACCGAGTCCCAGGTGCACTACCTGCTGTTCACCCTGATCTACGCGGGGCAGCTCACCACCGACCCGTCCCTGGGCTTCCTCATCGCCGGCCTGCTCGGCCCCGGGGGGCGCTCCGCGGGGGACGCGGACGAGGTCGTCCGCGAGACGCTGCGCCGGCACTCCCCCGCGCCCTTCAGCCTGTGGCGGTTCACCGCCGCCGAGGTCGAACTCGCGGGGGTCCGGCTCCCCGCCCGCTCCCCGGTGCTCGTGGACATCCAGGGGATCAACACCGACCCCGACCACGCCATCGGCCCGGACCTGGCGTTCGGGGCGGGGCCGCACTACTGCACCGGCGCGCAGCTGGCCCGCCTGGAGCTGGCCGCGGTGGTCGAGGTCCTGCGCGCGGACCTGCCCGGGGCCCGGCTGGCCGTGCCCTTCGCCGACCTGCGCCGGCACGGGGTCGGCGGGATCCAGGGCAGCCGCCCGGTCTCGCTCCCGGTCCTGTTCTGACCGTCCCGGGGCCGCCCCGCCCCGGAGTCGGGGCGGCCCCGGCGGGCGGGGATCAGCCGGCCGCGGCCGGGGTGACCCTGACCAGGACGTTCTTCATCAGCGGCTGGTCGCTCTGGGTGCTGTAGTCGGCGATCCCGACCAGGGCGTTCATCTCCGGCATGTAGCCTGCGGCGCTGCCGCGCGGCAGGTCGTAGCGCAGGGCCCGGTAGCCGCTCAGGCGGCGGCGGGTGCCGTCCTTGGAGCGGGACTCGATGTCGACCAGGGCGCCCTCGGCGATGCCGCGGGCGCGCATGTCCTCCGCGTTCATGAGGACCAGGGTGCGCAGGTTCCTCACGCCCCGGTAGCGGTCGTCGTCGGAGTAGACGGTGGTGTTCCACTGGTCGTGGGAGCGCATGGTCTGGAGGACGAGCACGTCGCGGTCGGCGGGCACCACGTCGGGCAGCGCCGCGGTGGAGAACTCGGCCCGCCCCGAGGGGGTGAGGAACACCAGCTCGCGGGCGGGCTGCTTGATGCGGAACCCCAGCGGGAGCCGCACCCGGCGGTTGAAGTCCTCGAACCCCGGCAGGACCCTGGCCATGGTGTCGCGGACGCGGTCGTAGTCCCCGACGTAGTCCTCCCAGGGGGTGGCGCTGTCGGGCAGGGCCGCCCGCGCCATCCCCGCGATGATCGCCGGCTCCGACAGCAGGTGCGGGGAGGCCGGGCGCTTCATGCCCACCGACAGGTGGACCATGCTCATGGAGTCCTCCACCGAGGTGGCCTGGAGGCCGGTGCGCTGCTCGTCCTTCTCGGTGCGGCCCAGGCAGGGCAGGATGAGCGCCTCCCGGCCGTGCTCCAGGTGGCTGCGGTTGAGCTTGGTGCTGACGTGCACGGTGAGGTCGCACCGGCGCAGGCCCCGCGCCGTGTACGAGGTGTCCGGGGCGGCCAGGACGAAGTTGCCGCCCATGCCGACGAACACCCGGACCCGCCCCTCGTCCCCGTCGTCCCGGTTCATGGCCTCGATGGTGCCGACGGTGTCCAGGCCGTGCTCGCGCGGCGGGTCGATGCCGCACACCGACGCCAGCCGGTCCAGGAACTCCTCCTTGGGGCGGTGGTCGATGCCGCAGGTGCGGTTGCCCTGCACGTTGCTGTGCCCGCGCACCGGCGAGGGTCCCGCGCCCTCACGGCCCAGGTTGCCGCGCAGCAGGAGCACGTTGACGATCTCGCGGACGGTGTCCACGCCGTGTTCGTGCTGGGTGATGCCCAGGCACCAGCTGATGAGGGTCCGCTCGGACCGGTGGTACACCTCGGCCGCCTCCAGGATGGCGGCGCGGGACAGGCCCGACTGGTGCTCCAGCTCCTCCCAGGGGGTGTCGGCGCACACCTTGCGGTACGCCTCGAACCCGGACGTGTAGCGCTCGATGAACTCGGGGTCGACGGCCCCGGGATCGGTCTCCAGGCGTTCCAGCAGCGCCTTGGCGATGCCGCGCATGAGCGCCATGTCGCCGCCGGGCCGGACCCGGAGGTTGAGGCTGCTGGTGGGGGTGGCCTTCATCAGGGCCATGTCGACGAAGTCGTGCGGGACGATGGCCCTGCGGGCGGCGGCCTCGACCATCGGGTTGACGTGCACGATCCGCGCGCCGCGCTTGCGGGCCTCGGTGAGGGCGGTGAGCATGCGGGGCGCGTTGGAGGCCGCGTTGACGCCCATGATGAACAGGGCGTCGGCGGTCTCCCAGTCCTTGAGGTCGGCGGTGCCCTTGCCGGTGCCCAGCGCCGCGGTCAGCGCGCGGCCGGACGCCTCGTGGCACATGTTGGAGCAGTCCGGGAGGTTGTTGGTGCCCAGCTCGCGGGCCATCAGCTGGTAGAGGAAGGTCCCCTCGTTGCCCAGGCGCCCGGAGGTGTAGAACGCGGCCTGGTCCGGGGAGTCCAGCCCGCGCAGGTGGCGGCCGACGAGCTCGAAGGCGTCCTTCCAGGCGATCGGCACGTACTTGTCCGTGTCGGCGTCGTAGACCAGCGGTCCCACCAGCCGCCCCTGGGCCTCCAGGTCGTGGTCGCTCCAGGTCTTGAGCTCGGTGACGGTGTGCCCGGCGAAGAACTCCTTGCCCGCGCGCCTGTGCGTCATCTCCCAGGCGACGTGTTTGATGCCGTTCTCGCAGATGTCGAGCTTGAGGCCCTTGGTGTCGTCGGGCCAGGCGCAGCCGGGGCAGTCGAAGCCGCCGTTCTCGTGGTTCATCCTGAAGACGGCCCGGGGGCCGTCGATCCACTCGCCCTCGCCCTTGAGGACGTTGGCGACCGACAGCGCCGCGCCCCATCCGGCCGCGGGGTGGCGGTAGTCGCGCCGGGACCACCGTTCCTTCTTCTCGTCCGCCATGAGGCCCTCCCCCGTCGTCGTCCGCGGTCCCCGCCGCGGCGGACGGAAAAGAGGAATTCCTTGCGGACGTTTGAATCGGCCGATACCGACGCCTCCGGGGATATCCGGAATATCCCCGGAAGCGCACCGGCACCGATCGCACGGACACGCTCCTGTGCCGCGGAACCGCAGCTCACGGCGCCGCCATCATACGGCCCGGGAGATGCCCCGACAATCACCGGGGGAATCCGCGGGCGCCGCTCCGCCACGACACACCGCGACCTTTACCGCCCGGGGAAAGGGGCCGGCGCATGCGAACATGAACGGCGGACAATGGCGGTTTCGGCCCCTTCCGGTGAAATCTCCGGCGGTCGGCACGCCGCGGCCTCCGCACCGAACGCCCCGGGGTTCCGTGTGCGGGCGCACCGCACGGACCCGCGCCCCGGGGCGGCCGGTCACGGGGCGCCGCGGGAGGCGGCGGGGAGGGACGCCTCGGCCGCGGCCAGGACGCGCCTGAGGGTCTCCTTCTCGATCACCGCTCCGAGCCGGGCCAGCGCCCGGGCCCCGTGCGGCCCGCCCCATCCGGCCAGGACGCGCACGGCGGCCGAGGCGGCGCGCTCCGCGCGCACCTTCCGCGAGCCGCCCGGGCCGGTGCCCGTGAAGGCGGCCGCCTGTTCCAGGACGGGCACCGCCGCCTCCCGGGCCTCCTCGGGCAGCAGGTCCGCGCACCAGACGGCGCCGTGCAGGATGTCCTGGACGTGCGGCCGCAGGTGGTCCGCGGAGGTGTCCCACCGGTCCCGGGGCCCCGCCTCCGGCAGGGACGGCGCCAGGTCGAGGATTCCCAGCACCGTCGCCGCCGCGTCCGGGAGCGCGGCCAGGTGTCCGGCGGTCCGGCGCCGCCACGCGGCGGAGGGGCGGGTGGACGGCGGTTCCAGGAGGTGGACCAGCAGGTCGGCCGTGCCGGTGCCGTTCCACAGGTCGGGGCGGGCGGTCGACAGCAGGTCGCCGAACAGGTCGCCCGGGGGGAGGACGTCCTCCGGTGTGCGCGACCGGTCCAGGCGCTGGAGGAGCCGCAGCAGGCGCACGTGCTCGGGCCCCGGGGCGGGCGGGCCGGAGCCCTGATCCCCCCGGGCCCCGAACCGGCGGACCCCCATCTCCTCCAGCCGCTCCAGGTGCTCCGCCGGGGCGTCCGCGGTCAGGCGCTCGCAGACGGCGAGCACGGAGTGCACGTCCACGACGTGGGCCAGGCACATGTCCAGGTACAGCGACAGCAGGCCGGCCTCCCAGGGCGCCCCGTCCTCCCGCAGGTGGCGGTGCAGGACCCGGTAGACGTCGTTGGCCGCCGCGTCCGGCGGGGTGAGGGTGCGGCCGATCCCGTGCCGGCGGGCGGGGACGAGCTCCGTCCAGACGAGCAGCCGGTGGCGCAGGTCGGCGGGCAGCGCGTCGGTGAACACGCGGGGAGCCCAGGCTGGGCGCGGCCCGGTGCCGGCCCGCCCGCGCCGGGCGGTGCCCACCGCGGGGGTGTCGCGGACCACGGCGTCGAGCCCCTCCACCGCCGCGGCGAGTTCGGGGGTGTACAGCAGCGCGAGGAACTCCGCGGTGCGGATGCCCCCGAGCGAGAACCGGGCGGCCGCCCCGTCCGCCCAGGCGCGCGCCCCGTCCCCGGGTCCGGGCGCGGATGTCACGGCCGTCCGCCCGTCCGGGGCGCGGGGCGGGCGGGCGCGGTCCCGGGCAGGCCGGAGGCGGCGCGGCGGCCGCTCCGGGGGCTCTCGTCCACGGCGGTTCGGGGCACGGGGGCGTCTCCTCCACGGCAGGGGTCCGGCGGTCCGCCCACCCTAGCCGCCGGGCCCGACACCGGCCGGTCCTGCGGCCGGTCCTGCGGTCAGTCCGCGGAGGGGTCGTGGTGGCGGCCGATGGGCAGCATCAGCGGCCGCCCCGACACCGGGTCGGTGATGATGCGGCTGCGCAGCCCGAAGACCGCCTCCACCGTCTCGGGCGTGAGCACCTGCTCGGGGGCGCCCGCGGCGTGCAGCCTCCCGTCGGCCAGGGCGATGAGGTGGTCGGCGTAGCGGGCCGCCAGGTTGAGGTCGTGCAGCACCATCACGATGGTCGTGCCCAGGGACCGGTTGAGGTCGGTGAGCAGGTCCAGGACCTCCACCTGGTGGCTGACGTCCAGGAACGTCGTCGGCTCGTCGAGCAGCAGCAGGTCCGTGCGCTGGGCCAGCGCCATCGCGATCCACACCCGCTGGCGCTGCCCGCCGGAGAGCTCGTCCACCGGACGGTCGGCCAGCCCCAGGGTCCCGGTGGCCTCCAGGGCGGCGGCCACCGCCTCGTCGTCCTCGCGGGTCCACCGCGAGAACACCCCCTGGTGGGGGTGGCGGCCGCGGCCCACCAGGTCGCTCACCGCGATCCCCTCGGGGGCGATGGGCGACTGCGGCAGCAGCCCCAGAGTGCGGGCCACCTGCTTGGACGGCATCCGGTGGACCTTCTCGCCGTCCAGCAGCACCTGCCCGGACCGGGGGGACAGCAGCCGCGACATGGCCCGCAGCAGCGTGGACTTGCCGCAGGCGTTGGCGCCGACGATCACGGTGATGCGCCCCGGCGGCACCGCCAGGTCCAGGTCCTCGACGACGGTCCGGTCCTGGTACCCCAGGGTCAGGTCCTCGACGAGGAGCGAATGGGCCGTGGTCACAGGGAGCCTCCCGCGCGGTGGGTGCGGACGATCAGGTACACGAGGTAGGGCGCGCCCAGCACGCCGGTGACGACGCCGACGGGGAACCGGGTGCCGAGCAGGAACTGGCCCGCGAAGTCCGCGACCAGCACCAGCAGCGCGCCGACCAGGGCGGCCGGCAGCAGCAGGGACCCGCCCGGGCCCACCAGGCGGGCCGCGATGGGGCCGGACAGGAACGCCACGAACGCGATGGGGCCCGCGGCCGCGGTCGCGAACGAGATGAGCCCCACCGCCGCGACGATGAGGACCAACCGGGTGCGGTCCACCCGCACCCCCAGCGCCGCGGCGGTGTCGTCCCCCAGCCGCAGGGCGTCCAGGTCCCCGGCCCGGGCCAGCAGCACCGGGGCCAGGAGCGCCAGGGCGGCCGCGGCGGGGACGACCGCCTCCCAGCCGGCCCCGTTGAGGCTGCCGGTCAGCCAGCGCAGCGCCTCCTGGAGGTCCCACTGGGCGGCCCGGTCCAGGATGTGGTCGGTGATGCTGTGGAGCATCGCGGCGATGCCGATGCCCACCAGCACCAGCCGTCCGCCCGCCACCCCGTTGCGGTACGACAGCAGGTACACCAGCAGCGCCACGGCCAGGCCGGAGGCGATGGCGAACGCCGACACCCCGACGCCCTCCAGGGAGAGCACCACGATCGCGAAGGTGGCGCCCGTCCCGGCCCCGGCGCTGATGCCGATGATGTCGGGGCTGGCCAGCGGGTTGCGCAGCATGGTCTGGAAGGTGACGCCGGCCAGGCCGAAGCTCAGTCCGGCGACCACGGCCAGCACGGCCCGGGGCAGCCGGAGCCGTCCGACGGTGAACGAGGCGCCGGGCACGTCGCGGCCCAGGATCACGCCGATGACGTCGCCGGGCGGGTAGAAGGTCCTCCCGACCATGAGGGTGACGGCGAACCCGGCCGCGATGAGGACGCCCAGGACGGTGATGACGACCAGGCGCCGCCGGCCGCGGGCGCGCCGCCCCCGGGCGACGGCGGACACGACGGCCTCGCCGGGGGCGGGGACGGGGGACCGGGTGGTGTCGATGGCGGAACCGCTCACAGTGCACGGACCTTGTGTCGGCGGACGATGGAGATGAAGACGGGGGCGCCGATGAGCGCGGTCACGATGCCGACGTCGAGTTCCGCCGGCCGGGCGACGATGCGGCCCAGGATGTCGGCGGCGGTCAGCAGGGCGGCGCCGCCCAGGGCGGAGAACGGCAGCAGCCAGCGGTGGTCCCCGCCGATGAGCATGCGGAAGGCGTGCGGCACCACCAGGCCGACGAACGCGATGGGCCCGGTGACGGCGGTGGACGCCCCGCACAGGACCACGGCGCCCAGGGAGGCCGTGGCGCGGGCGGTGGCCACCCGGGCGCCCAGCCCGGCGGCGAGTTCGTCGCCCAGGGCGAGCAGGTCCAGGCCGCGCGCGGACAGCAGGCACAGCAGGAGGCCGACCACCAGGAACGGCAGGACCTGGGACACGGCCTCGAAGGTGCCGCCGCCCACGCCGCCGATCTGCCAGGAGCGGACGCTCTCGGCGATGTCGCCGCGCGGCAGGGCCACGGCGGTGATCAGCGAGGTGAGCGCGGCCGAGGTGGCCGCTCCCGCCAGGGCGAGCTTGAGGGGGGTGGGGCCGCCGCGGCCCAGGGAGCCGACGACGTACACGGCGACGGCGGTGGCCGCGGCCCCGGCGATCGCCACCCAGATCCGGGAGGTGGCGGTGGCCAGCCCGAAGTAGGCCATGCCGGTGACCACGGCCAGCGAGGCGCCCATGTTGACGCCCAGAATGCCGGGGTCGGCCAGCGGGTTGCGGGTGACGCCCTGCATGACCGCTCCGGCCAGGCCCAGCGCGGCACCGGCCAGCACCGCGAGCACGGTGCGGGGGATGCGCTTGGCGACGGCCGCCCGGCCGAAGCCCTCGGTGTCGCCGCCCAGGGCGGCGAGGATGTCGGGCCAGGAGACGCTGCGCGAGCCCACGGTGACCGAGGCGAACATCAGCCCCAGGAGCACCGCGGCGAGCAGGAGCAGCCACAGGGCCTTGGCGCGCCGGGGGCGCCGCACGACGGCGGCGCCCACGGCTGCTGAGGTGTCGTGCACGGTCACTCGGCCTTGTCGGCGGCCTCGGACAGCAGCGACAGGTAGTCGTCCAGGACCCAGGAGATGGCCAGCGGGGTCGGGTTGGCGGCGGTGCCCAGCGGGTCGGTGCCGGGCAGGGCGACGATGGCGCCGCTCTCGACGGCGGGCATCTGGGACAGCAGCGGGTCGCCCTCCAGCGCCTCGACCAGCTCGTCGCCGCCGTAGGTGACGATGATGTCGACGTCACTGAAGGCGTCGGCCTGCTCGGCGCTGTGGGTGAGGGAGAACGCCTCGGTCTCGGCGGAGGCGGTGGCGACGCTCTCGGGGGTGGACAGGCCCAGGTCCTCGAAGAAGAGGGCGCGGGTGTCGTGGGTGGTGTAGAAGCTGACCTCGCTCAGGTCGGAGGTGTCGACGTGGGTGAGGAACATCGTCGACTTGCCCTCCAGGGAGGGGTGCTCGGCGGCGGCCGCGGCGATCTCCTCCTCCAGGTCGGCGACGAGCGCCTCGCCCTCCTCGGCCATGCCCATGGCCTGGCTGTTGAAGCGGATCATGTCCTGCCAGGGGGTGCCCCAGGCGGTCTCGGGGTAGGCGACGACGGGGGCGATCTCGCTGAGGGTGTCGTAGTCCTCCTGGGTGAGGCCGGAGTAGGCGGCCAGGATGACGTCGGGCTCGGTGTCGGCGACCGCCTCGAAGTCGATGCCGTCGGTCTCGTCGAACAGCACGGGGGGCTCGGCGCCGAGCTCCTGGAGCTTCTCGTCGACCCAGGGCAGCAGGCCGTCGCCGTTGTCGTCGCCGAAGTCGGCGGCGGCCATGCCCACGGGGACGACGCCCAGGGCCAGGGGGACCTCGTGGTTGGCCCAGTTGACGGTGGCGATGCGCTCGGGCTCGGACTCGATGACCGTGGTGCCCAGGGCGTGCTCGATCGTGATCGGGGTCCAGTCCCCGGAGGCCCCGCCCTCCGGCCCGGCGGGCTCGTCGGAGGAGCAGGCGGTGAGCCCGAGGGTGAGCAGCGCCGCCGCGGCGGCGGCGGCGGTGGGCGTGAGAACGCGGGACATGGTGTCCTTCCGATCAGGGGACCGCGCCCCGGCGGCCGCGGCCGTCGCCGCCCGCCGGGGAGTCGTCGCAGGGCAGGGGCACCCGCGACAACGGAAGATAAGGGTTGCCTAACCGAACTTAGGGTGCATTTACCCGACGCGCAATCACGCAGATGTGACAACCTTTGTCGCGAAACGGACATCCGTCCCCCGGGACGCCGTCACCCGGCCCGGAAACGGCCGGGGCTGGTGCCCGTGATGCGGCGGAACGCCGTGCCGAACGCGCTCGCCGAGTGATAGCCGACACACGCCGCCACGTCCTCGATGTCCTCCCCGCGCGACAGCAGCGCGATCGCGTGCCGCACCCGCGCGGTGGCCACCCAGCGGCTGAAGCCCAGCCCGGTCCCGGCCCGGAACGCCCGCGTGATGGTGCGGGTGCTCACCCCCAGCCGGGCCGCCCACGCGGCCAGGGTGGTGGTGTCCGCCGGGTCCGCCAGCACCGCCTCCACGATGGGGGCCAGCAGCGGGGAGTCGGGGATCTGCAGCAGGATCTCGTTGCGGGCGGGGGCGATCAGGTCCGGCACCATGCCCTCGGTGCGGGCGCGCTCGTCCCCGGACAGGTCCCCGTGGTCCAGGCGGTCCAGCAGCAGCCGCAGCAGCGGCGTGACCTCGACCGCCACCGGCCGGTCGGCGATCGCGGGCACCGCGTGCACCCCGAAGTGCGCGGCCCGGTGCCGGGTCCCGGCGGGCGTCCACCCGCTGTGGCGCACCCCGGCGGGGATCCACAGGCCCACGGTCGGCGTGATGGTCCACACCCGCGTCCCGACCGTCGCCGAGGAGGCGCCGTGCTCGTTCCACAGCAGCTCGTGGGTGGGGTGGGCGTGCTCCTCCCAGAAGGTGTCGCGGGCGATGACCTCCTCCGAGCCCCACACCACGAACGGCACGTCGATCTCCCCGGCCTCGTACACGGGCAGCCGGCGGTTGTCGAACCCCGGGTCCGCACCGGGAAGGACGTCTCGTATGACCACGTCGTTCAGGGTACGGCCCCGGTCCGCGGGCGGTCGGCCGCCTCCTCCTTCCCGCCGTCATGAGAGTGGTGGCGGCCCCGGTCCGCGCGGTCGGCCCCACCCGTCGCGGTCCCGGGCGACAAGGGCCGGGTACGGCCCCGGGCCGCGGTCGGCCGCGCCCCCGCCCGCGCCCGCGGGGGCGGGCGGTGCGATGCTGTCGGTGACCCGCAGGCATTCGACGGAGGAGCCCCATGACGGCGTTCGACCTCGGCGCGTTCCGCGCGCAGTTCCCCTCCCTGGATTCGGGGATCGCCCACTTCGACGGGCCCGGCGGCACCCAGACCCCGGTCCGGGTCGGGGAGGCGATCGCCCGAACGCTCACCGGGCCGCTGTCCAACCGGGGGACGTCGGCGGTCTCGGAGGCCAACGCCGAGGCGGCCGTGGCGGCGTTCCGCCGCGCCTACGCCGACCTGCTGGGGTGCGCGCCCGAGGGCGTGGTGTACGGGCGCAGCGCCACCCAGATCACCTACGACTTCTCCCGCCACCTGTCCAAGGACTGGGGCCCCGGCGACGAGGTCGTGGTCACCCGGCTGGACCACGACTCCAACGTCCGCCCCTGGGTGCAGGCCGCCGAGCGCACCGGCGCGGCCGTGCGGTGGATCGACTTCGACCCGGCCACCGCCGAGCCCGACCTGTCCGGGCTGGACGCGGTGATCAACGAGCGCACCCGGCTGGTGGCCGTCGGGGCGGCCTCCAACCTGCTGGGCACCCGGGTGCCCGTGCGCGCGATCGCCGACCGCGCCCACCGGGCGGGGGCGCTGGTCTACGTCGACGGGGTGCACCACGCCGCCCACGCGGTGGTGGACGTGCGGGAGCTGGGCGCCGACTTCTACGTGTGCTCCCCCTACAAGTTCCTGGGCCCGCACTGCGCGGTCCTGGCCGCCGACCCGGCGCTGCTGGAGACCGTCGTCCCGGACAAGCTGGTGCCCTCCACCGACGCGGTGCCCGAGCGGTTCGAGTACGGCACCCTGCCCTACGAGACCATGGCCGGGGCCACCGAGGCGGTGGAGGTGCTGGCCGACCTCGCCCCCGCGGGCGGCGACCGGCGCGGGCGGCTGGCCGACGCCCGCCGGCTGCTGGAGGAGCACGAGGTGTCGCTGCGCGACAGGGTCGAGGCGGCCCTGGCCGGGCTGGGCGGGGCGGTGGAGGTGCACTCGCGGGCGGCCGAGCGCACGCCGACGCTGTTCATGACCTTCCCCGGCCGCCGCAGCGCCGACGTCTCGCGCCTGCTCGCCGAACGCGGCGTGCTGGCCCCCGCCGGGAGCTTCTACGCCTACGAGGCGTTCGCCCGGCTGGGCGTCGACGACACCGCCGGGCTGCGCGTGGGCATGGCCCCCTACACGGCGGAGGAGGACGTCGACCGCCTGCTGTCCGCCCTCGCCGACGCCCTGCGCTGACCGGCCGCCGCGGGCCCCGGGTCAGCGGGCCAGGGCGCGGTGGGCGGCGGCCAGGCGGTCGGTGTCGGTGCCCTCCCCGGCACCGGTGACGGCGTCCGCCCAGGCCAGGAGGGTGTCCACGGCCGAGTCGGCGGGCGGGGGCGCGGTGGGGCGCTCCCCCAGGGCGACCCGGCCGGTGGTGCCGTCGAGGGTGAGGAGGTCGCCCTCGGCGGCCCAGCGGTCCCCCGCGCGCACGCGCCCCGGTTCGACGTGCAGGCCGGCCGCGCCCACCACCGCGGGCCGGCCCAGGGCGCGGGCCACCACGGCGGCGTGCGAGGCGGCCCCGCCCCGGGCGGTGAGCACCCCCGCCGCGGCGGCGAGCCCCGCCATGTCCGCCGGGGAGGTCTCCGGGCGCACCAGCACCACCGGTCCGCGGGCGGCCATGCGCACCGCCGACGCGGTGTCGGTGGCGATGCGCCCCACCACCGCTCCGGGGCCCGCGGGGGTGCCGCGGGTCCACAGGTCGGCGCCCTCGGCCAGGACGGGCAGCCGGGCGCGTTCCAGGTCGGCGGTCGCGACCCGCGCCAGCGCCTCGGCGCGGGTGATGACGCCGCGTTCGGCGAGGCCGACGGCGGTGCGCACGGCCGCGGCGCCGGAGAAGCCCGCGGGGCGCACCTGGAGGAGCCACAGCCGCCCCGTCTCGACGGTGAACTCCAGGTAGCAGGCGTCCCGGTAGTGGGCCTGCGTACGCTCCAGGGCGTCGCACAGGTCCGCCCACGCGCGCGGCTCGCGCTCGGCCAGGGCGGTCAGGGGCAGCGGCAGCGCACGCCCGGAGACCACGGCGTCGCCCCGGCTGCGGAAGAGCACGTCGCCGGCGGGGCCGGGCGACCCGTCCACCGGGTCGCGGCCGAACGCCACGCCCGAGGCGCTGCGGTCGTCGCGGTCGCCGTCCGCCATGGCCTGGACGACCACCGCCGTGCCCGCGTCGCCGTCGATCCCGTGCAGCGCCCGGTAGGTGCGGGCCCGCGGGGCGTCCCAGGACCCGAGCACCTCGACGAGGGCCGCTGTCAGCCGTTCCCGGGCCCCGTCGGGCCCGGCGCCGGCGTCCCCGTCGCCGGCGGGCGGTGCGCCCAGGCCCAGGACGGTGGCCATCATGCCGGGCATGGACACCGCGGCGCCCGAGCGCACCGACACGGTCAGGGCCGGGGTGCCGCCCAGGGTGCGGCCGGTCCGCCGTTCCAGGGCGGCCAGGGCGGCGCGGACCTCCGCCTCCAGCCCGTCCGGGAGGCGGCCCAGGCGGCGGAAGGCCCGGCAGGCCCCGGTGGTGACGACGAACCCCGGCGGCACGGGCAGGCCCAGGCGCCGCAGGGTGATGAGGCCGTGGGCCTTGCCGCCGATGTCGCCGGGCCCGTCGGCCACGGCCGGGTCCAGGGGCCGCACCCACCTCATCGGGGGACCCCCAGGGTGGCGAGCAGGTCCTCGTGGAGCTGGAACCAGAGCGTGTGGTAGGAGGCGAGGTGGTCGGTCAGGTACTCCGTGCGCCCCGCACGGGCGTGCTCCAGGGCGCGGGCCAGGCCGGGCCGGTACCGGCCGAACCGGGGCAGCGCTGCGGCGAGCGCGTCGCAGACCGGGGCCGCCCGCCGGTCCAGGTCGGCGAACAGGTCCAGGACGCGGGCCTCGGCGGCCGGGTCGCCGGGGCGGCGCAGCTGCCAGGCCGAGCACAGGTCGAGGAGTTCGGGGTTGAGCTCCAGGAACCGCTCGTAGGCGGCCGCGACGGCCGGTCCGGCCCCGGCGGCCTCCAGCTCCCGGGCCCGCGCGCGGGCGTCGGCCTCCCGTCCGGCCGCGGTCTGCCCCCAGCCGCCGAAGGGCCCGCTGTGGCGGGTCACCAGTCCGTCGACGGCCAGGTCGATGAGGGCGGACTCGGCCTCGCCCGGGTCCAGGCCGGTGACGGCGGCGACGGTCTCCACGGAGCTGAACCCGATGCAGCGCAGGGTGGACAGCACCGCGGCGGGGGGATCGGTGGACGCCATGTCCGCACCTCACGCCTTCTCAGATGTCGATGACATCCAGATGATAACCACATCTGAATACCAATGGCATCCGAAAGCCCGCCGCTCAGCCCGGGGCGTCCAGCTGGGGGGCGACCAGGCGCCGGTAGGCGGGGCAGTCCCGGAGCAGGTCGGCGTGGGTGCCGTCGCCCACCGGGACCCCCGCGTCCAGGACGATGATCCGTTCGGCGCGCACCAGCGTGGTCAGGCGGTGGGCGATGGTGATCGTGGTGCGGCCCGCCCGGGCGGCGGCGATCGCCTCCTGGACGTCGTGTTCGCCGACGGCGTCGAGCTGGCTGACGGCCTCGTCCAGGACCAGCACCCGGGCCGGGTTCAGCAGGGTGCGGGCCAGGGCCAGCCGCTGGCGCTCACCGCCCGACAGGGAGCGGCCGTTGTCGGCGAGCACCGTGTCCAGGCCCTCCGGCAGCCGCCGGACCACGTCGTCCACCCGCGCCGCCTCCAGCACCCGCCACAGGTCGGCGTCGTCGAGGTCGTCGTCGGTGGCCAGCAGCAGGTTGTCGCGCACCGTCTCCCGGAACAGGGCGACGTCCTGGGGCAGCAGCGACACCACTCCCGGCAGCGCCGGTCGGGTGTAGCGGGGCAGGGGCGCCCCGGCGGCCTCCACCCGGCCCTGCCCCGGGTCCACGCACCGGGCCAGGACCTGCGCGAACGTGGACTTGCCCGACCCCGACCTCCCGGCGATCGCGATGTGCCCCCCGGGCCGGACGTGCACGGTCAGGTCCCGCACGGCCGGGCGGGCCGACGCCTGGGGGTCGACGTCGCTCCACCGGAAGGACACCCCCTCGGCCCGGACCCGGCCGCCCTCCTCGGGCGGCGCGGCCAGGTCGCCGTGGGCGGCGACCGGCGGGCGCGCGGTCAGCAGCGCACCGATCCGCGCCGCGGCCTCGCCGGTGGTGCCGTAGTGGCGGGTCATCGCCGCCCATTGCAGGACCGGGGCGGTCGCCATGGTGGCCAGCACGATCGCGAAGGGCACCGCCTCGGGGGCGAGGGTGCCGCGCTCCAGCTGCCAGGCGGCGGCCGCCGCGGTGGCCACCGCCGCCAGCAGGGCGACCGCGCCCAGCACGGCGGTCTCGGCCCCCGAGCGGCGGGCGTTGCGGAACTGGGCGGTGAGCAGCCGGTCGTCCAGGGCGGCCAGCCGCTCGGCCCGCCGGGGCACCAGCCCGTAGCCGACGATCTCGCGGACGGCCCCGGTGTTCTCGGCGACCTCGCCGCCCAGCTCGGCCAGCGCGGTGCGGATCCGCTCGCCCTGGGGGCGCGCCCACCGCCGGGCGGCCAGGGTGAGGGCGACGGACAGGGCCAGGACGGGGGCCGTGAGCAGGGCGGCGGGCGGGCTCACCGCGGCCAGCGCGCCCCACAGCAGCGGGGTGGCCGCCCAGGCGCTGAGCGTGTAGATGGAGGAGTGGGCGTAGAAGATCTCCAGCGCCTCGGCGTCCGACAGGGACGAGGTGAGCAGGTCGCCGGAGCGGCGGCGGGAGAGTCCGGCGGGGGCGAGCCGGGCCAGGGCGTCGTACACCCACAGCCGCACCCGGGCCAGCACCCGGAAGCTCAGGTCGTGCGAGAGCCAGGACTCCAGCCACGAGGCGGCCGACCGGACGGCCACGGCCGCCAGGGTGGCGGCCGCCGGTGCCGCCAGGTCCGCGGGCCCGCCGCCGGCCAGGACCGTGACGACGGCCCACACCCCGCCCAGCGCGGCACCCGCCTGGGCCAGCAGGGCCAGGGTGTTGAAGGCGACGGCCGCCAGGTACACGCCCCGGTGGCCGGCCAGGGCCGCCCACATGCCGGGCCAGGTGGCGAGCCCGGCCGTGGGCGGCACCGGCCCGGTCGCGGCGGTCATCGCACGCCTCCCGTCCCCGCGCGCTGGGCGTCGACCAGCCGCGCCCAGTGCCCCTGTCCCAGTGCCAGTTCCCCCGGCGGGCCGAACTCCGCCACCCGCCCCCGGTCCAGGACAAGGACCAGGTCGGCGTGCGCGACGGTGGAGAGCCGGTGCGCGATGACGACCATGGTGCGCTCGCCGCGCCCGGCGCGCAGGAAGCCGGTGATGAGCGCCTCGTTCTCCGCGTCCAGCGCGCTGGTGGCCTCGTCCAGGAGCAGCAGCCGGGCGTCGGCGGCCAGGGCGCGGGCCAGGGCGACGCGCTGGCGCTGGCCTCCCGAGAGCAGCCGCCCGCCCTCGCCCACCGCGGAGTCGAGGCCGTCGTCCAGCTGCCCGGCCACGTCGTCCACCCGGGCCCGGGCGACGGCGTCGGCGACCCGGGCGTCGGCCTCCGGTCCGGGGGGACCGGCGGCGAGGGCGATGTTCTCCCGGATCGTGCCGGACAGCAGGACCACGTCCTGTGCGACGCGGGCGGTGCCGCGGCGCAGCCCGGACAGCGACAGGTCGGCGAGGTCGCGGCCCTGGAGCAGGACCCGCCCGGAGTCGGGGTCCATGTCGCGCAGCAGCAGCCGCCCCAGGGTGGTCTTGCCCGCGCCGGAGGCGCCGACCACCGCGAGCACCGAGCCCGCGGGGACGGCGAACGACACCCCGCGCAGCGCGGGCCCGGCCGCGCCCGGGAAGGTGAAGTCCACGTTCTCGAAGGCCACCGAGGGCGGCCCCGCCCACTCCACCGGTGCCGCCCCGGGCCGGTCGCGGACGGGGGGCTCGGTCTCCAGCAGCCGGGTGATCGCGCCGGCCGCGGCGATGCCGTGGAACCCCTCGTGCCAGTACCCGCTCAGCTCCTGCTGGGGGCGGAAGCACTCGGCGGACAGGAACAGCACCAGCAGCACCGACTCCAGGGGCAGCGAGCCGCGGGAGGCCTCCAGCGCCGCCGTGAGCGTGGCCCCGGCCGTCCCGACGGACATCGCCGCGTTCATCACCGCCGACACCCCCAGCGAGGCCCGCATGTTCGCGGTCGTGGCCGCGCGCAGGTCCTCGGCGGCCCCGGCCAGGTGCGCGCGCCGCCGGTCGGCGGCGCCCAGCGCCACCAGGGTCGGCAGGCCGCGGACGGTGTCGCCGACCCGGTCGGCGAACGCCTCGAACCTGTCCCAGTGGTCCCGGGCCCGGTCGCGCAGGACCAGGCGCCACAGGCGCTGGGCGAAGGGGACCGTGAGCACGCACACCAGCACCACGGCCGCCACCGGCGGGGAGACCGCGACGAGCACGGCGAGCAGCACCGCCGGGACCGCCCACGACACCAGCAGCTGGGGCAGGTAGAACCCGATGTAGCCCTGGAGGTGCTCGACCCCGTCGACGGCGGTCGGCTGCACCCCGCCGCGCCCCCGCGGCCAGGTGTGGCCGGGGCCCAGTTCGTAGATCCGGTCCATCACCCGGGCCCGGACCGCCCGTTTGACCCGGGCCGCGGTGGCGGTCGCCAGCTGGTCGCGGACCCACAGGCAGACCCCGCGCCCGGCCGCGCAGGCGGCGGTGGCGGCCAGGGCTCCCGCCACCGCCGGCGCGCCGCCGTCCCCCCAGCGCAGCAGGGCTCCGGTCACGGAGGCCAGGCCGAAGGCCACCCCCACGGAGAACCCGGCGGCCGCCACCGCGGCGGCCGCGGTGGCGGCGACGCCGCCGCGTACGGGGGCCAGGAAGGGCCGGATCCCTCGGTTCAGGTACATCGCCGGGCCTTTCGTCTGCGGTAGGGGGCCGGTGGCGGACGGGACCGGTCAGAACAGGTCGGGGTGCAGTTCGGCGGCGATCCGCTCGACCGCGTCGATGTTGCCCAGGGTCCCGGGGAACAGGTCCGAGTTCGGCACCGCGACGAGCCGGTCCCGGGCGACGGCCGACACGTCGGGGAAGGTCTCGGCCAGGTACGCGCGGGTGGCGGCCTCGTGCTCGGCGTCGTTGACGGAGAACACGATGACCTCGGGGTCGCGCGAGGTGATCTCCTCCGGGGTGACGACGGCGGCGAAGAACTCGGCGAAGGCGGGTTCGTCGCGCTCGAAGACGTTGTCGCCGCCGGCGCGGTCGATGATGTCGTACTCCACGCCGCCGCCGATCGCGGAGAGGGTCGTCCCCTCGACGTAGAGCTGGGCGACGCTCGGCCGCTCGGCCCCCTCGACGGTGTCGGCGACCTCCTCCAGGCGTGCGCGCCCCTGCTCGGAGAGCTCCTCGGCCCGCTCGGTGACGGAGAAGATCAGGCCGAGGTCGGCGATGTCGGTGAACAGGTCGTCGACCGTGCCGGCGGCCCGGCGGTCGGAGCAGCCGCCGGTGGCGGTGTAGGCCTCGGCCCCGGCGCCGGCGAGCTGTTCGATGCTGGCGAAGCCCTGCTCGGCGGTGAACTCGTAGTCCGTGGGCGAGTAGACGAAGTCGGGGGCCGCGCCGAGCAGGTCCTCCCGGGCGGGCGGGGCCTCCTCGCTGAGCACGGGCACGTCGGTGAGCTGCGCGGTGATGTCCTCGTCGAGCTCGTGGTGGGCGACCTGGGCCTGGCCGGCGAGGCGGTCCGCCAGCCCGAGTTCGACGAGGAGCTCGGTCTGGGAGGGGCTCAGGCCGACGACGCTCGCGGGCGCGGACTGGAACGTCAGCTCCCTGCCGCAGTTCTCGACGGTGACGGGGTACCCCCGGCCGGCCTCCTCCCCGGCCGCGGGCTCGGGCTCCACCGAGGTCCCGCAGGCGCTCAGGGCCAGGGCGGCGCCCGTGAGGAGGGCGAGCGCGGCGAGGGGGCGGCGCCCCCGGGGTGCGTGCCGCCGGGTCGTGTGCTGCCGGTTCATACGGTTCCTTCCGTGAGGGTGTCGGGGGCGGCGGGGCGGGCCACGCCGTGCAGGAGCAGGTGCGGCCGCCGGGGGCCGTGGACGATGTCGGCGTCGACGCGGAAGCGGTCGCGCAGGACGTCGGGGGTGAGGACCTCGGCGGGGGTGCCGGACCTGTCCAGGCGGCCCTCGACGAGCAGGGCGACCCGGTCGCAGTGGGCCAGGGCCAGGTCGAGGTCGTGCAGGGCGATGAGGGTGGTCAGCCCGAGTTCGCCGATGAGGTCCATGAGTTCGAGCCGGTGGGCGGTGTCCAGGTGGTTGGTGGGCTCGTCCAGGACGAGCACCCGGGCCTGCTGGGTGATCGCCCGGGCCAGCAGGACCCGCTGGCGCTCTCCCCCGGACAGTTCCGCGACCTGGCGGCCGGCCAGTCCGAGCACGCCGACCCGGTCCATCGCCTCCCGGGCGATCTCCAGGTCCCGGTCCGTGTCGGGGGAGAACCCGCGGTGGTGGGGGGTGCGCCCCAGCAGGACGGACTCCAGCGCGGTGATCCCGAAGTCCTCGTGGGAGTCCTGGGCGACCACGGCGACGCGGCGGGCGACCTCACGCGGCCGCAGGTCGCGCACGTCGTCGCCGTCGAGCAGGACGCGCCCGGTGCTGGGGCGCAGCACCCGGCACACGGTGCGCAGCAGCGTGGACTTGCCGCTGCCGTTGGTGCCCAGGACGCCCAGGACCGATCCGGGGGCCGCCTCGACGGAGACGTCGTGGACCACGGTGCGGCTCCCCCGCGCCACGGAGACCCCCTCCAGTACGACCCTCACCGGTCCATCCCCACGGTCGAGGCGCGGTCGCGCCGCAGCAGCCACAGGAAGAAGGGGGCGCCGACCACGGCGGTGAGGATGCCCAGGGGGACCTCCACCGGTGCGGCGACGGTGCGGGCCATCAGGTCGGCGGCGGCCAGGAAGACGGCGCCGCCGAGCACGCTCACCGGGAGCATGACCCGGTGGTCGGTGCCCACGAGGATGCGCGCGATGTGGGGGATGATCAGGCCGACGAAGCCGATGCTGCCGCTCACCGAGACGACGGCGCCCACCAGGAGGGCGGAGACCAGCAGCAGGACGGTGCGCAGCCGGTCCACGGAGACGCCCAGGGAGGTGGCGGCCTCGTCGCCCGCGAGCAGGGCGTTGATCCCGCGCACGTTGGCGCCGACGACGACGAGCGCGACGAGCAGCGCCAGGGCGGGCGCGAGCAGGGACCCCATGGTGGCGGCCGACACCGAGCCGAGCAGGAAGAACATGACGCTGAAGACGTTCTGCGCCTCGGTGGTCAGGGTGAGGTAGCTGGTGACGGCGCTGAACAGGGCGCCGAGCGCGACCCCGGCGAGGATGAGCCGCTGCGGGGCGACGCGGCCGTGCCTGCGGGCGATGAAGTAGACGGCGGCGGTGGCCGCGGCGGCCCCGGCGAAGGCCGCCGTCGAGAGCGACAGGCCGCCGACGGCCCCGCCCACGACGACCAGGACCGCGCCGACGCCCGCCCCGGAGGAGACGCCCAGGACGTACGGCTCGGCGAGCGGGTTGTGCACGACGGCCTGCATGAGCGCGCCCGCCAGGGCCAGGGAGGCCCCGGCCAGGGCGGCGAGCAGGGCCCGGGGGAGCCGGAAGCCCCACACCGCCTGGTCCTGGAGCACGGTGTAGGTGCCGTCGGTCATCCAGGGCATGCCCGGGACGAGGTGCCCCAGCAGCAGCCGGGCGGCGTCCAGCGGGGTCAGGTCGACCGCCCCGGTGGCGGCCGAGGCCAGGATCACGGCCACGAGGGCGGCCGCCAGGAGGAGCGCGGCGGGGAGGCCGCGCCGCCGCCGTCCGGGCCGGGCGGCCGGGGGCGGTGGCGCGGGGAGCCCGGCGCGGTGCGGGCTGCGCGTGCTCATGGGTCGGGGGTTCCTCTCCGGGGCCGTGGGGGCGGTGCGGGGGCGCGTCCGGCCGGGAGGGGGCGCACACCGGCCACACGGGCAATGAAAACGGTTTTCGTTTCATGAGTATAGACCTCCGCGAAACGGGACGGATCCATCGCCCGCCACTCCGGCCCCTCGGTCGCCCCGGGGCCCCGCGCCCGGAGCACGCGAAAGGGGGCGGAACACCCGTTCCGCCCCCGTGGCCCCGCCCGTCCCGCGCCGGTCAGGAACCGGTGGAGTGCTCGTCCCAGTGGCCGTCGTGCTCGCGGTGCAGGTGCCCGTCGTGCACGTAGTCCACGTGTCCTTGGTGGGGCACCGCCACGTGCCCGCACCCCTCCCCGTGCCGGTGGTCGTGGTCCTCGTGGACGGCGTGCCCCTCGTGCGCGCACTCGTCCCAATGGCCCTCGTGGCCGTGGTGCAGGTGCCCGTCGTGCACGTAGTCCACGTGCCCCTGGTGGGGCACCGCCACGTGCCCGCAGGAGGCACCGTGCTCGTGGGTGTGGTCCTCGTGTACGAGGTGTCGCGTCGCCATCGCTCCCCCAGGGGCTCGGTCGGTCCCGCGCCGGCCCGCCGCCGCACCGCTCCGCGGCCGCGCGGCGGACCGGCCGCACAGGGACCAGTCGATCAGAGAACACCCCCGCGGGGAACCTCGGTGGCGGCGGACCGGCGAAAGCTTGACCCGCGCCTCACCTTTCGGCGAGCGCCCCGCCGGCCTCCCGGGGCAGCCCGCCCCGCATCCGCAGGACGAGGTCGGCGCGCGCGGCCTCGCGTTCGGAGTGAGTGGCGTGCACGACGGTGACCCCTCGGGCGCGCTCCTGCTCCAGCACCTCCCCGATCCGGGCGCGGGAGTCCGCGTCCAGGCCGGTCGCGGGCTCGTCGAGCAGGAGCAGGTCCGCCTCCTGGGCCAGCCCCTGGGCCAGCAGGACCCGCTGGCGCTGTCCGCCGGACAGCTCGCCCAGCTGCCGCCGGGCCAGGTCGGCGACCCCCAGCCGCTCCATGCACGCCCCGACCTCCTCCCGGTCCCGGCGGGTCAGCCTGCGCCACGGCCCCCGCAGCCCCCACCTGCCCATCTCCACGGTCTCCCGCACCGTGATGGGCAGCGCGTCGGAGACCGCGCTGCGCTGCACCACGAGGGCGGGGCGGCGCGGCGTGCCCAGGCTCACACTCCCCGCCCGCGGGGCCAGGACCCCGGCCATGACGGACAGCAGCGTGGACTTGCCCGAGCCGTTGGCCCCCACCAGGGCGGTCACCGTCCCCGCGGGAATCGCCAGGGTGACGCCGCGCAGGACGTCGCGGCCGCCGTGGCCCGCGTACACGTCCGCCAGTTCGACCGCCGGCGCCCCTGCCGTACCGGCCCCGTCCGAGGTCATGCCCACCTCCGATTTGGTAGTGAAAACGGTTTTCATTATAGAGTGCCCGGCATGGAAGCCCTATTCGCCCCCTTCGAGGTGGTCTTCGTGCAGCGTGCGCTGTGGGGAGGCGTCCTCGTGTCCCTCATCTGCGCACTGGCCGGAACCTGGGTGGTGCTGCGCGGGATGGCCTTCCTGGGGGACGCCATGTCCCACGGAATGCTCCCCGGGGTCGCCCTGGCCGCGCTGCTGGGCGGCAACCTGTTCGTCGGCGCGGCCGTGGCCGCGGCCGGGATGGCGCTGGGGGTCACCGCGCTGAACCGCTCGCCGCGCCTGTCCCAGGACACGAGCATCGGCCTGCTCTTCGTCGGCATGCTCTCGGCGGGGGTGATCATCGTCTCCCACTCGGGGTCCTTCGCCGTCGACCTCACCGGCTTCCTGTTCGGCGACGTCCTCGCCGTACGGGAGCAGGACCTGGTCCTGCTCGCCCTGGCCCTGCTGGCGGCCCTCCCCGTCGCGGTCCTGGGCCACCGCTCCTTCACCGCCCTGGCCTTCGACCCGCGCAAGGCGACGACCCTGGGCCTGGCCCCCCGGGCCGCGCACGCCGCCATGCTCGGCCTCATCACCCTGGCGGTGGTCGCCTCGTTCCACGTGGTCGGCACCCTGCTCGTCTTCGGCCTGCTCATCGCCCCTCCGGCCGCGGCCGCGCTCTGGGCCAGGAGCATCCCCGCGATCATGGCCGGCGCCGCCGTACTGGGCTGCACCGCCACCTTCGTCGGCCTGCTCGTGTCCTGGCACTGGGGCACCGCGGCCGGGGCCAGCATCTCGGCCACCGCCGTGGCCCTCTTCTTCTGCTCGGCCGCCCTGTCCCGGCTCCGGCCCGGCGGCGGCCCCACTCCCCCCGACGACGATCCCCCCGCACCCCTGCACACGGACGAAAGGTCGAACGCGTCATGATCCGCACCCACCGCAGAGGCCGGCTCCCGGCGTCGGGCGCCGGGCTGCTCGCCGCCGCGCTGCTCGCCGGATGCGGCCCCGCGCCGCAGGAGGAGCCGCCCGCGGACGCCGAGCCGACCCCGCACGGCTACGTCGAGGGGGCCGAGGAGGCCGCCGAGCCCCAGTCGCGCCTGGTCCTGGCCGACGACGAGGGCCGGATCCAGGTCCTGGACCTGATCACCGAGGAGTCCACCCTGCTGGACCCCGTCGGCCCCGTCGACGGGATCACCGGCGACGGACGGTTCGCGTACCTGTCGTCATCCGATGAACGGACGACCTCCGTCGTCGACAGCGGCGTGTGGACCGTCGACCACGGCGACCACTCCCACTACTACCGGGCGGAGATCCGCACGGCCGGGACCGCCGGCGTCGCCGCCGCCAGCGCGGCGACCGACACCGCCCTCACCGCCCTGAACGGCGCCGACGGAACGCTCGCGCTGCTGGACCGGCCCTCCCTGGAGGACGGGACCGCCGCCGCTGCCGCCGCCGACCCGCGGGCGGCCGGCCTGACCCTCCCCTACGCCGGGCGGCTGATCGTGGCCGAGGACGGCCCCGTACAGGTCCTGGACCGCGACGGCGGACCCCTGGAGACCCTGGGCGAGGAGTGCGCCGACCCCGGGGCCTGGGCCGTCACCCGCCGCGGCCTCGTCCTGGGCTGCGCGGACGGCGCGCTCGCGGTCACCGAGGACGACGGCGCCCTCACCGCCGAGCCCCTCCCCTACCCCGACGGCCTGCCGGCCGGGGCCGCCGTCACCGGGTTCCACCACCGGCCCGGGGCCGCGGCCCTGGCGGCGGTCCCCGCCCCGGACACCGTCCTCGTGCTCGACCTCGCCGAACGGCGCTGGGACCACTGGGAGCTGCCCGGCGTCGTCACGGCGACGGCGGTCGGCGAGGGCGCCTCCGTGCTCGCCCTCACCGAGGACGGGGCCCTGCACGCCCTGGACCCCGCCACCGGCGAGGAACGGGCCCGCACCGACCTCTTGGAGCGGGTCGACGCCGAGCACCCCCCGGCCCTCCAGGTGGACACCTCCCGGGCCTACGTCAACGACGCGCACGCCGGACGGGTCCACGAGATCGACTACAACGACGACCTGCGCGTGGCACGCACCTTCGAGACCGAGGTCGCGCCCCACCACATGGTCGAGACCGGACGGTGAACCGATGAGCAGCCCTCGCACCCGGCCGCGCACCGCGGCGCTCGCCCTGGCCCTGGCCGCCGCCCTCGGCCTCTCCTCCTGCTCCGCCGGCGACGGCCCCGGCGAGGGGATCGTGGTCACCACCAACATCCTCGGCGACCTCACCCGCGCGGTGGTCGGCGACCAGGCCGAGGTGACCGTCCTGATGAAGCCCGACGCCGACCCCCACTCCTTCGGGGTCTCCGCCCAGGAGGCCGCGCGCATCGAGGGCGCCGCCCTGGTGGTGCACAACGGCCTGGGCCTGGAGGAGGGCGTGGCCCGCAACGTGGCCGCCGCCGAGGAGGCGGGCGTCCCCGTCCTGGCGGTGGGCGAGGCCGTCGACCCGCTGCCCTACACCTCCGATGAGAACGAGGGCGAGCCCGACCCCCACTTCTGGACCGACCCCGCGCGGGTCGCCGCCGCCGTGGACCTCATCGCCGAACAGGTCGTGGAGCGGGTCGACGGCGTCGACGCCGAGGCGGTCCGCGCCAACGCCGAGGCCTACGGCGGGGAGCTGGCCGAACTGGACGAGTGGATGACCGCCGAGTTCGACGCGATCCCCCGGGAGGAGCGCCGGCTGGTGACCAACCACCACGTCTTCGGCTACCTCGCCGACCGCTACGGCTTCGAGGTCATCGGCGCGGTCATCCCCTCCGGCACCACCCTGGCCTCTCCCAGCGCCTCGGACCTGCAGTCCCTCGCCGAAGCGGTCGAGGCCGCCGGCGTGCGGGCGGTGTTCGCCGACTCCTCCCAGCCCGACCGGCTGGCCACGGTCATGGCCGAGCAGGCCGGCGTGGAGATCGACGTCATCCCGCTCTACTCCGAATCGCTGACCGGCCCGGACGGCGGAGCGCCCACCTACCTGGACATGATGCGCGCCAACACCGAGGCCATCGTCGACGGCCTCACCGCGCCCTGACCCCCGCCCCCGCCCGCGGCGCCCCGCGCCCCGGAGAACACCCGTCCCCGCAAGAGAACGACACAAGGATCGGAACACCATGAGATCACCCCGCACCGCGGCACGGGCGGCCCTGCCCGTCGCCCTCTCCGCCGGACTGCTGCTGAGCGCCTGCTCGGCCGGTCAGGACGGCGGGGCCGAACAGGCCTCCACGGACGCCTCCCCCGCCGAGGCCGCCATCGCGAACCCGATCGCGGTCACCTACGACGGCGGCATCTACGTCCTGGACGGCGACACCCTGGAGGTCGCCCGGGACATCGGGATCGAGGGCTTCAACCGGCTCAACCCCGCCGGGGACGACCGCCACGTGTTCGTCTCCACCTCCGAGGGCTTCCAGGTCCTGGACGCCGCCGCCGGCGAGCTGACCGACACCGTGTTCGCGGCCGACACCCCCGGCCACGTCGTCCGCCACGCCGGGCGCACCGTGCTGTTCGCCGACGGCAGCGGCGAGATCACCGCCTTCGACTCCGACGCCCTGGGCGACGGGATCCCCGAGGACGCGGAGACCCACACCGCCGAGGAGGCCCACCACGGGGTGGCCGTCGAACGGGAGAACGGCGAACTCCTGCTCACCATCGGCACCGAGGAGGAGCGCACCGGCGCCCTCGTCCTGGACGCCGACGGCGAGGAGATCGCCCGCAGCGAGGACTGCCCCGGCGTCCACGGCGAGGCCGCCGCCGAGGGCGACACCATCGTCATCGGCTGCGAGGACGGCGTCCTGGTCTACGACGACGACGGGTTCACCAAGGTCGACGCCGAGCACGACTACGGCCGCATCGGCAACCAGGCCGGATCCGACACCTCGCCCATCGTCCTGGGCGACTACAAGACCGACCCGGACGCCGAACTGGAGCGCCCCGAGCAGGTCTCCCTGATCGACACCTCCGACGCCTCGCTCACCCTGGTCGAGCTGCCCTCCAGCTACACCTTCCGCTCCCTGGGCCGCGGCCCCGGGGACGAGGCCCTGGTCCTGGGCACCGACGGCTCCCTGCACGTCATCGACCCCGAGACCGCCGAGCTCACCGACTCCATCGAGCTGATGGACGCCTGGGAGGAGCCGCTGGAGTGGCAGCAGCCGCGCCCGGCCCTCTTCGTCCGCGGCGGCACCGCCTACGTGACCGACACCGCCACCCGCCAGGTTCACGCCCTGGACCTGGAGACCGGCGAGGTCACCGCGTCGACCACCCTGGAGGAGACCCCCAACGAGCTGAGCGGCGTCGCCCCCTGACCCGCCGGGGCCGGTGCGCACGGCGCGCGCCGGCCCCCGGGCTCAGCCCCCGGCGCGGGCCGTGTGGTCCCCGACCAGGTCCACCAGCCGGTCCACCACCCCCGGGGCCAGGTGGTGGGCCATCCCCGCGATCTCCACGAACCTGGCCCCGGGCACGGCCCGCGCGGTGGCCCGCCCGCCGCTGGGGTGCACCATGAGGTCCACGTCCCCGTGCACCACGAGCGTGGGGGCGCCGATCCGCGCCAGCTCCCGGGTCCGGTCCCCCGAGGCGTGGATGGCCCCGATCTGCCGCGGCACCCCGCTGCGGGCCCGCACTCCCCCGGCCCGCTCCCACAGGCCCCGCGCCCAGGCGACCTCCTCGTCGATGTCCGGCGGGAAGACCGCCGACCCGATGTGCCGCAGGAACGCCAGGTGCTTGCGCACGGACTCCTCGACCGTGCGCGCCGGGCGCCCGCCCATGCGGGCCAGGCTCGACCACGCCACCCGGCCCACCCGCCGCTCCCCCGTGGTGGAGAAGACCGACGTGAGCGACGCCGCCCGGTCGGGGTGGCGGGCCGCGAGGGTCTGCCCGATCATGCCGCCCATCGACATCCCCACCAGGTGGGCGCGTTCGATGCCCAGGTGGTCCAGCAGGCCCACGGTGTCCGCGGCCATGGCGCCCAGGTCGTAGGAGTCCGGGCGCGGCCGGCCCAGCACGCTGTGCAGCGGGGACGGCGACGGCGTCGGCACCCGCGTGGAGCGGCCCGCGTCCCGGTTGTCGAAGGCGACCACCCGCGCGCCCCGGTCCAGGAGCCCGTCGACCATCCGCCGGGGCCACGAGGTCAGGTCCAGCCCCAGGCCCGCGATGAGCAGCACCGGGACCCCCTCCGGCGGCCCCTGGACGCGGTAGCAGATCCGCGTGCCGTCCGACAGGTCGGCGAACCGGTCCTCCCCCCTCACGCCGACGCCTCCGTCCGCACCGGCGCCGCCGCCCTAGCGAAGCGCAGTTCGGGGTCGGCCACCCGGTCCGCCCGCAGCAGCGCCACGTCCGCGGTGTAGCCCGTGGAGGTCAGCCACGGGGCGCGGTCGCCCTGGCGGGGCAGCTCCGCCACCGACCGCCGCACGTACCCGGCCGCGAAGTCCAGCAGCGGGCGCGTGGGCATCCCCGGATCCGAGGGCTCGGGCACGCAGATGTCGTACCCGCGGGCGTCCATGTGCTCCAGCAGGCGGCAGAAGTGCTCGCACAGCAGGCCGACCTTGAGCGTCCAGGACGCGTTGGTGTACCCGATCGCGAACGCCAGGTTGGGCACCCCCGACAGCATCATCCCCTTGTAGGCGACCGTGTCGGGCAGGTGCACCGGCGCGCCGTCCACCGCCAGCTCCACACCGCCGAACGCCTGGAGGTTCAGGCCGGTGGCGGTGACGACGATGTCGGCCTCCACCTCCCGCCCCGACTCCAGCAGCAACCCCTTCTCGGTGAAGGAGGCGATCCGGTCGGTCACCACCGACGCCCGGCCCGAGCGGATCGCCCGGAAGAAGTCGCCGTCGGGCGCCGCGCACAACCGCTGGTCCCAGGGGTCGTAGGGCGGGGAGAAGTGCTCGTCCACCGGGTACCCGGCGGGCAGCTGGGCGACCGTCACCCGGCGGATGAGCCTGCGCGCCGTCTTGGGGAAGCGCCGGCAGAACCCCCAGACCAGGGCGCCCTTCCAGATGTTCTTGCGCCGGGCCATCCGGTGGCCCCGCTCGTCCCCGAAGACCCTGCGCAGCCGGTCGGCCAGGGCGTCCCCGCGCGGCACCGGCATGATGTACGTGGGCGTGCGCTGCACCATGGTGACGTGCCCGGCCTCGCGCGCCATCGCCGGGACCAGCGTGACCGCGGTGGCCCCGCTGCCGATCACCGCGACCCTCCTGCCCGCGTAGTCCAGGTCCCGCGGCCAGTGCTGGGGGTGCACGACCGTGCCGGCGAACCGCTCGCGGCCCTCGAAGCGCGGGGTGAAGCCCTCGTCGTAGCGGTAGTAGCCGGAGGCGCTGAACAGCCATCCGGTGCTCAGCCGCAGCCGCTCACCGGTGTCGGTGCGCTCGACCTCCACCAGCCACCGCGCCCGCTCGCTCGACCACTCCGCGCCCAGCATCCGGTGGTGGTACCGGATGTGCGGCCCCAGGCCGTTCTCCTCGACGGTCTCCCGCAGGTACGCCAGGATGCGGTCGGCGTCGGCGATGGCCTGGTGGTCCCGCCACGGCTTGAACTCGTAGCCGAAGGTGTGCAGGTCCGAGTCCGAGCGGATGCCCGGGTACCGGAACAGGTCCCAGGTCCCCCCGGAGGCCGCCCGGGCCTCCAGGACCGCGAACCGCTTGCCGGGGTGGTGCTCCTTCAGGTACCGCGCGGCCCCGATCCCGGAGATGCCCGCCCCGACGACGAGCACGTCCAGGTGCTCCACCTCTGTCCGCCCACCGGCCATGTACCGCTCTCCTCCGTTCGGCGCGCCTCTACCACCCTGTGTGATCCGGGCCATGTTGTGCCAGCGCACCGCGCACCGTGATCCTGGTCCGCGTGGTGCACAACGCTACTGCGGCCCCCTCCTGGCCGCTCCCCTCGCCCCGCGTCGCGCAGCTGTTCCGGCGCGGGGCCGAGCTCGCGCTGGACCCGCCCGGGGACTGGGTGGAGCAGCTGCACTCCGCCTCCCTGAGCGGGGAGCGGATGCGGCCGGTCGCCGAGGACCCGGTGCTGGCCGCGCAGATCCGCGGCGCCAACCTGGCCAACCTGCGGCACTGGGTCGCCGCCAACCTGGCCCGCCCCGGCGAGAGGGTCCCCGTCGACCTGCGCCCCGAACTCCTCGAGGCCTCCCGCGACCTGGTCCGGCGCGGCCTGGACGAGGGCGCGCTGGACTCCTTCCGCAACGGGCAGAACACCGCCTGGCGCCGCTGGATGGACATCTGCTTCGGGCTGACCGGGGACCCGGCCGAACTGCGCGAGCTGCTGGACGTGTCCTCGCTGTCCATCAACACCTTCGTCGACGACACCATCAGCGCCCTGTCCGAGCGCATGCGCGCCGAACGCGCCGCGCTCACCCAGGGCAGCCACGCCGAGCGCCGTGCCGCCGTCACCCTGCTGCTGGAGGGGGCGCCGATCGGGCGGGCCCGCGCCGAGCAGCGGCTGCGCCACACCCTGTCGGGCCCGCACACCGCCGCGGTCCTGTGGGGCGACGCGAGCGACCGGCTGGAGGCGGCCGCCGAGGACGTGGCCCGCGCCGCGGGGGCCGCGCACCGGCTGACCGTCATCGCCGGGGCCACCGCCCTGTGGGTGTGGCTCCCGGTCGCCGCCGCCCCGCCGCAGGAGGACCTGGAGCGGGCGCTGGCCGCCCACCCGGACGCCCGCGTCGCGGTGGGGCGCCCCGGCACCGGCGTGGACGGGTTCCGCCGCAGCCACTTCGACGCGGCCACAGCCCAGCGGATGCTCGCCGCCTCTCCCGCCCGGCGCTGCGTGCGCTACGGCGACATCCGGCTCGCCGCCCTGCTCTCCGACGCCTCGCCCCAGCTCGGGGAGTTCCTGGAGGACACCCTCGGCGGCCTGGCCGCCGCCGACCCGGTCCTGCGCGAGACCGTCCTGGCCTACGTGCGCGCCCTGGGCAGCACCACCCGCACCGCCGAACTCTGCTACACCCACCGCAACACGGTGGTGCGCCGCCTGGCCCGCGCCGACGAACTGCTGCCGCGCCCCCTGGCCGAGAACCCCGTGGACGTGGCCGCCGCCCTGGAGCTGCTGCGCTGGCGGGCCCCCTGACACGGCGCGGGGCCCGCCCCCGGCCGGGGGCGGGCCCGCGGGGCGCCGGTTCTCACTCCCGCGTGAGCTCCATGCCCCTGGTCTCCCGGATGAACAGGCACGACAGGCCGGTCAGCGCGCACAGCGCCATGATGTACACGCCGAACACCCAGCCCGCGCCCAGGTTCCCGAACAGCTGGTTGAGGTAGGGCGCCGTCCCGCCGAACACCGCCACCGACAGCGAGTACGCGAACCCGATCCCTTGCGTGCGCACCCGGGTCGGGAAGCTCTCCGACAGGATCGCCGAGAGGATCGCCGCCGGGGCCGACACCACCAGCAGCGCCACCGAGGTCGCCACCAGCAGCGTCCACCCCTGGTCGGTGATCATCCGGGTGAGCGGGTACTGGAGGGCGAACATCAGCACCGCGAAGAACAGCAGCATCGGCCGACGCCCGCCCCGGTCCGACAGCAGCCCCCAGAACGGCAGCGACACCAGCGCGATCACCTGCGCGGCCACCGACATCCAGTAGGCGGTGCCCGGGTCCATGCCCTGCTGGGTGATGGCGTAGGTGGAGACGTAGGAGGTCCACGTGTAGTGGGCGGCGGTGATGCCCGAGACCATGGCGATCATCACCAGGACGGCGCGCACCAGGCCCGCCCGCGACATGCGCTCGGGGGCCGGACCCGTGTCCCCGCCCCGGTCCCGGTCGGCCTCGAAGACGTCGCTCTCGTCCATGTCCCGCCGCAGGTACAGCGCGACCAGCGCCAGCAGCGCGCCCAGCAGGAACGGCACCCGCCAGCCCCACTCCCCGACCGCCGACTCCGGCAGCGCCGAGGTGAGCACGCCGCCCAGGGTGTAGGCGATGACCGACCCGCCGAAGATCGCGATGAACGCGACGCTGCCCCACATGCCGCGCCGGTGCGGCGGGGCGATCTCGCCCACGTAGGAGTAGGCGGTGGCCGACTCACCGCCGTGCGCGAACCCCTGGAGCACCCGAGCGGCCAGCAGCACCAGGGACGCCCACGCCCCGATCGTGGCGTAGGTGGGCATCAGGCCGATGACCAGGCTGCCCACCGCCATCATGAGCATGGTCGTGACCAGCACGAACTTGCGCCCGCGCCGGTCGGCGATCCGCCCGAACACGATGCCGCCCAGCGGCCGCATGAGGAACCCGACGGCGAACACCGCCAGGGTGGACAGCAGCGCCGACAGCGGGTCGCCCTGGTCGAACATGACGACCGCGATGAAAGGCTTCAACATCCGTTAGTCACAGCGTAAAACGGGCCCGTTCTGGCGACTGCAACGCCGAACGGACCCTGACCCGAAGCACCTGCCTGAACAGGA